>JACJXV010000039.1 GCA_020636445.1 Lewinellaceae bacterium | reverse complement strand
GTCCAACTGTTTAAGCTACATAGAGAACTAGTCCTTTTAAATAATCTCCTTCTGGATGGAACAAACTTACCGGATGATCAGGTCCCTGACTAAGCTGGTGCAGGACACGTACCTGACGACCTGCTTCTATTGCTGCCGCTACGATCGTATTGTAAAATAGCGGCTTATCTACTACCTGAGAGCAGGAGAAGGTAAATAGTAAACCGCCAGGTTTAACCTGCTTTAATGCCTGGGCATTGAGACGCTTATATCCTTGTACTGCATTATGTCGTTTTTCCCGACTTTTGGCAAAGGCCGGCGGGTCAACAATGATGATGTCGTACAACTCGGGTTGCTGCCGCAAAAAGGACAAGACGTCGGCAGTATGAGCCTGATGGCGGCTTGCATCCACCGGATTAGCTGCAACATTGCGATCTACCAATTCGATAGCCCGCGCTGAGGCATCAACGGAGTCAACATGGGTAGCTCCGGCAGCAAGTGCATAAATGGAAAATCCGCCTGAGTAACAGTAGGCATTCAATACCGATTTTCCAGCAGCATAGCTTCCCAGCAAGCGCCGGTTCTCCCGTTGGTCAAGGAAAAACCCCGTTTTTTGCCCTCCTTCCCAGTCAATATAAAAAGAGTGACCATTTTCCCGAGCCAGGGCCTCGGCTGGGGTTCCCCACAAATACTCATTTTTGCAAGTGCCGGCATATTGCGAAGGCAATGTTTCTACACTTTTGTCGTAAACAGAAATAAGCTGATCCGCGTAAATGTTCCGCAGAGCAGCAGTGATTTCTGCCCGGTCGGCATGCATGCCGATGGAATGGCACTGGACTACAGCCGTGCGGTCATAAATATCAATAATAAGTCCGGGTAACCCGTCGCCTTCCCCGTGGACCAGGCGGTAACATGATGTTTGGTCATTGCCGACCAACCCTAAGGCTTGGCGCATGGTATAAGCCTGGGCTATTTTTTCCTGCCAAAATGCAGCAGGAACGGGTTCCGGCCCAAAAGTGAGCAGTCGCACACATATACTCCCCTGCTGGTAATGGCCAAAACCCAACGTTTCTCCCTGGGCACTACAAACTTCAACCCACTCACCTTCGGTGATTCCCGCTTCCGTACGGGCAATGGCTCCGGAAAATATCCAAGGGTGAAAACGGCGGATAGCGTCTTCTTTCTTCGGTTTTAGTGTCAATTTTTTCATGGGCACAAACTAGTGGTTTCTGCCAAGAACTTGATAGGGTAGTAGGGGTTTAATTAATGTAAGTTGGGGTAAATAGGATAAGGCGCAGCCTATAAGAGAAAGTTTCGAAGGGGCTCATTACTGATTTTGCATCTCCAGCGCTCCACCCAGGTCAAAGTACCCCATGTTGCGATACGAGCAGCATTGTCTGGAATAAGGCAAAACCACCACTGTTGAAACGCCAGAATCTATTTATATTTAGACCGGATAGAATTGCCAGGATGATCAAGCTTGTTTTCGGTCCTTTTGCCAGACGGCTGCCGCTTGATGATGGCTGTTTAAGAACTAAATTCCTCGAGTTGTAAAATAAATAGTGCACCACCATGATGAAAAAGCATACATTTCTCTTCCTATGGGTAATTCTTTTCGGGCCGCTTTCTGCCCAGGAAATTGTTTGGACAGAACCCTATTTCCCCAGGCCGGACCAACCGGTAACCATCTATTTTGACGCCACCAAAGGTACTGCGGGATTGAAAGATTGTGGATGCACGGTGTATATCCATACAGGAGTTATTACGGATAAATCCACGAGTAACAGCGACTGGAAATACGTACCAACTTCCTGGGGGGTGGCTAATGCCGCCTGGGCGATGGAGCCGGTTGCTGGCCGGCCGAATGTTTACAAGTATGAAATTTCTCCGAGCATTCGCCAGTATTATAAAATACCAGCGGAAGAGATGGCACTCAAGTTAGCTATGGTATTTCGTAATGCTACGGGTAGCCGTGAAGGAAAAGATACCGGAGGCAAAGATATCTTTTACGATATTTTCAATAACCCGGGATTAGCCATGCGGTTAATTAATCCCACAGCCGGCGCAACGCTGGTGTTGTCAAAGGGTGCGGTCCTGCCGGTAGAGGGAGTGGTTTCTGAGAATGCCGCATTAAGTCTTTGGGATAACGGCATTAAATTGGCTGAGACATCCGGTACGCGACTGACGCACCTGATCAATGCTGGTGATCCGGGAGGCCATCAAATAGAGTTACGGGCCCTTACCGGCAGTGGTACGGCAGATACCCTGCGGTTTCAGTATGTCGTTCCGGTAACCCTGGCCCGGCAGGACCCTCCGGCGGGTACACAGCCTGGAATTAATGTACTTCCTGATGGAAAAATCAGGCTTTCTTTAAATGCACCGGGCAAAGGGGCAATATTCGTTCTGGGCGATTTCAATAATTGGGGTTTATCAACCGATTATCAGATGATTACGAGTTTGGATGGTACATTCCAATGGTTAGAGCTGCCTGCTCCAGCCCCAGGAACTCCGCTGCGCTTCCAATATCTGGTTGACGGGAAACGACGTTTCGGAGATCCCTACAGCACCCTGGTTTTGGACCCCGCCGAAGATCGGTTTATTACCCCGGCAACTTTCCCGGGACTTCCTGCTTATCCTGTTGGAAAAACGGAGGGCATTGTCAGCGTTGTTGCACCAGAATTGTTCGCTTACGAATGGCAGACGACTAACTTTCAAGCACCCGCCAAAGAAAAACTGGTGGTTTATGAATTATTGATGCGCGATTTCCTGGCTACGCATGATTATCAGACGCTGCTGGATACGCTGGACTACCTGCAGGCACTAGGTGTTAATGTACTGGAATTGATGCCGGTGAATGAGTTTGAAGGGAATATTTCCTGGGGTTATAATCCCTCTTATCATATGGCATTGGATAAATACTACGGCACTCCGGCGCAGTTTAAAGCTGTAGTAGATGCTTGTCATGCCCGGGGGATTGCCGTCGTGCTGGACGCTGTTTTTAACCATGCGTTCAGTCAGAGCCCCTTGTGTCAATTATTTTGGGATGATGCTAATTTTCGTCCAAGCGCCAACAATCCCTGGCTTAATCCAACCGCTCGTCACGATTTCAATGTTGGCTATGATTTTAACCATGAGAGCCCCCAAACGAAAGCCTGGATGAAGCAAGTTCTCAAATACTGGCTACAAGAGTTTCGGATTGATGGCTTCCGTTTTGACCTTTCCAAAGGGTTTACGCAGAAAAACACCTTGGGTAATGTTGGTTTGTGGGGACAGTATGATGCCAGCCGGGTAGCCATTTGGAAAGATTATGCAGATGCCATCTGGGCGACTGATCCTGATGCCTACGTAATCCTGGAACATTTTGCCGACAATACCGAAGAAACCGAATTGATTAATTACGGTATGCTGGTGTGGCGTAACATGAATGGTTCTTTTTCCAATGCCGCCAAGGGAACAGCTAACAGTCTGAATGAATTGGATTACCGCAACCGGGGCTGGACCAAACCCGGGCAGATCGCTTACATGGAAAGCCACGATGAAGAACGACTGATGTATCGGGCGTTAAAAGAAGGGCTTTCAAGTGGCAGTTATAACGTTCGCTCGTTACCTACTGCATTGGAACGGATTGAATTGCTCAGTATGTTCTTTTACCTGGCACCAGGCCCCAAAATGCTCTGGCAATTTGGCGAGTTAGGCTATGATTACTCGATCAACACCTGCGAAGATGGCGTAGTACGCGATTGCCGTCTTTCCCCGAAGCCTATCCGGTGGGATTATTTACAAAACCCCAACCGCGAGCGATTATTCCGGGTAACCCAAGCCTTAATCGACCTGCGCAATACCTACGACGTATTTCATACATCTGATTTTACCACTGACCTTGGAAGCATATCCCGAAAGCAATTGACTTTGCGGCATTCCGAGTTCCAGGTGGTTGCTTTAGCCAATGCCGGGCTGGCTGCCAGTGCTGCTATTTACAACTTTCCACAGACAGGGATCTGGTATGAATACTTTACCGGGGATAGTATAACGGTGATTGCCACGTCCCAGACATTGAATCTGGCGGCAGGCGAATACCGGCTGTATACCTCCAAGCGCTTACCTCCTCCGGCAGGAGGCTATCTGGTTACCAATACCCGCGAGGTATTGCTGGCCCGCCACCAACTTGAGGTTTCTCCGAATCCGGCGATGGGCCCGCAAGTAATTGCTTATCAACTTCCAGAAAGTGCTGAGGTGCAACTTAGTATCGTAGATAATCTGGGGCGGGTTGTTAAACTCTGGCCGTCACAACGGCAGGGGGCAGGCTACTACCAACAACCGTTGGAGGAGAATCTTTCCGCCGGTTGGTATTCTTTGAGAATGGTGGTGCAAGGGGCTGTCCTTACGATACCTTTTGTGAGGCAATAGGGGTTAGCGCTAACCTGCTCACGCCTTTACCATATCGGTGATTAACTCCTTGACGGGAGTTATTTTGCCACAGGCATGGGAAATGGTAAAAAAATTATCCCAGCCTTCTGCCCGAACGGCTTTCTCCAGCATATGGATATGGCCCTTATTTGGCATTTTCCAGACTACCATATATTGATAGTCCAGCGGGTTATGTTGTGCTTCCTCGCCCAGGGTGAAGCCAACTAGCTCTACCTCTAGTTTTTGCATGCGTTCCACGCCATGAACCAACTGGCTCAGGAATTCTTTACGCTGTTCGGTAGGAACCGTACTCCAGCTGGATCGTGGTTTCCACATTTCTACGTACAGATACATACTCGTGGGTTTTACTGAAAAATTAAGAACCTATTCCCTCCCGAAATAATTTGCAAATTCCAGACTTACAATCCTTACCCGAGGCTGCGTTGTATTGTCGTGAGCAGCACCGGCGGCACTATTATCTTCCCAAATCACTTCGTACCAGGAATGGGACCCGATTCATTTCAATATCCTTCAATTATCATCAACCGGGAATGATCCTTTTCAGCATAAAAGGTGATTTTTATAGGTGCGGAAACAGTTTACCGCAAAAATGAAAATACCATGATTAATCTTCCTGGCGTTTCCCTAAAAACACCTCCCCCTATGCAATTTTGGAAGTCGATTTTACCAGTTTGCCTTTTATTAGCCACCAGCCTGCTCGTTTTGGGATTTGGGCAACAGCCTGCTTTTATCCCAACCTCCATTCATCAGGAAGAACAGGAACACTTTCATCAATTAGGTATATTACCAAGCGAGTGGGAGGCGATAAATAAGCGAGTTACAGCCACACCAGTAAAAAAGACAAACGATTGCCAGTTAACCCAACTAGTTTTTGGTTGGCACCCCTACTGGAGTAACGGCCTGGAACAACATTATGACTGGGGATTGTTATCCGACTTATCCTACTTTTCTTACGAGCTAGATCCTGTCTCCGGTCAGGCACGGACAACGAATAACTGGACAACGGCGGCCGTAGTTTCCGAGGCATTATCGCAGGGGGTACGGGTGAGTTTATGTGTTACGCTCTTTGCGAACCATGGTATCTTTTTGCGCAGTGCACAAGCCCGGCAAACCCTTATCGACAACCTGATTGCCTTGCTACAACAACGCGGGGCGCAGGGTATTAATATCGATTTTGAAGCCATTCCCGTGGCGGAACGAGCCAACTTCACGGCTTTTATCCGTGAACTAAACCAGAAAATGCGGCCGGTGATTCCAGGGTTTCAATTGTCCATGGCCATCCCGGCAGTGGATTGGAGTGCTGTTTTTGAAGTTACGGAGTTGGAAAATTATGTTGATCTGTTCATCCTGATGGGATATGATTATTACTGGAGTGGTAGTACCCAGGCCGGACCTACCGACCCCTTGTACCGGTTTCAGGAAAGCTATAATTATAATTTATCGCGCTCGGTTACCTATTACCGCCAGGTTGGAATACCTGCCGGAAAGCTATTACTGGGATTACCCTACTATGGAAGAGAATGGGAAACGCAAGGGCCAACCATACCGGCAACGACAACGAAGAATTTTCAGACAGCCCGCACCTATCGGTATGTGCGGGATCACCCGGAAACCTACCGGGATTCACGACGGGACCTGGGCAGTATGTCAACCTACTACAGTTTCCAGTCGGGTGATAATTGGCGGCAATGTTTTATCAATTCCCCGGCAACCCTGGAAAAGCGCTTGGGATTGGTCCGGCAGCGGGGCTTAGCCGGCATTGGCATTTGGGCTTTAGGGTATGATGCAGGATATCCGGACTATTGGGAAGCCCTGCTCAATAACCTGACTACCTGTGCTATGACCCCCTGTATTGATACCCTTTACGATGGCGGCGGGCCATTGGGGAATTATTATGCCAATGAGTTTTTCACACAAACCATTACTACGCCAGCGAACAACCAGGTGGTTTTACAATTCAATACGCTCAATCTGGGAACTGGTGATACCCTTTGGATTTACAATGGCAACAGGCCTGCTGAAGAACTGCTTCTCAGGCGTTATACCGGGGCCCATGACCCCGAATCAATAACCTCCAGTGATAACCACCTTACCCTGGTTTTTCGGTCAAATGCTTCCCAGTCAGGGTCTGGTTGGGAAGCAATATACCAATGCGGAGCAGTTACGCCGGTGACAGAAAACAACCCGGTCATAGGCCGATTATCTGTATTTCCGAATCCGGCAACGGCGCAATGTTGGGTCAGCTACGATTTACAGCAATCCGGCTTCGTTTACTTGGTATTGCTGGATGCTCAGGGTAGGATAGTATGGCAGCTTCGTGAAGAACAACCGGCCGGCCATTATAATCTACCCCTGGAATTGCCAGTCCGTGCCAATGGTGCTTACTTTTTGCGCCTATTCGCCGGCCAGCAAGCATTAGGGAAACGCATCGTGATTGTTGAGGAGTAAAAGGAATTGCTTCTTGCATGTACTTTTTTTGGGAAAACAAGACCCGCTGGCGGGAAATGATTATTTTCCTTGTTCAATTGATCACTTGGAAAAATTGGTTTCATGTTCAATACGCGCTTGTTTCGGCAATGGGAGGCTGGCAAAACGGCCACCAACTCCTTTTTATGTATACCTCACGCCTGGGTGACTGAGGTAATGAGTCGGCAGGACTGGGATTCGCTTACCCTGGATATGCAACATGGGTTACTGGACTATACTTCTGCCCTGGCTATGCTACAGGCGATCAGTACAAGTGATAAAACCGCTCTGGTAAGGCTGCGATGGAATGACCCATCCCATATCATGCAAATGTTGGATGCCGGCGCAGAAGGGCTTATTTGCCCGAGTTTGGAAACCGCCGCCGAAACTGCAGCATTTGTAAAGGCTTGTCGGTATCCACCGGAGGGAATTCGCAGTTTTGGGCCGATGCGTGCACAGTTGCGGAGTGACCAGGATTACCGGGAAACGGCTAACCGCCGGGTGCTTACCTTTGCCATGATCGAAACGCGGGAAGCCCTGCGCCAGGTGGCTGAGATAGCGGCAGTTCCCGGGCTCGACGGCTTGTTTATAGGACCTTATGATTTGAGTATCAGCCTGGGCCTGGAACGATTAGCAGATATTCATTATCCCCCGCTGCGGGAGGCCATTGAAGCGGTACGAACGGTTGCACAAAGTCACGATTTACGCACCGGAATCTTTACCGGGAAGGCAGCATTTGTAACGGAATTGATGGATTGGGGCTTTGATTTGGTGTGTTTTGGCACCGACCAGCAGTTTTTACAGGCTGGTGTCGTCGAAGGGGCTGCAACTTTCCGTCAAAAACATTAGCTAAAACACAAAAACTACAGAACAGATGAAGAAGACATTGCCAGGATACTGGTTGAATTTTACGCTGACTTTTGGACTGCTAATCGTTTTACTTTCTTCAAGTTGCACTTCCCGGGAGGGGACACACGAAACAGGAACGACTCCGCGCCCAACTAATGATTTTATTATTGTCCCTGGACAACGGGTAGGTCCCTTGGCTGCATCAGCAGCCCGTGAGAATGATTTGATTCAGACTTTTGGCGCTGAAAATATCAAAAAACAGCCCATTTATATTGCGGAGGGGTATGAGATGCCGGGCTACATCATCTTTCCCGATACACCGAGTGAATTGGAGGTTGTTTATGACACTACGGTGGCCATGGATAAACCGGCTTTTATCCGGATATCCCGGGCAGATACGCAATGGAAAACAGATCAGGGAATCACCTTGGGTACCACTATGGCCGAATTACAGGCGATAAATGGCAAGCCGTTTTTATTTTATGGTTTTGGCTGGGATTACGGTGGAGCGGTAACCAACTGGAACGATGGCGCTATCTCGAGTGACCTGATGATTACGCTGGATGCGGGTGAAGGTGAGTTTCCGGATACTTTACTGGGTGACCAGGAGATAAGCTCTGATAATCCACTCCTAAAGGACTTGCCGATCCGGGTCGTTATTATGGAGGTTAGGCTGTAGATGGTTATATTGATTTTTCAAGGGGAAACCGAAAAGCAACTATGAAAAGCTGGAAGCAGATCATGCTGGTAGGAGCACTTTGCTGGATCCAAAACCCTGTAAAGGGGCAGTCGGCCCGCAGTCCATTGGATTATGTAAACCCATTGATTGGAACTGATTCAGAATTTAAGCTTTCCAATGGCAACACTTATCCGGCTATTGCTTTGCCATGGGGGATGAATTTTTGGACTCCACAGACGGGCCCCATGGGCGATGGCTGGGGATATACCTACGATGCATATAAAATCCAGGGATTTAAACAGACCCATCAACCTTCACCCTGGATTAATGACTATGGTGCTTTTTCTTTGATGCCAATCACCGATACTTTACTGTTTGCGGGTAAAAACCGGGGGAGCTGGTTTTCGCACAAGCGAGAGACAGCCCGACCTGATTATTACCAGGTGTATCTGTCGGATTATGATGTCTGGACGGAGATTACTCCCACCGAACGGGCGGCACAATTCCGGTTTCAATACCCGACTACCGATGATGCCTATTTATTGGTAGATGCATTTGATAAGGGCTCGTTTATTGAAGTTTTTCCGGAACAAGGTAAAGTACGGGGCTATGCCTCCAATAATAGTGGGGGAGTACCTGGTAATTTTCGCAATTACTTCGTCCTGTATCTGGATCAACCTATAAAGGCTGTAGATACCTGGCAAGACAGCACCTTATTCGCCGGAAAATTGAGCCAGGAAGGAAATCATACCGGTGCAGTGTTGCATCTAACGACTCAAAGAGGACAGCCCGTAAATGTTCGGATAGCTTCTTCCTTTATTTCCTGGGAGCAAGCGGAGTTGAATCTGGCCCGGGAAATTGGCGGTGACGATTTTAATACCACCCGGGCCAAAGCACGGGCCATCTGGGAGCGGGAGCTGGGGCGTCTGGCGGTTACGGGAGGCAGCGAAGCCGACCGGATTAATTTTTATACAGCATTGTACCGCCTGTTACTTTTTCCCCGCAGCTTTTATGAATATGATGCTGCTGGTAAAGTTATGCATTATAGCCCTTACAATGGAGAAGTGTTACCGGGGTATATGTTTACCGATAATGGGTTTTGGGATACATTCCGGGCTGTTTTCCCCTTCTTTACCGTCATGTATAGGGAGTTGGATGCCCGAATCATGGAAGGATTGGCCAATGCCTACCGGGAAAGTGGTTGGTTGCCGGAGTGGGCCAGCCCAGGCCATCGTGATTGCATGATCGGGTCCAATTCTGCCGCCATTATTGCGGATGCTTATCTCAAGGGAATTCAAAATTTTCCTATTGATGTACTTTACGAAGCCATTTGGAAAAATACACAGGAAGAAGGCCCCTTATCTTCCGTGGGGCGATATGGGGTGGAATACTACAACAGCCTGGGGTACATTCCTTACAATGTGGGAATTAGGGAAAATGCTGCCCGAACCTTGGAATATAGTTATGCAGATTTCACCATTTGGAAACTGGCACAAGCCTTAGGAAGACCCCAAGCCGAAGTGGATTTACTGGCGCAACGGGCCCGAAACTACCAACTACTCTATGACCCGGAAACCAGGTTTATGCGGGGCAAAAATGAAGATGGGACTTTTCAATCACCATTTCGCCCTGATAAGTGGGGAGATGCCTTTACCGAAGGCTCTTCATGGCATTATACCTGGTCGGTTTTTCATGATCCCCAGGGATTGATCAACCTCATGGGAGGGAAAGAGGCATTTGTGGATAAACTGGATGCTGTTTTTACCTCGCCGCCTACCTATGATTGTTCTTATTATGGTTTTCCTATTCACGAAATCACGGAAATGCAAATTGCCGGGATGGGGCAGTATGCCCATGGTAACCAACCCATCCAGCACGCCATTTATCTGTACAACTATGCCGGCACTCCCTGGAAAGCCCAGACACGCCTGCGGGAGGTGATGCGCACCCTGTATACCCCCACTCCTGACGGGCTTTGCGGGGATGAAGATAATGGCCAGACTTCAGCGTGGTTTGTTTTTTCGGCATTAGGGTTTTATCCCGTTTGTCCGGGAAGTGGCCAATACGTACTAGGCTCCCCGCTATTCGACAGTGTTACCCTTCATCTGGAAAACGGTAAGCACTTTACCGTCCGGGCAGTGGATAACAGCCCCAATAATGTTTATATCCAGCAAGCCCGGTTAAATGGTAAATCCTGGACCGCCAATTGGCTTTCGCATGAAACTATACTACGCGGCGGTGAGTTAAGGCTGCAAATGGGGGTACAACCCAATTACCAGCGAGGCACAGCTAAAGCTGATCAACCCTATTCGATGAGTAATGAATAAAAAGATCAGTGGTCTGCTCAACTTGGAAACATGAGCCAACCCAAATTTTGGACAATCTGGATTTCTGGTTTAGAGTCGTAGGTCGCTGGCGCTCCCTACTAGTTTAGAGAACTCGCTACGCTCACGGTTTAGAGATACTATGTTAGCATACAAATAGCCTTAAACCTATCAAAAACGCTAAGCTTCTAAACTAACTTGCTAAACTTTCTAAACCAGCACCGCAGGTGCGTCTCTAAACTAGCTACGAGCGGAGTGAGTGGCGGCTCTAAACCAGCCTGCCCTCCAAAGGCGGGTAAACCCTGCCTGCCACTAAATCAGAATTCGGGATGTCTCCGATTTCTATTTCTGATTTCTAAGTCAGGTTTCGGTCATAATCTCTATGGCAACCCCTAATTTTTCAAAGTTGACACACCTTTAGCCTTTCAATTCATTTATCAACCAATAAGGGTCGGTAGCAAAGCGCTGCCAGGCGGCTAAGGTTTTGGTGTAAATTTCCTGTACTGCCGGATCCTGGCGTTGCTCCTCACTGCATTCGCCAATAATTAATGCTAAAATGTTATAGCATGCGGTAAACATTCCCGTGGTGATAAGCTTGTCCAGCATCTTGTTTTCCCGGTCAGCGGGGGTAAACCACAAGACAGTAGGGAAGGCAGCGCTTTCAGCGGCTATTTTCTTCAGGTTGTCTGGAATTTCGCCAATGATGGGTTTGATTTTATCCCAATAGCGCTCGTTTTCGGGTTGGTTTTCTGCATTGCGGCAGCGTAATTCGTAGATCGTACTGGCAATACGGCGACCTTTGAGTTCTTTTTCATAGAAGTTGTAGAGCAGGAAATAGCTGTTGCGTCGATTTCCTTTCAAGGTGACATCGTTAGCCATGCTGAGCAGTGAGTTCATCCGGTCAAGGATGTAATTGCCAACTTTGTGAATGGGCATTGTCAGGGGTTGGGGAAGACCCAGCATTGCCTGGGCTTTTTTGCTTATCGACCAAATACCTATTCGAAGAGCGAATAAAAGCAAAGATATAGCCCCAAGGAACACGGCTAACCAGGGAAGGTTTAACCAAAAAGCAGTAGCCGTAACCGCTACAAGCAACAGTAAAGACCAGATCTGGATTAACCAGGTAACAAGGCGAGCAAATGGAGTAACACCCGAAAAAGCAAATGGTGAGCCCACGTAGGGGGATTCCACATCGCAAATGAAATAGGAATCATACATTCGTTTGCCGGAAGCAAAAAGGCTTTCAATCCCCTGGTTGTCCAGAATGCCTCCATCCATAATGCCCATTTCTGGCAGATCGTCAGGGCGCAGCTCAACCGGCAAAAAATCATTTGGAAAACCAATCGGTTCAAACCCTCCCGGAAAACACGATGAAGCAGCGATGGCATCGCCCAGTTTTACGGCATGACGTTGGGTCGTACTGAGGAAGGGCGTGTAAAAGTTGCCAAACTTATTCTTGTCCGCTTGATTTTGGATGCGAAAGGTAAGCCCATGGGAGAAGTCGGTCGCATTAAACACAAAGCGATCTACGTGGCACTTGCCGGCCTCAATCGCATCTTCGATTTCGCCCAAAGAGCCCGGAAATGCTTTTTGGTATTCAATAGCAAAGGCATTAATAGGTGTTTGCCTTTTATGTCGATAAGTCGAATCCTGCCATAGGCGGTCATTATTCAGATTGCTTATGGCATTGGCCGCCAGTTGATCGTTGGCCAGCCAATCGTAAAAGCTCCGGAAAAATGCTGGGAATTCCTGACCATCAATTTGCGCTTGCGCATAGGCTGCCCCGGTAATCGTTCCTCCGGAGACGGTGGAGATGGCTTTAACCTGTTTGCGTAATCCCAGATGGTCTAAAAAGGCTAGATTGCCGAGCCCAAATGTCGAGGCACGGTATCCGCCGCCGGAAAAACACAACGCAATGGATTGAAATGGATTGAGACTCATGGCGCCGTAGGTTTTAGGGTTGCGATGACCGCTGATGCACAGCTTAGTGTCCTCTAAAATACGGAATCTTTTTAAAGAATGGGTAATCGTCCTGCCAGATCGTACGGTTGGACTACGACCAGGTAGGGTTGTGTCCCGAGGGGGAGTTGGAAATAGTTTTTTACACCCCGATAACTAAACTTCCGAAGTTTAGTTATCGGAACCCTTGCATGGAACCAGTTATTTTTTCAGCTCATACAGATCGCTTTTCATCACCAACACCGAACTTATCAATACTTCGGACATTCAACTTTGCTGCGGTAACTAGCTGGATGCACATAAATTAAACTTACTTCCATGGCTCCCTTGCTATAGTTTGAACGACGGAGGCTGGAGGCGGTAACGTCGTAGCTAAAACCCAGGTTCCAACGTTCCATCTCAAGTATGCCGGCAACAATAAGAGCATCCAGGCCCAGGTTGGTATCGGTTTGGCGAGAAGCGTGAACCCACAGGCCACCACGCAGCGCCAGTTCCTTCCAGTCGTGGTTGGTTATGCGAAAGTTATTACCCAGGGTGATGCTCATGGCGGGGCCCTGGCTGCTTACCGCTGCACCAGGCATGGCGCTGATGGCTTTTCCCAGGGGAATTTCACCTCCGAGGTGGGCTGTCCAGCGTCGGTTAATGGTATTGCTGCCTCCTTCCAGAAAGGTAATGCTGGGTTGATTAATATGGTGCAATGCACCACCGGCAAAAAAGCTGGCGTTATCGTCAAAAACAGCATACCAGAGTATGCCGGCATTGAAATCCAGATAGGATCGACTGTTGGCACCCGCGAAAGCTTCGCCACTAGGGCCATTGGGGTCGATCGAATTGGTTTGGGTATTATACTGTGCCGAAAACCAAAGATCATCCCAGCGCAGCGCCTGTTGAGCAATGCCCACCTGGGCTCCTGCAACGAGAAATTGCTCGCTTGAGGAATAGCGCCCGCCGCTTAACTTTTTAAGAAAACTTCCCCCGATAAACGCTTGGTTACGGCGCAAATGGGCCAAGCCTGCCTGGTCTTGCTGCGCTTGTAAATTCATAGAAAAAAAATCATTTCGCCCGGCCCGTGCACGGTACTCAAAGGCAGCGCTCATCGTGCGGAATGGTCTTTCATTAACAATGCTGGCGTATAAGTCCCGGTAATTAATTGCTATCCGGTAAGCACCGGGGAAAACGCCACTCATAGCTGGATTCAGATAAACAGGCGCTGCATAGAATTGGGAAAAACGAGGATCCTGTGCCTTGCCTGCCTGCCCCCAGAAACAGATGACAAAGAAGAGAAGCGTCCAGCGGTATGATTGCATGCAAGGCATAATTTCGGTTTTGGGTTGTGCTAATTTACCGGATTAGTGTGGTTTGTCCGCGGCGGATGTCCCGGAATCCGTCCGAAAACTCCACCTCCAAATACCAAAGGTAAACGCCTGAGGCGGCCTCCTGGCCACGGAAAAACCCATCCCACCCACGGGTTTCATCGTTAACCGAAAAATTATTATCGCTAAAAACCAGTTCTCCCCAGCGATCGAAAACCCGGAAGCTGAGCACCTTAGCATCTTGTTGTCCGTGAACGAGGAGCCGATCATTGTTTTGGTCGCTATTCGGCGTGAACCCTGTTGGCACCACCACGATTCGTTCTTTTTCCACAACGACCTGAACCCGGTCCTCTCCCTGACAACCCCGGCTATCGGTTCCCTCAAGCCGGTAGGTGATAGTGTTTTGGGACCTTACCGTGGTTTGCACACAATTCAGACAGGACAGGGTGCCCGGGTAAGGTGCAATCCATTGAAAGTCAACTGCACCCCGGGCATTGGTGGCGGAGGCTTGCAATACAAGGGTATCACCCAGGCGAATGGAATATGACGGATCCCCTGCATCTACCACTAAGGGTAGGGGCTCGGGCACCAAAAAGCGTTGTGCCTGCAGGCAGCCATTGCCATCGCGTACGTAGACGGTGTAGTTGCCCGCTTGCAGGCCGATGAACCGGGAGATACCCCGGAAGGTTCGGTTGTCAAGACTGTATTCATATGGGTTGCGGCCCCCACTGGGGCTAATCGTAATGGAACCATTGCGCCCGCCGTTACAGGTAACACTATCCACCTGCCCGGCGATAGTAAAGGCGGTGGCTTGTTTGATTTCCCTGCTGCCAGTGGTACTGCATTCCTGGGCATCCGTAACGGTTACCTGATAAACACCTGCCTGTTGATTAATCAAGTCGGAAGTAGTGGCCCCCGTATTCCACAAATACCGGTAGGGGGGTGTTCCTCCTTCCGGCAGCACGCTGATGCGTCCATCGGCATTGCCAAAGCAATTAATATCGCGACTGACAAAGCGCAGCGAGAGTGCTGCGGGTTGACCCACCAAAGCGGTCCCAATTCCCGTACAGCTATTTTCATCGGTAACAGTAACGGTGTAAGTTCCGGCAGCTAAGTTTCGTACAGACTCCTGGGTTGCACTCCCCGCACGATTATCCCACTGGAAGGTAAAATTGCGGGTGTCCGCGGTTATATTGCTGATGGTTGCCTCCCCGTCATTGCTGCCAAAACAGCGGGTTGGTTGGGTAGTAATCGCTACGGTGATGGGTTTGGGGCTGCGCACTGTCCGGGATTCAACTGCTGTACATCCCTGCGGATCGGTAATAGTTACGGTATAGGTTTGGTCGCCAATGAGTTGCTGGATGGCTGCCCCTACTTGTCCGGTATTCCAAATGAATTGATATTGATTGAGGTTGGCATTGGGACGCCCCATAATCAAATTGATACCAATAGCTCCATTGCTGGTGCCAAAACAGGAAGGCGAATTGACGATCATGTTGGGATCCATATCGGGTAAATCCCGCAAGAGTATGCCGGATTCTTTGGAACAACCCCGTGCATCAGTTACCGTAACCGTATATCGAATCGAGTCCAGCCCTCGGGCAATAGCGGTTGTTTCCCCATTTGACCACTGATATTGATAGGGCCCTGTACCTCCACTAGCTTGAACGCTGGCTTCGTTCGTCGCCTGGCCAAAACACCCCCTTGTCGTTTGGGTAGTTTCCACAACCATAAAGCTAAAGGGTTCTCCGACTGTAGCCCGGTCATTGGCCGTGCAGCCATTAGCATCCGTAATGCTTACCCGGTAAGTGCCTGCTTCCAGCCCCGTTGCAATGGAATCGGTTTGCCCGTTCTCCCAGGCATAACGATAGGGAGCGGTTCCACCATTGACCACAACACGGATAGTACCTTCAGCCCCACCCCGGCAGGGGTTATCCGTGGCGGTGAGGCTGAGCATTATCGGTGGTGGACTGCTGATGGTATAAGTTGCGGTCAGGATACATCCAAGCGTATCCGTAACGGTTACATTGACAGCACCTGCAGGAAGCAGGTTGGCAGTAGGTCCTGACTGCCGGAGGGAATCATTCCAGGCAATGCGATAAGGGCTGGTGCCGCCGCTTACCCAAATGGTTGCCCGACCATTAGATCTTCCAAAACAACTCACTGGCGTAAGTCTGACTGAATCAATTTGCAGGGGTGGAGGTTGAACCAGGGTTTCACAAAGACTTGTTGTGCAGCCATTGCTATCTGTCACGGTAGCACAATAACTGCCTGGTGCCAGGTTGTTGCGGGATGCCCCTAACAAGCCATCTGCCCACCGGAACGAATAAGTGCCGCTACCACCCACTGCGGTTAAGGTGATCTGGCCGTTCCGAGTATTGGGGCAACTTGGATTTTGCGAAGTGGCCTGTACCTGAAGCGCATCAGGCTGGCGCAGGGAAATACTATCTAGTCTTTGACACCCCCGGCTGTCTGTCAGGGTAAGGCGATAGATGCCGGCAGGCAGATCCCTTAACCCTGGATTTCCGGGTTGATTATTATTCCATTGAAAGAGGTACGGGGCAGTTCCACCACTTGGCGTACTGGCTAATTGTCCGCTAGCGTCCCCATTACATGCTATTTCCTGTAAAACCTGCAACCCGCTCTGTAAGCTGAGGGGAGCACCAATAGTGATCGGCAGGGTGTCGGTACACCCCAATAAATCTACTACCGTTACCAGGTAATCTCCCGGGGATAAATTGGAAAAAGTCAGGGCTTGTTGAACCGGACCATTATTGACGCGAACTTGGAAAGGAGCTGCTCCATTCTCAATACGCAACTGCAGGTTGCCATCCTGGCTGTCGGCACAAGTTGCATCTTTTTGTGAGATGACACTCATGTTCAGACTGCAGCGTCCATAAACACAGCCACTTTCGCCCGTTCCCTGTGCGCAGGGATAGGGTATATCCTGAAAAAGGCTCACCTGTAAATGCACACTGTCACCTGCGTTGAGCCCGCTTACCAAATAGGTTGTATCCAGCCAGGGGGTTGTTAACAGGGAATCACGACCTCCGCGCCAAAGGCGCAGAGAATAACGTGCCGTATCACTGAGAGGCGGCCAGGAAAAAGTAATGGTTCCCGGAGCGCTGGCAAAACAGGAAACAGTTGGAGCAGGGAGTGGTTCCAATACGCTGATTGTGATGGAATCGGTATAGACACATCCGTAAGTGTCAGTGGCTTTGAGACGAAAAACCGTAGTCGTGTCTGGACGAAAAACAGGATTGAGGCAGGTGTCGCAGGAAACGGCTGCTACTGGTGTCCATTGATAAGTGACCTCGTTTTGGGTCCGAAAAGAGAGTTGCCATTCATTGAGCCGCCCCAGCGCATTTTGGTCAAAGGCATCGGAAACCAGGAGGGACCAAGTCCCGTTTGCCGGCGTATTAGCCAGGACATTCCAATTACCCTCAGGAGCGAAAACTCCAGTGAAAGGTGGACTACCAGCTGTGATTGGCAGGGTGGCCGAAGGGGTAAAACAAGTATGCCGGTAATCATCGAATCCACCGCCATTATTGGTGGATAGTTCCAGTACCTGTCCATTGGGGGCTCTTAGGAATAGGGCGATATCCTCATCCCAATCGGTTTCCAGATCGAGGCATACTGAGTCAATTTGCGTAATGGGGTTAATAATGACCGAATACGGTAAGCCACTTACCGGGAGGTCCGCAGCATACGGGTTCGTTGGTGGATGATTAGCATTGCCGATCGCATACCGGGGGTTGGTCCGGAAGGTCAGAATGCTATCCAGGGTAAGTTGGTTGTTTAAGGAAATCTGCAGACTGTCTCCCCGGCAGATACTGGTGTCGGCGAGTGGTGAGATGCTGAATTGACAACTGGCACAAGCTGTATCAGTGGGGCTAAGCACTGTAAAGGGGAGTGCTGTTTCAAATGCGCAACCCGTTTCGTCGGTAACCCGATGCCGCACATAAAACAGGCCTGGATGGGAAGGGGCGATTCCCACAGAATCCGTAGTCTGGAAAAAAATATCAGGATGGCTTACCCAGCGCTGGCTTTGGAGTGCTGTCTGGTAAGACGGAGGGGCTACTAAGCTGGAGTCAAAAGCCAGGCTCCAGGAAAAGGCGTAGCCATTATCATTAGCCAGCCGGTCAGTAACAGTTATCTGCCAATCACCGTTAAAAGGGCATCCCAGTAAATTACTCCAGGGGTCTTGGGATTGGTAGGTGCCAGCAGGAAGCGTTTGCAGGGTTGAGTTGGCGGCCAGGAAATTCTCCCAACTAGGCTGGGTGGCCTGTGGGGACCAACAGTATACATAGGGAACCCCTGGATTTTGGGCATTTCCATCGTTGATAATAGGTTCGCCAAGGAAAACCCGGGTACCTTTCGCAGCTGCAGCTGTCGTTAGTGACACTTGTTTCCCGCTGGGACATTGCAGCGTTATCTCCAGGTCCCTTAAAGAACTATGTTCAATATTCAGACATAGGGCTTCAATCTGACTGGTAGCCGTAATAACCTGGTTGGCTGAATAAGCATGGTAGTTGATAGTACTGGTGAAAGGCGGGTTAGGCCCATCTGCCAGGTAGGTCTGGTCGTTCAAGCTTTGGGCTAAATCAAAATAACCAGTACCTGGTAAAATAGAAAGCGCCCGGTTTCGGCTTTGGCCCAGGTCAGCTCCTAACCGTATGGTGTCCGCCGCGCAAAGGGTTCCTGGTAGTGAGATTCCCGGAACAAACACAGGGGGAACGGACACTTCGACCGGAAGTCGAGCGGTATTGCGGCTTACACATCCTCGTTGATCAGTAGCCGTAAGGTCTATCCCATACCCACCTCCTTCCCGGTAAATATGAATGACTTCCTGGCCAAAAGCTAATTCACCATCCCCAAAGTTCCAGCGGAAGTTGGTTAGGAAGTCCGATTGCAAGTAAGAGGAGTTATTTTTTGGGTAGTCTCCTTTTGCCCGAAGAATAATCGTATCTCCAGGGCATAAGGGAATTTGGCCCCGAGCCCCCGGACTTGGTAAAACGGTATCAATGCGTACGGCAAATTCCTGACAGGCAGGGGCGCATTGAATTTTTGCTTGCCATCCGCCCTCGGCGAAAGCGGCATTACTGGTAAAGGTAACGGTAAGGCAGCCACTGGCGTTTGTCGCACTGGCCCTGACGATAAAAGGTTCACCGGGGGCAAGTTGGTCAGAACATAGTAACAAGGGTGCATTAGTATCCTGGCCATCGTAGAAACAAAGGCGGTCACCAGGAGCCAGATTCCAGGAGTTGAATACCAGTTCAGTAAAGGCGCTGGTCCCATTGGCGGGGCAAATCGTTTCCGTAAACGATTCTCCTCCCTGGTAGCCTCCGCTGAGACCACCACTGTCCGTAAATAAAGCGGAGCAAGTTCGGATAGTGGTGAATGAAATAGGAAAAACCTGGGCATGAACTGCCGCCAGGGAAATGAACATAGCCAGCAGAAAGCTGAATCCCCGTTGGGAGGAAAACCGACGGGTAAAGAGGTTTAGCACAGACAAAGTTTTTAGGAACGCCAGCATGCAAGCGAAATTACATCTCTATATATTGTGAAAAAAGAGATTTGTTACTAACGATAAAAGATCGTCCTGCGGTGTGTAAAGAACCGCTTTTTTACCTCGGGCAAAGGAAAATTCCTGGTTCAACAAATGTAGTAAAAAGCCCCTGAATGGGTCAGCGGAATTATTAAATTTGCCCAGGTAAGTCGAACTTCGGCATGATCTTCTTTTTTTCAACCCTTAATATCAGGAGGAATGATTGTTTTAGACGGGCGCCAACTGGCTACTACCATTAAGGAAGAATTGGCAACTGCTACCCAGGCTATTGTAGCTGCTGGTGGCAAAAAGCCTCATTTAGCAGCTGTTTTGGTTGGGGATGATCCAGCCAGCCAGGCATACGTGCGTAATAAAGTTCGCTCCTGTGAGCAAGTAGGTTTTGATTCTACACTGATTCGCCGGCCAGCTACCACAACGCAGGAAGAGTTGCTGCAAATTGTCCGCGACCTCAATGCTGATAATACGATCGACGGGTTTATCGTACAACTGCCATTGCCCAATCATATTGATGAGCATGCGGTAACTTTGGCTATAGACCCCCGGAAAGATGTTGATGGGTTTCACCCCGTCAATTTTGGCCGGATGGCGCAAGGGCTTCCCGCTTATTTACCTGCTACTCCTTTTGGTATTCTGGAGATGTTGAAACGTTACGAAATTCCAACCAGTGGCAAGGAGGTGGTCGTTGTAGGGCGAAGTAATATTGTGGGTACGCCCATTAGTATTCTATTGTCCCGTAAAGCAAATCCCGGCAATGCAACCGTGACGATCTGCCATAGCCGCACGGAAAACCTGGCCGATCATACCCGGCGTGCCGATATTCTTATCGCTGCCATAGGTCAGGCTGAATTTATTACCGGAGACATGGTTAAACGGGGTGCCGTGGTTATTGATGTTGGAATGAATCGCGTTGATGATGCCAGTAGGGAAAAAGGATACCGCCTGACAGGTGACGTGGATTATGCGGGAGTTGCCAAAGTTGCCGGTTACCTTACTCCAGTACCCGGTGGCGTGGGTCAGCTAACGGTAATGGCACTGTTACTGAATACCCTCAAGGCTAATCAGAAAGAGATCTTCGGGTAATTAGCTTCATGTGCCAAATCTAGATATACATGACGAGTAAAGAGAGTCTTTTTGCTTTGAAGCAAAGTGTGCAATCGCTTTTGCAGCAGTTGTCACCAGCACAATACACGCGCCACCTGGATTTGTTTGAAGGAGCTACTATCGGTCAGCACGTACGTCATATTGTCGATTTTTTTCAATGTTTGGATCGTGGAGTTGTCCAGGGAACAGTT
This sequence comes from Lewinellaceae bacterium, assembly GCA_020636445.1. Lineage (GTDB taxonomy): Bacteria > Bacteroidota > Bacteroidia > Chitinophagales > Saprospiraceae > JACJXV01. Next base: position 14,966 of record JACJXV010000039.1, on the reverse strand, counting down.
GATTATGCAGATCGGGAACGTGATATCCGCCTGGAACATCAACCCGGTTTTGCTTTAGAACAACTTACCCTTTTCATGGAACGCCTGGGCAATCTGGATGAAGCCACTCTGATAAATGTTTTAGCTGATGTTTCCGCTAACCCGGAGGCGCAGCGCCCGCGCTATTTATCATCCATAGGTCGTGAGTTTAGTTACATCCACGACCATGCAGTCCATCACCTGGCTATTATTAAGATGGGCTTGTCACAACTCAGCGAACCTGTATTACTGGACAGTAAATTAGGGGTTGCTCCAGCTACTTTGCGTCATCGGGAATCGTCTAATCAATAAAACCATGGAGTACTGGGTCTACCATTTTCAATTGGAACAAGATGACCAAAAGGAGGTATTGCTGGCGATGCTTAGCCAACTCCCCTTCGAAGCTTTTGAAGAACACTATGCCGCATTAGACGGTTACTTGCCAGCAGCAGCCAAGAATGATTTCGTGGAAGAAGAAATCCGGCAGCTAATGGGTTCCTGGTCATTTACCTGGACAGCCGAGCCGCTGCCGGAACAAAATTGGAATGCGGTTTGGGAGGCCAATTTTGAGCCCGTTCTGGTTGATAATTTCTGTTACATTCGGGCGGATTTCCATCCGCCCATGCCAGGTATTCCACTGGATATTACTATTAACCCCAAAATGGCATTTGGAACAGGACACCATGCCACCACTTATATGATGGTCCAGCTGATGCGCACACTCGATTTCAAGCACAAACGCGTGTTTGATTTTGGTTGTGGTACCGGCGTGTTGGCAATCATTGCCGCGAAATTGGGTACTACCGACATTAAAGCCGTCGATATTGAGCTCGCAGCTATCGAAAATACCTTCGAGAACATGCAGATAAACCACATTGATACTGCAATTATGGAGGTATTTGCCGGAGGCCTGGAAGTCGTCCCGGTTACCAAATATGATATCATCCTGGCGAATATCAATCGCAACGTAATTTTAGCCAGTCTTCCCGCGTTACATAAGCAGTTAAAACCCGACGGTACCTTATTAATTTCCGGAATCCTGCAATCCGATGAGACTCTGGTAAAGGAGGCTGCCACGCAAGCTGGTTTTTCCCATCAGCGGACACTCCAACGGGAAGATTGGTTAGCCATGCAACTGCGCCCGAACTCCTGATTGCCGGTACCTCTCAAATATGTTTGGTGTATGCAGTCTTGCTACCTCTTTTTTACTTCCCGCTGGCCATTGCTGGGGCTGGTGCTACTTTTTCCATTATTCCTTGCCGGACAACGCCCGGATACGCTTCCTACAGACCCTAATGCCTTTATTGGGGTGCTGGGGGAACAATTGCTAGCTACAGGGAACAAAGAACTGGAGGAAATTTTCAAAACTTTTGAGCAACAATTCCGCAGTGGATATTTTGCCGAAGGCGAACGGGACCAAGTGATCAGCAGCCTGCAAAAAATGTGGTTGAAAAGACTTAGTCCTAACCCCCAGATGCGGGATTACCTGGCTTTGCTTACCCAAATGAAACAAGTTGCAGAGCCGGAACGGCGGTTTCGGGAATGGCATAAAATGTTGGACACGCTGCTGGCTCCACAAGAAGAACAACGGGTAAATAATGTAGCCACCTTCCTGGATTTTGCGGCCGGCTGGTTCACCGATCAACGCTTGCGCCCCTCGGATAGCGGCACCAATTGGTTGGTTCGCGCCTCCGATTATTCACTGGCTTATGTAGATAAAAAACCTCAGGTGGTTATTCCACTGGCCGACCTGGTGGCCCGGCGCAAAACCGACTCCATCCGCATCGTGGAAACCAGTGGTATCTTCAATATTTTTGATAACCAATGGGAAGGAAAAGGAGGCAGGGTCACCTGGGAGCGACTCGGGATGGATCCCAATATTTATGCCGAATTAGGAGCATATGAACTGGATGTGCGCCGGGGTCTGTATGAGTCCAATCAGGCTAATTTGCATTACCCGCTCTTTTTTGGGGAACGTAAAGTGCCTGGGGTTTTTAGCGATAAAATCAGTGTTTATGTAGATAGTACCACAGCTTCTTTCCCTCGGTTTCAGTCAGCGGAAACAGACTTGAGTATCACCAAATTTGGGGAAGGCATTCGGTACCAGGGTGGTTTCCGGATGGAAGGAGCTACTATTATCGGCTTGGGAGTGACCGGTATCCCCGCTCGTATCGATTTAGTCAATAACCGCGGACAGCGGGTCTATTCGGGCCGGGCAGACAAGCTGATTATTCGTCGGGAAGAGGTTATTATTGGCCAAGGTGTGGAATCTACTTTTTACTTTAAAACAGATTCCATTTATCATCCCTCTGTTAATCTTAGGTATAATATTCCCAAACGAGAACTACTGCTCGTTCGGGGCCAGCGGGGTAGTGACCGGAATTTGTTTTTCAGCTCTGCCCATAAAATGAATATCGATGCAGAGCAGCTTTTGGCTTTTATTGACCGCGATTCGGTGCTGATCGGAAAACCTACCATCAGTATTGCCAATAAACCCCCTGTTCGGTTTGAATCGTTTGATTATTTCAATCAGCGTGAATACGAGCAGCTGCAAAGTATTTCCAATGTCAACCCGGTTGGGGCAATCAAATTCCAGGCGGAAAAATCCGGACGGCGAATTCTCCCGGCTGATGAAATTGCCCGCATCATCAATCCTCGCTTTGGAGTGGAGAATATTGTCACGTTACTCTATGATTTAGTGGGGAAGGGGTTTATCAATTACGACCCGGAGAAGCAACTTATTGAAGTTAAGGATAAGGTTTTTCGCTATGCGAATGCTGCCAGTAATAAAGAAGATTACGACCGGCTGCGTATCAATTCCGATACCGACAGCACTAATGCTGTAATGAATCTGCGCAATAATACGATTAATGTAAAAGGCGTGAAATTCCTGGAAGTAAGCAACCGGCAACGGGTGGCTATCATTCCGGATACCGGACAATTAATTCTCGGCGCCAATCGCAATATGGACTTTACCGGACGATTACGCGCTGGTTACTCAGAGTTAGCCGGAAAGGATTTTCATTTCGACTATGATAAGTTTCAGTTTCAGTTGGATTCTATTGATCGATGGCGTCTTTTTCTGCCCGACAAACGTCCCAGTGAAACGAAAGAAGTCAACGCCCTGGCGCTTACCTCTGATCTGGAACATTTTACCGGCATTTTATTGGTAGATGCTCCCAATAATAAAAGTGGGCGGGAGGATATTGCCATTTTTCCTTCCCTGACCACTAAGTCAAAAGCCTACGTATATTATGATGGGGAATTTGCCAAGGATACCGTTTACCTGCGTGATTCCTTTTATTATGAAGTTGAGCCCTTTGGTTTTAACCGACTGGATGATTATATCCGCGAGGATGTACAGTTCAAAGGCAAATTGGTTTCTGCCGGCATTTTTCCGGACTTCAAGGAGAACCTGATCATTCGCCCTGAAGATTACTCCCTGGGGTTTATTCATCAAACTCCTAAAACCGGCTACCCGGTTTACCATAAGCGAGGGGTGTTTAGTGGGGAAGTTGACTTGACTAACCGCGGACTCTGGGGGAAAGGTAACTTGAAATACCTGGGAGCTTCCATCAATTCAGAAGACTTTGTATTTCGGCCAGCTTCCGTGAAATCTTCGGCGGAGTTTTTTGAGCTGGATGAAGAGCGCGGTGATCCGGAGGTTCCTCAGGTCAGTGGGACCAAGGTGGCTATCACCTGGAATCCCTACCAGGATAGCATGTATGTTAAGCCCCTGGATGCGCCTTTTGCTTTGTATAAGGCGGGCGAACATACGTTCGATGGCACTCTCATCCTGACTCCGGGAGGGTTGAAAGGTGCCGGCTTACTCGATTGGCCTCAGGCAAGTTTGCAGTCGGATTATTTTGCCTTTGGCGCTTTTTCTGCTGCGGGTGACACTACCGAGCTCAAGATCAAGACGGAGGATAATAAATCGATTGCCATTCAGACGGCCAATATTTATGGAGCAGTTGATTTTGACAAAATGATTGGGAATTTCAAAGCTAATGAAGAATTCCTCAAGACAAAATTGCCTTTCAACCAGTACGAAACATCCATGAATGAATTCGACTGGGATATGAAAAAATCAACCATCGATTTTAAAGCGGACCCAACAAAAATGGGAACCTTTACCTCCCTGGCTCCAACCCAGGATTCATTAAATTTCCGGGGGCGAACGGCTTTTTACGACCTCAAAACCCACTTGTTGCAAATAGGAGAGGTACCTTTTATTAAATCGGCGGATGCCTTCATCTACCCGGATAGCGGTAAGGTGGAAGTTAAGGCAGGAGGCGTAATGACTACCCTCGAGAACGCTACAATTATTTGTGATACCATCAATCAAAATCATAAAATCCTCCGCGCAGCGGTCGATATAAAAGGGCGAAAGGACTATCTGGCGAAAGGGTTTTATGAGTACAATATTGGCGAGCGCCAACAGGAAATAGAATTCTCCAACGTTGTCGGACAACGAGTTGGCAAAGGAGCCGCCAGCGAAAAGCGGACGGCAACCCGGGCAAACGGAGAGGTTACCGAAGCCGATAGCTTTTTTATCGACAAAAAAACCGCCTTCTATGGGACCATCAAGCTATCATCGGAATCGGTGAACCTGCAATTTGATGGTTATGCCCGCCTGGAAGCAGACCGGTTGCCTGAGCGAAACTGGTTTAATATCAACTGCGAGGGAGATAAAAGTAATCTTGCTATCAAGTATAACAACCCTAAGACATTTGATGGGGTACCATTGGAAACAGGGATATTCCTCAGCAAGGAAACAACGGCAATGTATCCGCGAATTATGATGCCGCTGTTCTTTCGGAAGGATCGCCCCATTTTACCTGCTAAAGGTGTTTTTCGTTATGACAAGCCTAAGGATCAGTTCATCTTTGGGGATTCAACCAAGGTGCTGCACAATGATTATCGGGGTGCGGAGATTGTTTTTGATAACAAAACAGGAAAGGTTACCGGCGATGGCCGTCTTAACCTGGGTTCGGGGTTGAAATACGTCAGCCTGGATGCCGCCGGGTCCCTGCAAACGGGATTCCGCCCACCACTTCCGGATACGGTGTTGATTGATACCCTACCGCCCTTACCCGTGGATATAGATATCGTTAGTGGACTCCAGTTGGTAGTCCCGGATAAGCTGCTTCGAATTATGCTAAATGAGATTGAAGCGGCCAGTTTTGGCTCCGCACCTATTACTTACCTGTCGGATATTGATTATTACAAGCGGCGGTTCACTATGTTGCTGCCTCCATCCAAGGAATTGGACAACGCCTTGAATACGCTGACGACCGGTGTTTTTGAATTACCCAAGAGCCTCAATACCTATACTTTCCTGTTTAGCGGCCTTAAAATGCGCTGGGATATGGACTATCAGTCTTTTGTAAATACGAAGACAGATGTGGGATTGGTCAGTATAGCAGGGGAACCCGTGAATAAAGTTTTACAAACCTATGTCGAGTACAAAATGCCGACTAATGAGGATGATCGGGTTTATGTATACTTCAAATTGCCCAACGATATTTTTTATTACTTCGGCTATCGCCAGGGTTTCCTGGAGCTTACTTCTAATGATAATCGCTTTATGGAAGAGTTGTCGAAGATGAAAAGTTCGGAACTGGTGGTGAAAATGAAAGACGGTGAAACCTATGAGATCCAGGTTGTAGAACAGAACCGGGCGCAGATGTTTGTCCGCCGGGCGCAGGCGGCCGGGAAATAAGGCGTAACTATCTGGAAAAGATTTTATTTTAGGGCAAAATAAGCTGTTATGCGCTCATTTGCCTGGGTAGGAGTAAGCCTGCTGTTCTTTATTTCCGTATCTCTTTCCGCTCAGGAAAGACAAGTCTTCACCCTGCACGATGGGTGGAAATTTTCTCAAGGACCACAAACGGGAGCTCAAGCTGTTTCATTTAACGACCGGGACTGGGCTGCTGTTACCGTGCCTCATGATTGGGCTATCACCGGACCTTTTTTGCTGGATGGAGATGGGAGCACGGGCAAATTGCCCTGGAAAGGGGAGGGGTGGTACCGCCGCCTTCTGGATATCCCGACCAGCTACGCCCAGAAAAGGGTGTACCTGATCTTCGATGGGGTAATGGCTTTTCCGGAGATCTATGTAAATGGACAATTAGCAGGAAATTGGGACTACGGGTATAATTCTTTCTTTGTAGATATCACATCCTTCATACAACCAGGGAAGAAAAACCTGCTTGCAGTTCATGCCGATACCCGTCAGCATGATAGCCGCTGGTATCCAGGTGCCGGAATTTACCGGAAAGTGCAACTGCTTGTCGTTGATCCCATTCATGTTGGGGTTTGGGGAACCTATGTTACTACCCCCATTGTCAAACCTCATTATGCTGATGTCCGAATAAGTACCCAGATCAATAACGCCTCTGCACAACTGGATTCGGTTTCTGTTGTCCACGAAATAGTGAATCCAGAAGGAGTAGTAGTGGCATCCGGGATTATCGGGAAAAAAATACCATCCGGGAGATCGCAGGAAATTGAAATGACCCTTACCCTGCTTAACCCTCGCCGATGGGATGTCGATAACCCCGTATTATATACTGTCCGGACACAGTTGCAGGTCAATGGGAAAACCCGGGATACCTATCTTACTCCGTTTGGTGTACGCACGATTCGCTTTACACCTGATGATGGATTTTGGCTGAATGATCGCCGTCTTCAACTTAAAGGGGTGAATATGCATCATGATCAGGGGCCATTAGGTGCTGCCTTATATCCCAGAGCGCTGGAGCGACAGCTGGAAATAATGAAATCTATGGGTGTGAACGCGATTCGCAATAGCCATAATATTGCTGCCCCGGAACTACTGGAGTTGTGCGATAAAATGGGGCTGGTCGTGTTGAATGAGGCCTTTGATAAATACGACGGCAAGGCCGATTTGCTTCCGGGCGAGGATTTTGATGCTTTCGCGCACCGGAATATCCGCAACTTTGTAGTGCGGGACCGCAACCACCCCTCGGTAATCCTGTGGAGTGTGGGAAATGAAATGGGAGATGTTCAGACGAACACCAATAACGGTTTTCAGCGTCTGCATACCATGCTGAATTACGTAAACAAGTACGATCCTACCCGGCTAACCACCATGGTTAATGACAATATGGGCAGTGCGAGGCTTCGCCACTTTGATTTGTATGATGTACACAGCTATAACTATAACCGCAGGTACCAATTAGCCCGACAGATGGAACCGAATAAAGCAGTCATAATTACTGAATCGGCATCCACCGTAAGCACTCGCGGTTTTTATGAGTTCCCTTTGCCTGCCATGAAAACAGATTTCACGAAATCCCTGCAGGTAAGTTCTTATGATGTGCATGCGCCCTGGTGGGCAGAAATATCGGATGACGATTTCATGTGGCAACAGGAAGAGCCTTATGTTGCTGGTGAATTTGTCTGGACGGGCTTCGATTACCTGGGCGAGCCTACTCCTTATGATAATATTACCGTGAAGAAAATGGGTATGAGCGACACCGCTGCTTCCCGGAGTTCCTATTTCGGTATTGTCGACCTGGTAGGGATTCCCAAAGATCGGTTTTACTTATATAAGAGCTACTGGCAATCAGCAGATACAACTATTCACATTCTGCCACATTGGAATTGGGAAAATCGCCGGGGGCAGGAAGTTCCGGTTTTTGTTTATACCAATGGAGATTGCGCTGAGCTATTCCTCAATGGAAAATCGCTGGGTATGCAATGCAAGCAGCCTAAGGCGGATAGTTCTGTGTACCGCTTTCGCCTGATGTGGCCCAACGTAATTTACGAGCCTGGAGAGCTCCGTGCTGTTGCCTACCGGGAGGGGGCTAAATTGGGGGAATCTATTATCCGCACAGCTGGCAAAGCGACGCAGTTAAGACTCACCCCTGACCGTGTGCGCGTGAAGGCAGACGGCATGGATTTATCCTATATCCTGGTGGAAGCCCTTGATGATGCGGGTAACCTGGTACCCCTTGCCGATAACCAGGTAACCCTATCTGTCAAAGGTTCTGGCGCAATCGCTGGGGTAGGGAACGGGAACCCACAATCGTTTTCCCCGTTTCAGGCAAATTCTGTCAACTTGTTTTACGGGAAAGCTATGATTATTGTACGGGCAGGGACACAACCCGGGGACATTAACCTGCAGGCAGCAGCTTCCGGACTGCAGGGAGCAACCGTTAATCTGACAGTAGCGCAAAAGCCCTGATCTATGCAGTGAGCAGTGAGCAGAAGGGAACATCGTAACCAAAGATAGTACCCAGATACCAGATACCAGATACCAGTAACCAGTAACCAGTAGGCAGTTGGCAGCGACTTTGCTTGGTGAACCTGGAAAAGATGGAATAGTACAGGAAGTGCCGAAGATGGGACTCGAACCCATACGCCCGATGGACACACGCCTCTGAAACGTGCGCGTCTACCAATTCCGCCACTTCGGCTAATTGGTTTGTTGACTATCAGAATAAGATGTACCGGAGGCGGGACTCGAACCCGCACGTTCTTGCAAACACTGGATTTTGAATCCAGCGCGTCTACCAGTTCCGCCACTCCGGCAGCAGAATATTTCAGTGAATGAACTTCCGTTAACCCCTTTGAATTAACGCGTGGCAAATCTAGACAAATTCTCTTTAATCCGCAACAAATATTTTCTTTTTAGCAGGTAACTTTTTACCTCCAAAAGATCCGCTATTGGGCTGATCTGTTCATCATACTGATCCAGAATCGGTTGGATCTGTTGCAGCAGATTTTCTTCGAGGAGGGCGAGGTCATTTTGCGCTTTTGCATAAAGGGCTGGGTCAAAGTCAAACTCCAGTTCCATCAGTCCTTCATTAATGTCCATCATTTCCAGCAGAAATTCCTGGGGAATTTCATGAGTGCCTTCTTCTCCCCACAATCCTTTTAGTTCCAGCACATAGCGCATCCGGGAATCAGGATCCTTTAACGTTTTGAAGGCCAGGTTATTGATGGAAGATAACTCCAGCGCTTCTTGTTGGGCTTCCTCCGACTGGAGGGTATAAAAATCCGGATGGTACTGCTTGCTTTTTTGTAAAAACCGTCGCCGCAGGTCAGCTTCGTCCATACGGAGGCTGACCGGAAGATCGTAATACGTGAAATAATCCATTCGCTATTGCTTCAGGAGCTATTGGAAAAATTTGCGGAAAATATCCAGGCCGTTGGCGTAAAGAACCAAACCGATTACCAGAATGAATCCAATCATAGTAGCCCATTCCATGAACTTATCACTGGGTTTGCGGCCCGTAACAACTTCATATAACAGGAACATTACGTGTCCGCCATCGAGTGCCGGGATGGGCAGGAGATTCATGAAGGCCAGAATCAGTGATAGGATAGCCGTCATCTTCCAGAAGCGCTCCCACAGCCAGACATCTCCGTACATCGTTGCGATGGAACCAAAACCGCCCAGGCTTTCTTTCGCTTTGATCTTGCCGCGGAACATCTGTCCGAAGGCTTTCATCTGATCACCCAGGAAACTCCAGCCCTGCTGGAACCCTGCGGGTAAAGCTTCTCCCAAGGTGTAATCCTGGCGGGCAGTTGCAAAATAGGTGGAAGCCGGGTAGGCTTGCACACCGATAGTTCCCGTTTCGGTGGTCGTCAGCGGGAAGGATAGGGTATCTTTATCCTGGCGAATTACTTCTATCGTAACCGCTTGATTCTTGAATTGCTGAACGCGTTGAAAAAACTGGTGGAAATAGGGTGTAGACTCCCCATTAATACCAATCACGCGGTCATCAGCCAGGATTCCTGCTTTGGCAGCAGGTTCATCCGGCGTTACTTTCAGCACTTTAAGGGGGTACTGAGGACCGAACAAATACTTGTTTTTGTTTTCGTGGCGGGAGAGGATATCCACAAATTTGCTGTCAATCGGAAGGGTTAGTTCTTCATTATCGCGTTCCACTTCAATAGAAGAAGCATTATTAATGATGATTTCCCGGACTACCAGACGATCATTGAATTTCTCGAAAGGGGAACCGCCTACTTTTAGGATCTTATCTCCGTCTTTAAGGCCAAGATCCATCCCTAGTGAGTCTACAGCAATACCAAATTTGATTTCACTGTTGGGAATATACGTTTCACCCCAGCCCCAGAGCACCATACCATAAAGTAAGAAGCCCAGAATGAAGTTAACGGTGACGCCACCCAGCATAATGATTAATCGTTGCCAGGCCGGCTTGGCGCGAAACTCCCAGGGTTGAGGTTCTCCCTGCATTTGTTCTGTGTCAAAACTCTCATCAATCATGCCGGAGATCTTGACATAGCCCCCAAGCGGTAGCCAACCGATACCGTATTCTGTTTCTCCTTTTTTTACTTTAAAAAGAGAAAACCAGGGGTCAAAGAAGAGGTAGAATTTTTCAACCCGGGTGCCAAATAGCCGTGCCGGTATAAAGTGCCCCAGCTCGTGCAAAACGATAAGAATGGAAAGGCTTAGCATTAACTGCCCGGCCATAATCAAAATATCCATGTGCGTATTCTCAGTTATATTTGCAAAACTAAACAGTACGGGTGGCCCCGATGTTGTGCGACAGCGGACAAAGGTAAACTTTTTCCGCTAATCCTGATTCCGCCCGTTGCCCATTACCAGGAATTTGAACGCTGGTTTTGTGCGGGAAATAGTAGTTTTATGACCGAGTTAAGGAATTAGCGCTATGCAACTTTTTTTCTGTCCGGATATTAAGGGTGATCTGGCCGAGCTTTCGGAAGAAGAAGCCCGCCATGCTATGCAGGTCTTGCGCCATCAGGTGGGCGATGAACTCACCCTTTTTGATGGTCAGGGAAACTGGTACACCGGAACCATTGTCGCAGCCAATAAAAAAAAGTGCCAATTACAAATCCAGGAGCGGCGGCCATCCAAAAACACCACCCCTACGGGGATTCATTTAGCTATTGCCCCTACTAAGCAGATGGACCGCTTGGAGTGGTTTTTGGAGAAAGCCACGGAAATTGGGGTCAGCCGGATTACCCCTTTACAGTGTTTTCATTCTGAACGAGGTAAAATCCGAGAGGATCGCCTGGAAAAGGTCATCCTGAGTGCGGCTAAGCAATCCTTACAGGCTTATTTACCTCAGCTGGACCCCCTTACAGATTTTATGCGGTTTATTGGGCAGCATGAGGGCTCAGAAAAGGAACGCTTTATTGCTTATGTTGATGATGAACCGCGCCCTCATTTATGGGAAGCACATCAGGCCGGGCAGGAGGCTTTGGTTCTGATCGGGCCTGAAGGAGATTTCTCGGTGGAGGAAATTAGCACTGCGCTGAAATTGGGATTCCAGGCGGTTAGCTTAGGTGCGAACCGCTTGCGTACGGAAACGGCTGGTGTTGTTGCGGTACATACCCTGCAGCTAAAAAATTTATTGGCGGGTGTGTAGCAATGCCCGGTTCTGACGTTTATATGGAGATACTAAAAAGAATGACAAGATGTGGAAGGTAGTATTGTTGAGCAGTTTGTTGTCGTGGGCAATGGTCAATGCCCCCGGAGAGGCACCTGCCCCCTTGAAAATGGCATTGCTTAAATATAATGGTGGGGGTGATTGGTATGCCAATCCAACTTCATTGCCTAATCTGGCTCGCTTCTGTAACCAGATGTTGGGTACCAACTTCGATTTGGATTACGCAACCATCGAAGTGGGCAGCGCTGAATTATTTAATTACCCCTTTGTGCACATGACGGGGCATGGAAATGTAGTTTTCTCTGATCTGGAGGCACAGAATTTACGTAATTACCTGATTGCCGGCGGATTTCTCCATATTGACGATAATTACGGAATCGATCCGTATGTGCGGGTGGCGATGAAAAAGGTTTTCCCCGAATTAGAATTCATTGAATTACCCTGGGAACACGAAATTTTTCGCCAAAAATTTACATTTCGGACTGGACTACCTAAGATTCATGAACATGATGGCAAACCCGCGCAGGGATTTGGACTTATTTGGCAAGGCCGCCTGGTTTGCTTCTATTCTTATGAATCGGATTTAGGTGATGGCTGGGAGGATCAGGATGTCCACAATGATCCGGAAGAGGTTCGGATCCAGGCACTTCGCATGGGGGCCAATATCATTCAATATGCGTTCCAGCAGTAAGCAGAGAATTCCTGCTTAGCTGTCAAATAGGTGATCGTAGACGAGTTGTCCAAAAGCAATGGACTCGTCGTTGGGCGACAATTGCTGATGAAAATGACAAGTGTATCGACTGCCCAGTTGGGAAATAACCAGATCCACAAGCAGACTATTTTGCCAAACCCCACCGGCAAAAGCCAGTTGGTCAACACCGGCCTGTTTGGCAAGTTGATCAATAACGGCGATCAACGTTTGGTGAAAACGCAAGGCTAAGTATCCGGTATTTACGCCCTCTTGGGCATCTGTAGAGAGTTGGCTAACGAGCGCGGCACCATCCCATTGCCCTGCAGGCGTCCAGCTAACAGGCATAGCCGGCGGTAGTTGGCCCGCCTGGCGCAGAAAAGCCCTGGCCTCTTTTTCCACCAACATCGCTGCTTCACCTTCATACGAGCAATAGTCGCGCAGGCCTAACACAGCAGCAACAGCATCAAATAACCGGCCAACACTCGACGTCTGCAGTGCCTGTGGGCGATTGCGGAGTTGCTGCAAAAGTGACCATTCTCTTGAGGAAAATTTCTCATGGAGCCAGGAGGTAGCTTGCGGATTCCCCCCCAACAGGCTAAAGGCACATAAACGGGGTTCGCGGGCCATCTTATCTCCACCCAGTTGAGGGAAATACGCCAAATGGTTGATTCGCGTGAACTTCCGTTGATGGGCAACAAAAAATTCTCCACCCCAGATTTGGCGATCGGTGCCCAGTCCCGTTCCATCCCAAATAACGCCCATAACGGGCGCTTTGGGCTGACCAGTCAGCCAGCCGTTTTCTGCTAATACAGCGGCAAAGTGGGCCGCATGATGGTCAATTTGGTGGATGGGGATTTGATATTTCTCCGCCAGGGCCCTCCCCAAAATCGTCGAAGGGTAATCCGGGTGGGAATCAACCATAATTCGGGATGGCCGACTATGAAGTAAGGATAAAAGGTTTTCCAGAACGAGCTGAAATCGCTGTTCTGTTTCAAAACTTTGTAAGTCCCCCAGGTACTGACTGAGATAGATGTTTCCACCATGGGTATATCCAAAACTACTTTTTAGCATTGCACCCATTGCCAGAGACCCGTTCGGAAGTTCCAGCTGTTTGGCAAAGTAGGTAGGTGCTAAACCACGAGATCTGCGCAAAATTATAGGTTGGAGTTGTTGCTCCGAATATTGAACAACACTGTCATCCTGGGGCATCGTTATGGGGCGATCGTGGGTGAGGAAAAAATCAGTAATTCCCGCCAACTCCCGAAAAGCAGTGGCTTCGTCAACCACGATGGGGGCAGCACTAACATTGGCGCTGGTCGCAATTAGTGAGCCACCACAACCGCTGCTCAGTAAGGCCAGTAAAGGAGCATAAGGAAGCATGACCCCTAAGCGATCAAGTTCGGGGGCGACCCCAGGTGCAATCGAAACCGGACACTTTCCTTCCGGAAAAGGAAGGAGTACAATGGGCGATACCGGACTCGTTAGCTGTTTTTCCTCCGCAGAATGGAGTGCCGGGAAATCATTGCGTAAGGCTTCCATACCCGGATATAAAACAGCAAAAGGCTTGAACGGACGTCGTTTGCGTTCTCGTAACTGCCTTATTGTAGCTTCGTTTTGCGCATCGGCGAGGAGCAGGTAACCCCCGACACCTTTGACGGCCACAATTTTCCCCCGCTTTATTTGGACAATGGCCTGTTCAATAACTTTCTGTTGATTGGATTCCAAAAGTTTTCCCTGGGCATCATGCCACGACATGCGGACCGGACAGTCCGGACAAGAATTTGTTTGTGAATAGTAGCGTCTGTTGAGGGGGTCGTGATACTCCGCTGTACATTGCCTGCACATGGGTATGTGCTGCATAGTGGTGTTTGGGCGGTCATAGGGCAAGTCCTTTAGGATGGAGTACCTGACCCCGCAGTCTGTGCAGGTGATAAAGGCATACCCGGCACGCCGATTATCTGATTCGACTAGTTCCTTCCGGCAATTAGCACACAGCGAAAAATCAGGACTAAGTAAAAGCTGGGTTTCTCCGGAAGCCGAAGAATGAATGATAGCAAAAGTGGGGTATGACGGAGCATCAGCTATGGCTGTTACTTTCAAAGAGACGATATGGGCAAGCCCAGGTGCGTACGCCTGGAGGTCATCGCAAAAGGCCTCCAGCTGTTTTTGGGTGGGTACGTTAACCTGGATATGCACTCCATCGACACTATTATTAACCCAACCGGTGAGTTGATGTTGCAGGGCCAGTCGGTAAACAAAAGGCCTGAATCCAACTCCCTGAACCAAGCCTTGAATATGGATGTGATAGGTTGTGACCAATACTTTCCTCTTTTACCGAATGCTTCTGCCTAAAATACAATCTTTAGCCTTTTGTGTGGCCAAGCTGGTTAAATAAATCAAAAGCCAGGTTCAAAGGTGGTTAAAATTATAGGCATTGCTCTCCGGGTAGGAGTTTTTTATTAGTCTTGTCCGCATCGTTTTTTAGTGAGCAGTGAGCAGGTATACACTCTCCATGCGTCTTTTCGGCGACTTTGCAGATCTGCGGGGACATTGGGTGAGGAGTCAAAAAGAAGCAGTCAGCCGAAGCTAATATGAGAAAAGGTAAAAGTATGAATATGAAAAGCGATTACAGGGAATGGAGGTACACAGTTATTGCCAGATCCAATTGCGATCCTGTTTGATATATTTGCGCACATTTACCCAAAAGGCTAGAAACAGATAGACAAGTAGCGGCGACCCCATAGCGGCGAAGGTTAGGTAAATAAAATAGACCCGAACCCGGGATGAGGCAATTCCCATTTTTTCGCCCAGGTAACTACAAACGCCAAAAGCTGACTTTTCTAATA
>JACJXV010000038.1 GCA_020636445.1 Lewinellaceae bacterium | reverse complement strand
GATGAAGGCAAAATTAACAATGAGTATTTGTACTACCTTTTGAAATGCAATATTGACCGTATAAAGTCACTTGGCACGGGCAGCACTTTTGCGGAAGTTTCGGCATCAATTCTGAAAAGTTTTGAAATTGAAATCCCCGATAAAGCCACTCAAACCCAAATCGCCCAAATCCTCTCTTCCCTTGACGACAAAATAGAACTCAACCTGCAAATGAACCAAACGTTGGAAGCAATGGCACAAGCCATTTTCAAGGAGTGGTTTGTCAATTTCAACTTCCCCGGCTTTGATGGCGAGTTGGTGGATGGACTGCCGAAGGGGTGGAGAATGGTTAAGCTTACAGATTTATTGAGTACTATTTCTGTCACACATAAATTCCCCAAGAGAGAAGCCATCTTCTTGAACACTTCTGATATTTTAGATGGCAAGTTTTTACATAAAAACTTTTCATCCAAAGAAAGCCTTCCAGGTCAAGCAAAGAAAACCATTCAAAAAGGAGACATTCTTTTTACTGAAATAAGACCTGCAAACCGCAGATATGCCTTTGTTGATTTTGACGCTGATGATTATGTAGTATCAACTAAATTAATGGTATTGCGTTCAAAAGGTTTAATCGACAATTTAGTCATTTACTACTTTATGAAAAGTGATGAAGTGCTACATCAACTGCAAAGTTTGGCTGAATCACGTTCGGGAACATTTCCACAAATCACATACGATGAATTAGCAAAAGTAACGATGCCATTACCTGACCTAAATACGCAAATGGCTTATACAGATTTTTTATGTAGCGTTTTTGATAAAGTAAGGGAAAATGAAAAGCAAATTGAATCCTTAACCCAAACCCGTGACACACTTCTACCCAAGTTGATGAGCGGACAATTAGAAGTAAGCGTATGAATGCACAAGAGCTTGAAATACTGATCAAAGACCTTGTCGCCCTGCCGAAAGAGAGTGAGTGGGTAGAGTTTAAGGTAAACAATGCCAATCCGCAAGAAATCGGCGAATACATTTCTGCGCTGAGCAATAGCGCCTGCTACCATAAAAAAGATTTTGCCTATTTGGTATATGGCATTGAGGATGCTACGCACCAATTGGCTGGGACGACATTTCGTCCTTTGTCAGAAAAGAAAGGCAATCAGGAATTGGAGAATTGGTTGGTGACGCAGCTCAACCCGAGAATTGATGTCAATATTTACGAGTTTGATTTCAATGGATTGCATTTTGCCATATTCAAGATTCAGGCTACCCGGAATACCCCGGTAAGCTTCAGAGGCGAGTATTACATTCGTGTGGGTAGTTACAAAAAACGGTTGGATGACCACCCAGAAAAGGAAAGAGAAATTTGGCGTATTGAAAATACTCCAGTTTTTGAAAACGGCATTGCTCAAGACAATTCATCCGAAGAAGATATTCTGCAGTTGATTGATTATCCGGCTTTTTTTGAACTACTTAAGTTGCCATTGCCCGACAACAGAAAGGGTATCATAGAGCGCCTATTGCAGGAAAAGGTCATTATCCAGACTCCTCAAGCATATCAGATCAAAAACCTTGGAGCTATTCTGTTTGCAAAAGACTTGAATCAGTTTGATCCCATTTCCCGCAAAGCCTTACGAGTAATTTTTTATAAGGGGACCAACCGGATTTACACCATCAAAGAACAAACCGGCGGAAAAGGGTATGCAGTGGGCTTCGAGGGCTTGATTAAGTATCTTGATGAACAGCTTCCCTCCAACGAGGTAATAGATAAGGCGCTACGCAAACGAGTTTCACTTTATCCGCTGCTTGCCATTCGCGAACTGGTTGCCAACGCTCTGATACATCAGGATTTTTCCATCAAGGGAAGTTCTCCTATGGTTGAGGTCTTTAGTAATCGTATAGAAATCACCAACCCCGGCAAACCATTAATAGACCCCTTGCGATTTGTTGATCACAACCCCGAGAGCCGCAACGAAATTTTGGCGCGTTTCATGAGGCGGCTTAATATTTGTGAGGAAAGAGGAAGTGGCATAGATAAGGTCGTTTTTGAGTGTGAATACCATCAGCTTCCTGCACCAGAAATTATTGTAGGAGATAATTATACCCGCATCATTCTTTACGCCCATAAAACACTCAGGCAGATGGATAAGCAAGACAAGGTGAGAGCGTGCTATCTACATGCTTGCCTGAGATATGTTTCAGGTGAATATATGACCAACCAAAGCTTACGAGAGCGTTTTGGGATTGAAGAGCAAAACTATTCTATGGCTTCAAGAATTATATCCGACACGATTAAAGCAGGACTGATAAAGGATTACGATACAGAGAGTAAATCAAGAAAATACGCTAAGTATGTTCCTTTCTGGTTTTAAATCTTATGTGATGGTTATGTGACTGAACGCCTCGATTAAGATTTAACTATTTGATATTCAATGATGTTTTATATGGTCGCAATGTAGCTAAGACTAAAAATGAGAAATAGCATCACCGAAAACGAAATAGAAGAAATAGCCCTTGGCTACCTGCAAAGGTTGGGCTATGCCTACCTATTGGGTACAGACATTTCACCCGATGGCGACCACCCCGAAAGGCAGTACAACGAAGTGGTGCTTACTACCCGTTTACGTGATGCCATAGACAAGC
This sequence comes from Lewinellaceae bacterium, assembly GCA_020636445.1. Lineage (GTDB taxonomy): Bacteria > Bacteroidota > Bacteroidia > Chitinophagales > Saprospiraceae > JACJXV01. The sequence continues at coordinate 34,223 of JACJXV010000038.1, read as the reverse complement.
TCAACCCTGCCCTTTCGCAAGATGCCAAAGAAGATGCACTGAAAAAAGTCTTGCGTACCGATAGCCCCAATCTCTTAATCAACAACGAAACCTTCCACAAATACCTGACCGATGGCGTAGATGTAGAAATCCGAACTGAAAGCGGTATCAGAGGCGAGAAAGTCTATATCGTAGATTTTGACAATCCAGATAACAACGAGTTTTTGGCCATTAACCAATTCACGGTTATTGAAGGCAGCCAAAACAAACGACCTGATATTATTCTGTTCGTCAACGGCTTGCCTTTGGTAGTGATAGAACTCAAAAATGCAGTGGACGAAAACGCCACCATAAAATCGGCTTACAACCAAATCCAAACCTACAAACAAGCCATTCCTTCGCTTTTTACTTACAATGAACTTTTGATTATCAGCGATGGTTGGGATGCCCAAAGCGGCACTTTGACAAGCGGTTTTGGTCGTTTTATGCCTTGGAAAACCAAAGACGGCAAAACAGAAGCGAGCCATTTGGATATGGGTATGCAGGTGATGTTCAACGGCATGCTGAACAAACACACGGTATTGAATTTAATCCGTCAGTTTATCGTATTTGAAAAAAGTGATAGTAAAACGCTCAAAAAAGTAGCAGCTTACCATCAATATTACGCAGTAAATAAGGCGGTAGAAAGCACAGTGATTGCCAGTTCGGAAACAGGTGACCAAAGAGGCGGTGTGATTTGGCACACCCAAGGAAGCGGTAAAAGTTTGAGCATGGTATTCTATTCGGGCAAACTGATTGTTGACCCAAGAATGGAAAACCCCACCTTGGTAATTCTAACCGATAGAAACGACCTGGATGAGCAACTGCACGAAACCTTTACCAATTGCCAACAGCTTTTAAGGCAAGAGCCCCAAAAAGCCGAAAGCCGTCAGGATTTAAGAAAATTATTGACAGTAGCTTCAGGCGGTATCGTGTTTACCACCATTCAGAAGTTTATGCCAATGCTTTCCGACATCGTACAATCCGAAAACGCTAATGCGGTAAACGAGCCAAACATAGAATACATTGGTGCAGACATAAAGGCACTCAGCGAGCGGAAAAACATTGTAGTCATAGCTGATGAAGCCCATAGGAGTCAATACGATTTTATTGATGGCTTTGCCAAACATTTACGGGATGCTTTGCCCAATGCTACGTTTATCGGTTTCACGGGCACACCCATAGAGTCGGGAGACAAAAACACACAAGCCGTTTTCGGCAACTATGTGGACATTTACGATATTCAGCAAGCCGTTGATGATAAAGCCACCGTTCCGATTTTCTATGAAAGCCGTCTGGCAAAAGTGAATTTTGTTGAAGATGAAAAAATACACCTCGACGAACAGTTTGAAGAACTCACCGAAAACGAAGAACTGAGCAACCGCCAACAAATGCGGGCAAAATGGACGCGCCTGGAAGCCATTGTGGGCAATCCTAACCGACTGCAAAAAATTGCTGAAGACTTGGTGTACCACTTCGAGCAACGCAATGCCGTATTGGACGGCAAAGCAATGATTGTGTGTATGAGCCGCAGAATTTGCGTAGAACTGTACAACGCGATTATCAACATCCGGCCTCTGTGGCATTCAGATGATGATGACAAAGGCACCATCAAAGTGATTATGACCGGGAGCAGCAGTGATGTGCTGACTATGCAGCCGCACATTCGCAACAAACCCAGAAGAAAAACCATTGGCGACCGGCTGAAAAATCCGACTGACTCTTTGAAATTGGTTATTGTTCGGGATATGTGGCTCACTGGTTTTGACGCACCATGTTTGCATACGCTTTATGTGGACAAGCCGATGCGTGGACACAACCTGATGCAGGCCATAGCACGGGTAAACCGAGTATTTACCGAAGGCAAAGAAGGCGGTTTGGTGGTGGATTATTTGGGTATTGCACAAGAACTAAAAACGGCCTTAGCCGACTACACCGCAAGTGGTGGAGAAGGTAAACCTACTCTCGACCAGGAACTGGCAGTTGCTAAAATGTTGGAACTGCACGAAGCAATAGACTATCAGTTAAGGCACTTTGATTGGCGTAAATTCTTCAAGCTAACTCCCGAAGAAAAATTGAAATTCATACCTGTTATCGTGGATTACATTTTTAGTCAGGAAAACGGAGAGCAGAGTTTTACAGAAAACACCAAAAACCTGTTGAAAGCATTTGCTATTTCCGTTCCCCATGAGCGGGCAATGGCAATACGTGATGATGTGGCATTGTTTCAAGCCATCAAATCAAGGTTGGTAAAAATATCCGACAGAAACGAAGGTGGGAAAACAGATGATGAAATGGAAACCGCTATCAAGCAAATCATTTCAGAAGCCATTACTGCTGACAATGTGATTGACATTTTTGATGCCGCAGGATTGAAAAAGCCCAACATTGAAATTTTGGATGAACGCTTTTTGCAGGAACTGAAAGACTTGCCACAAAAGAATTTAGCCGTTGAGTTACTGAAAAAACTACTCAAAGATGAAATTAAGAAACGGACAAAAATTAACTTGGTAGAAAGCAAGAAGTTTTCCGAAATGTTGGAAGATGCCATCAAACGCTATCACAACGGAATGATTGACACAGTAGAGTTTTTGGAGAAAGTCCTAATCCCATTTGCAGAGCAAATGAAAGAAGCTGACAAACGGGGTGAGAAATTGGGATTGAATTACAGGGAATACGCCTTTTACACAGCTTTGGAAGTAAACAACAGTGCAGTAGCCATCTTGGGGGACCAGATGCTGAAACACATTGCACAGGAACTTTTAAAAACCGTCCGCAACAGCACGACCATAGATTGGACCATTAAAGAAAGTGTACAATCAGCATTGAGACGAAACATCAGGAGAATATTAAGACTGCACGGCTATCCGCCAGATCTTCAAGAAAAAGCAGTTGAAACGGTTATCGTTCAAGCAAAAATGTTGGCAGAAAACCTCGTAGCCGAAAATGGTGAAAATGATAGGCGATAACAACAGATGTATGAAAATGCCTCCTAAGTGTCGGCACATTCGCGTTTCCAAAAGCAAACAGGGTGTATTAACTAAAATGATCTCATAAACACTAAACAACGGACAATTTCGTATATTTGATGCGATCAAATGATGGTATCATGATCCAGAAGTATTATGAAGGCACCCCGAAGATAATCAACTTATCAATCGAGGTTGGTAAGTTGCTAGGGATAGTAGACGCAGCATATCTAAGAAAACCACAACCAAATTTACGCCGGGAGAACAGGATAAAAACGATTCAGTCTTCATTGATGATTGAAGGGAATACATTGTCGTTAGATCAAGTCACAGCGATATTTGAAAACAGAATGGTCGTTGGTCCGGCAAAAGATATTAAGGAAGTTCAGAATGCAATTGAAGTTTACAGCAAACTGAGCAATTTTGATCCCTACAGTGAAGAATCCTATTTAAAAGCTCACCGCGTATTAATGTCAGGGCTAGTGGAGGATGCCGGTAAATACAGGACAAAGGGCGTTGGGATATTCAAAGGAGAAGAAATTGCCCACATGGCGCCACCTGCATGGAATGTGCGTAATCTAATGGGTAATTTGTTTTCCTATTTAAAGGAGAGTGAAGATAATCTAATAGTAAAAAGCTGTGTATTTCACTATGAAATGGAATTCGTACATCCGTTTATGGATGGAAACGGTAGAATGGGCAGATTATGGCAGACATTGATATTAATGCAGGAAAATCCTGTTTTTGAGTATTTACCGATAGAAATAGAAATTAAGAAAAATCAAGGAAGCTATTACGAAGCATTATCCAAATCAGATAAAGAAGGACTATGTACAAAGTTTGTAGAATTCATGCTTAGCATGATAAAGATAAGCTTAAGCGAATTGATTGAAGATCAGCGAAAATCTTTTAGTGATGAAGAGAGATTACAGTATTTTAAAGAGCAAACAGCCTTGAAGGAATTTACAAGAAAAGATTATCTCAGGGTTTTTAAGGATATATCTACCGCCACCGCAACGAGAGATTTGAAAAAGGGTGTAGCCTTAGGAATCTTAAAAAAGAAGGGAGATAACAGGTTAGCTAAATATGAGTTCAAATAATAGGGATAGTTCAATTAAGTGTGTCTAGGGTTAAAAAATGGTTTACTCTCCTGGAAAGCGTAGCTTTCCGTGGGAGGCGCTTCGCGCCGCTTGGAGGCCGTAGGCCGGAAAGCGGCGCGAAGCGCGCTCAATTTTCTATCAGGTGCCGGGAGAAGCGCTCGCCGTACATTTTCTGCAGGTCTCTTTGGATGGCTTTCCACCCAAAAGCGTTCCTTTTCCAGGACTGCTCGTTGTGCATCAGGCATAAGTAGATCTGTTTGATGAGTGCCGTATCCGAAACCCAGGCAGCTTTCCCCTTGATGAGCTTGCGGATGATGCGATGCAAGGCTTCGACGGGGTTGGTCGTATAGATCATCCGCCGCATCTGCTTAGGGTAATCCAGAAAGGCCATCAACTCCTCCCAGTCTTCTTCCCAAGAGTCCACCAGCCGGCTGTATTTACCGCCCCAGGTCACGCTAAAGGCGTCCATGGCGCTTCTGGCTGCTTCCCGGGAGCTAGCCGTGTAGATGGCGCGTAAATCCTTGCGAACGGCTTTGCTGTCCTTATCATCGACAAAGCGGGTGGAGCTACGCACTTTGTGGACGATACACTTCTGGATGACCGCTAGGGGATAAACCTCTGAGATAGCCTCGCTAAACCCAGCCAAATCATCGGTACAGAAGATCAAAACATCCTCTACGCCCCGCTCTCGCAAATCCTCCAGGACCAGGCCCCAGCGGCTGGCGCCCTCGCTCTCATTGATGTACAGCCCCAGTAAGTCGCGTTGGCCCTCCGCATCGATTCCGTAAACCGTGTAAAACGCTCGACTGGCGTAACGGCCTTCGTAGCGCACCTTAAAATGCACCGCATCCAGATACACTATCGCATATAGGGAGCGCAGTCGACGCGTTCGCCAGACCTGGATCTCAGGTAGAACCTGGTCCGTAATGGCCGAGATCTTTCCGGCCGAAATCGATAAACCATATAGCTTGGCCAATAGCCGTCGGACATCTTCCACCGAATTGCCTTGGGCGTACAAGGCGATAATCTGTTCGTCTACTCCGCTGGACAGCTCCCGTTGCCCCTTGCTGACCAGATCCGGCTCAAAGTCCGCGTTGCGGTCCCGCGGCGTGCGAATCGACAGCGGTCCGACCGAAGAGTTCACCTGCTTGGACGTATAGCCATTGCGCTTATTGGTGCGCTCCGAGGCCCGTTCTTCATCCAGAAAATCTTCTACCTCCCCTTCCAGCATCTTATTGATCAGCTTCTGTAGCAATTCGCTAAAAACGCTACCTTCGCTTAGTAGGGGCTGCTTGGAATACAGGTGCGCTACCATGCGTTCGCGTAGCTCCGCGTCCGGGATCAAGTCGGCCAGCGTCTCTTTCTGCTTTCTCTTTGTCATGATGGTTGTGTCTGTTTTGGTAAGATAAGCAGACACACTTTAATGAACAGTCTCAAATAATAATGGCCTGTGCCTGCTCCGCCGCAATTACAGTTCAAAATCGTTATCTTCAACGCTAGCAAACCGGAAATTCACCTACACCCTCAACCCATGCCCAACCGTAAACTTATCCTCTACATCAGCATGAGTCTCGACGGATTTATCGCCACGCCGGATGATGACTTATCCTGGCTTTCCCTGGTGGAGCAAGCTGGCGAAGATTATGGCTATACGGCCTTGAATGATCGCGTGGATACCTACATCGTCGGGCGAAGAACCTACGACGTTGTTCTCCAGCTTACGGGGGGTGTTTTTCCGCACGCCGGGCACCATACGTGCTATATCATTACCCGTGAACCGCGCGAAGCGGAAAATGGGGTTACCTTTTACAGTGGCGACCTGGCAGAATTAATCCACCGGCTGAAGCAGGAGGAAGGGAAAGACATTTATTGTGATGGCGGCGGCGAAATCGTCAAGCTATTAATGGAAAAGAACCTGATTGACGAATATATCATTTCCGTTATTCCTATTATTCTGGGCGACGGTAAGCGGCTCTTTAAAGGAGGGGTCCCGCGGATCAATATTCAGGCGATGCCTGCCAAACAGTTTGCTTCCGGTCTGGTGCAGTTGCATTACGTGAGGGTATAACCCGGAGGTGTTTTAAAGGGGGAGCTTGCTTAGTTTGTCACTCCAGCACCACAAATTCCGTGCGGCGGTTCTGGCGGCGACCTTCGGGCGTGTCATTGGGCGCAATGGGCAGGCTCTCCCCAAAGCCGCGAGCCTGCAGGCGGTTAGCCGCTATCCCGGCATTGACCAGGTACTGCATAACGGCCCGGGCGCGAGCCTCCGACAAAACCTGATTATCACTTTCACTGCCCACATCATCGGTATGGCCATTGAGTTGAATACGCAGTTGAGGCTGCTCACGCAACAGCTGGGCCAGCCGGTTTAGCTCATCGGTTGAAGCGGGGTCCAGGGTTGCCGAGTTGGTGGCAAAAAATACGTTGCGCAGGATAACAGGCTTCCCTGCCGGTTTCGCAGCGGTCGTGGTGGGTGTCGCTGAAGCCGGGGGCAAGGGCTGCAGAAGCGCCGTCAATAAAAAAGGCCGCTCCAGGTCATAGCCTTGCTCCAGGGCAAAATTGTCAGAATAGAACAGATAGCCCGGCTGTTGGATATTCAGCGCGTAATTATTTCCCGCAGGTAAACACACCAGAAACTCTCCGTTCTCATCGGCACGGTCGCGGTAGAACAACTGCTGAGTACCCAGGTCCGTAATTTCAACGATCGCCGCCAGGGGTTTGCGTGTAACTTCATCGAGCACTTTCCCGCGGGCATAGGTTACCGGCGTGGGTTGCGCTGCTGCATACAGCGGAAACTGGAATATATCGGTGGTCCAGCGCTTCTCCCCGAGGTTTACCGTGACAGGCCCGGCCAGCGGATCAGGGTTATCGGTAGCGAAGTAGGCCGTCTGGCCATCGCGACTGACCGTCAGGGCCCCCTCATTGGCTGCGGTGTTGATGGGATAGCCCAGGTTAACCGGCTTTCCCCACTGTCCGGCACTATCCAACCGGCTCACATAAAGGTCAAATCCCCCCAGCCCCGGATGTCCGTTGGACATAAAATACAAGGTGCGGCCATCGGGATGCAGAAAAGGAGCTTGTTCGTCCTCCGGGGTGTTGATGACAGCTCCCAGGTTGCGGGGCGCACTCCAGCCCTTTTCACCCTGCCAAACCGTTTCCCATAAATCACTTCCCCCCAGCCCGTCATTGCGTTTGGCGGCAAACAGGATCCGGCGGCCATCGGCCGCCAGACTAGGCTGAGATTCCCACCCGGCGGTATTGACCGGTGCACCCATATTTCGGGGCTGCGACCAGCCATTGCCCTCCCGAAAAGCGATGTACAAATCGCAACTGCCTAATCCGCCGCGTTGGTTACAGGCTGTAAATACCAGCATCCGGCCATCAGCGGCAATAGCATGGGCTCCCTCATTTACCGTGGAATTCAATGCTTCCAGGGGTTGGGCGACGGCCCAGGAGCCATCCTCCTGGCGGCGTGAAAAGTAGAAATCTTCCTGTCCGTTTACCACCCGGGTAAAGATCAGGAGGTTTTCATCCGCCGTAAACGCAGGAAGGTATTCGGCTGCAGCGGTGTTAATGGCCGCCCCGAGGCGCTCCGGCTGAAAGGGAACCGGATGCTTAACGGCTTCCTGCGTAAACCGGATATCCGCCAGGTTGCGCTCGGCACGTTGCCGTTGCTGTGCATTGGGTTTCACCCGGGAAAGATATGTTTCCAAGGCAGTAATTGCCCGATCGTATTCACCGGCCCGCGACAAGGCCAGGGCCTGCCGGTAATAGACGCGGGGATCATAGCCCGGATCAATAGTAAACGCCTGATCATAGGCGGCTACCGATTCCACATACTTCCCCTGGTCATGCAGAATATCTGCTTTCAGCGCCCAGCCATCCGGAAACTGGGGCGCGCCAACTAGCAGCTCATCCAACGCCTGAAGCGCTTCGCCATAGGCCTGCTGGTTCACAGCTTCCCGCGCTTTTTCCCACGACCGGGCCGCCTTTTTCGGTAATCCGGCGGGATCCAGCGGTTGGGCTATGCCCCAAAGGGGAAGCACACAACAAAACAAGCCAATGCAAAGCCATTTAACCATCTGCCTACTGCGTTTTCTCTATTAAGTAATGATTCAATATCATGAGTGCACGAAAACTCTCTAAACACATTGGTAATCAATTTTCTGTAGTCAAACTTGTGATCTACAACAATGCTTCTCCTTTTTTTCTTGACAAAAAAAGGAGCAAAAAAGTCAAGGCCGGAAGCGCCAGGGCTAAAATGGACCGGCGATTAAAGGTAGATCTGAGTCCTTAGGAAGGGATATCTGTTTGGGCACTCCGCTGCCGGAAAAAAACTCGCCCTGCCCAGATGATTTCACTTAACCCATAGTGATTACTGGCCATAGGGTGTTCTCCCAAACATCCGCTTCGGCTCAAACAGTTTTCCGGCGGCCGCTGCGTTCGCAGGACGGTACCTCTTAAGGGCCGATCCATTTTTTAACGCCCTGCCGCTTAAGGCCGAAAAGGATTTTCCTCTCCTAACACTTCGTATCATGAAGGTCGTTCCTTTTTAGATTCAGTTAAGGACTGAAAGCTCCTACCTTTATAATTATCAAGGCTTAAGAACACCTTTCGTACAACCCTAATTCAATATTATCTATACCTTATTTCAGGCCCTTTTGGGCTTCCACTTCGTTAAAAAGCCTCGCCGACGCGCTGCGTCGCCTACGTTTTTTGCCTTGTTGAACCCCAAAATTGCACTGAACAAAGCTTATACATAATAATGATCCATTACTTAACGCTATTCCGGGCTTAATTGGTGCCAATTGCCCAAAGGGATCTACCGCGGCTTAACCAGACTGATGTACATCACCCCCCCGGTAACCACCACCGTACCCAGCAACTGCCACCAGCCAAACGATTCCCCCAGGACAAAATAAGCCATAACAATCGTGGCGACCGGACCGATACTCCCCAGAATAGAGGTATTGCTGGCACCAATTACCCGAATGCCCTCCCCAATCAAAAACGTAGGTAATACCGTGGAGAAAACAGCCATGAACAAAGCCAGGTAGTATACCTCGGCAGGAAAATGAAACAAACGGAAATGCAGCACAATGCCATGATGTGTAAGTACGCCGACGCAGGCGATACTCATTGCCAGGGATGTATAGCGCAGGGTGCCTAATCGCGGAATCAAGGTGCCGCTTCCCATCAGGTAGATGGCGTAGGTCAGGGAGCAAAGAAAAATCAGGCCGGCTCCTAACCACAAGTGCTCGCTGTGCACCCAGACATCCGGATCCAGAAACGCGATGAAAATCCCGGAATAGGTGATCACCAGCGCGATAAGTTGGGTGCGCAAAATGCGCTGCCGCAGGAATAAGGCAGAGAGCACCAAAACCAACGTCGGGTACAAAAACAAAATCAAGCGTTCCAGTCCCGCGGTAATGTACTGCAGACCCAGAAAATCAAAAAGACTAGCCAGGTAGTATCCTGCCAGGCCATACAAAGCAATCCAGACCCAATCGCGGCTCCGCACGGGGTTTTCCTGCAGTAGTTGCTTGCGGCGGAAGCGCACCCAGCCAGCCATCGCCAGGTAGAAGGGCAGGGCAAAGAGCATGCGTAAGGCCAATAAGGAAATGCTATCTACCGGGTAGTGGTAAGCTAATTTCACAACGATGGCCTTCGCGGAAAACAATACCGCACCCAGCAATACCAGTGCCGCGGCAAGCAACTGCTGCCGGTCAACCTCCAGGTGGAAACGCTCCAGTACTCTCATGGGCTGTAAGATCTTCCCTTATTCGTTTATTATCGACAAAGATAGCATAGATTGTTCAGCATGCTGAAACCAGTTTCTCACTGTAATTCCTAACGAAACCATCCAGCGTTCGGGATAGTTGCCAGATAATCGTATTTTAGATTCACCTGAACCAAAATGCCTATGCGCCAGTCTATCCCGACTTACAGTGGGTTGCTCCTACTTGTTATTCTTGCGTTTCTCAATATCCGGCAAAGTACTCCCCCGGCGGTTGTTCCCGATACTACCCCAACAGCATCCTTTTCTGCCGAGCGAGCCTTGCGTTATCTCAAGGTTATTGCCGCCGAACCGCATACCGGAGGCACACCCGCCCATCAGCAGGTAGGTGATTATTTACTGGAAACGTTTGCTAGTCTGGGGCTCGATACGGCCGTTCAGAAAACCACGGTGGTTGATCAGTGGAATAATAACTATCGCCTCAGCCGGGTTCGCAATATCTTAGCCCGCCGGCCGGGTAGTGATCCCAGTCTGCCAGCGATACTCCTGCTTTCCCATTATGATTCTCAGGTCAACACCCCGGGAGCTGCCGATGACGGGGCAGGGGTTGCCGCTATTCTCGAAACGTTGCGGGCGCTGCAAGGTGAAAGCCTTGACCGTACGTTGCTCGTACTCATTTCCGACCAGGAAGAAATGGGCTTGCTTGGGGCTGAAGGCTTCATCCGCGAGCACCCCTGGATAGATAGCATTGCACTATTACTAAACCTGGAAGCCCGCGGCAACCAGGGGCCAAGCCTGAGTTTCGAATTTAGCAGCAACAACGGCTGGCTGATTGAACAGTGGGCGCAGGCAGCACCTTTCCCCATGGGAAACTCCCTGGCCTTTGAAATCTATAAGCGCATGCCCAACGGAACGGACTTCACGCCTTTTCGTGAAGCGGGAATCCCCGGCATCAATGCCGCCCTCTTGAATGGCTACCGCAACTATCACGCGGCGACCGACACTCCCGAGAACCTCGACCTGCGCAGCTTGCAGCACCATGGCAGTAACCTGCTGGCACTCACCCGCCATTTTGCCCAAAAGCAAGTGGAATATGCCGAAGCCCCGGATCGTACCTTTTTTAATGCTTTCGGGCAACACATGGTCCATTACGGCCCCCGGGGTGCTGCCGGACTGCAATGGGTCAATCGCTTATTCCTGCTGTTATTACTCTATCTGATGCTGGTCCGTACCCGGCGGATATCCGCTGGCGGAGTTGCCGTAGGTGCCCTTTCCGTACTGTTAACACTGGTATTAGCCGTAGGCCTGCACTGGCTGCTGGTCATGGGGGTGGGGATTGCTTACCCGCATTATCAAGCGTATTACCTCTCCGGGTTTTACAATGTCAATTACTATGTCGCTGCCCTGGTTACCCTGCTTCCCCTGGTTGGCTGGTTAACGCTGGGTGTGTTGGACCGAAAAATAAGCCGCGAGGCACTTTTATTGGGGGCAACCGTCCTGCTCGGCTTCCTGGCAGAAGTATTGGTATATACCCTGCCTTCGGGAGCCTATCTGCTCGCCATCCCTTTTACAGGGTTGTTACTTGCGCAGCTCTTGCACGCACTAAGTGGCTGGGTAGCGGACAAAAACGCACCGGGCTATTTCCTGCTGCTGACCCTGGGCTTAATCCCTACCGTCCTGCTTTGGCCGCTTAACGGCTTCCTGTTTTACCTGGCCTTTGGGCTACCCATGCCTTTTGGGGCAACGGTTATGTGGACTTTGCAACTCATCTTCCTGTGGCCACTCCTCGGGGTATTAAACGCCCGCCGCCGTTCAGTACTCCCCGTAGTTTCGCTGGGGATCACCGGAGTGTTGCTGCTCATGGCACACCTAAACTCCGGCACCGACGCTGAGCATCCCGCGTTTTCCGATCTTTCCTATTTCCTCGACACCGACAGTGGCAAAGCCTACTGGTACACCTACCAAAAGGAGGTAATGCCTTGGGATCGTGATCGATTAGCTGAGGCCCAACCCACGGACCTCTCGGGGCTCTACTTTGGGAATGCCTTTACCCGGCCCGCGCAAGTTGCTACGGCGATCAATTACGCCCCGGCAACACTGCAAATTACCGCCGACACCCTCCTCGGCAATGGCAACCGCCGGATAACCGGTCAGCTGAGTCCGAATGGAACAGTCAATCGGTGGCGGTTTAAGCTCGCCGATGCCCGCCAGGCTGATTCGCTCTGGTTAGATGGTCGTATGCTACCGCTCGACGTAAACCGGGACAGTACCATTTACATCACTATGATGGCTCCGGCTCCCACCGGGTTGGCCTGGCAAGTAGATCTCAAGCCTGGCGTCATTCTTGACCTGCAGGCCAATGAGCAGTACCTGGAATGGCCTGCAGCGTTGAAAAATACCATGCCGCCGATGGTGCTTCCCGCGTATTGGGGTAACCACTGGTCGGTTAGTGGCCGCTACCGGATAGGAGAAGTGCCTGCGTTGCCCGCGCCGTATTAATGAACGCAAGTGTAAAAAAAACAATGCGTTGTCGACAGTGAACGGATCGGCCGCCTTTAAAAAAAAAACGGTCCGCGGTAAAATGTTGAACGTTATTTATCTGCCTCTGGCGAACTCGTTGAGCTTTTTTTTACCCGCCGAAACCTTCGGCGCAGTCGGGGTACTGCTCACTGCCCCACCACAGATTTGCACAGATTACCACCGATTTAATACATGGTATCCAGGGGCTGCCAACGGCGAACTACCCACTCCTCACACCAACAAAAACCAATAGCTTTTTAAGTTACACTGTAATCAATGGCAGTGTACTCCCTTTAATTTCAAACTTGACAAAGCTACCTGGTGGCCACTTCCGAAGCGTTAGCGTCCAGTCTGAAAAAAGCTTAAATTTGGATAAAAAGAGAAAGCATGAGCACTGCAGAAGCAAAGTCAGAAATACTTGAACTTTTGGATCAACTGGGGGAGAGGCACTTTCCTGCCATTCTTGAATACCTGAAGCATATTAAGCAACTTACTGAAATGGATGAAGAGGCAGCCGCTCATCTGGAAAAGATTATGGAAGAGGATGATAATTTACTGAGAAGACTAGCCGAATGATCACCCTCGAAGTAGTAGTAAGTATTCATGGAATTCTCATAAAAAGATATGGTGGGATTCCTGGAATCAGGGATAGAGGAGCCCTGGAATCAGCAGTCAATAGACCCTACCAAACCTTTAACGGAGAGGGATTATATAAAACATCGGTTGAAAAAGCTGCCGCTTTAATAGAAAGCATAGTGAAGAATCATCCATTCTTGGATGGCAATAAAAGGACAGGATATTCTGCCATGAGAATACTACTTCGCAAAGACCGCAAAGATATTCAAGCATCAGAAGAGGAAAAATATGAATTCGTGCTAAATATAGCTGAAGGGAAAAGCGAATTTGATGAGATCAAAGGCTGGATTGAGAAAAAGATAATCGAATTAGCTGACCGCTAACCAGATCTTTATCGATCAGGCGGGCCTATGCTCGCTGTTTCCACGAACCTGCGAGATGCAGGAGGGTAAAAAACCAGTAACCAGCAACCAGTAACAAGACACCATGCATACCCTTAACCTGGACACCTGGAACCGTCGGGAAACCTATTACTTTTTTCGCGACTACGACGATCCCTTTTTTAATATCACTGCTGAGGTGGACACTACGGCGTTGACTGCCTTTTGTAAAACCGAACAGGTCTCTTTTTTTCTGGCGAGCCTTTACTTGTCAATCCGGGCTGCTAATGCCATGGAACCCTTCCGCTACCGGATCCGGGGAGAAGAGGTTATCTGTCATGAACACATCCACGGGGGCTCCACCATTTTGTATCCCGATAACACTTTTGGGTTTTGTTACTTCCCCTACCGGGAGTCGGGAAGTTTATTCTGCCAGGAAGGTGAACAACTGCTCGCTGCCCAGCGCGCCTCCCGTTCTTTTGACCCCCGCAACCAGGCTGATGACCTCATTTATTACTCCGTGATTCCCTGGATTTCCTTTACTGCCTTCAAGCACGCCCGGAAAAGCCGGCGCGATGATAGTATTCCCCGCATTGTTTTTGGTAAAAAACAACGCCGCGGCCGCCGGGAATGGATGCCCGTCTCCGTAGAAGTAAACCATGCTTTGCTCGACGGCTACCACGTAGGCCAATATTTTTCTCTACTGCAAGCCCATTACGCACAACCACAAAGCCACTTTTAGAGTTTCTCCGGTAGTAACCTGCCAGCCTGCTGGCCCAACACCCACGAACATGGATGAAATTCGCCGGCAAATACGCCCAACAATAGCTACCGAAAAATATTTGTACAGACGTTGCAAGCAACGTCTCTATCCGCGCCAGCAATTACGCCCCGTAATTGCAACCGAACCCGCCCATTCCCCTGCGGAAGCTTTTCAGAATGCCACCTTGCGCCCGATCCTGAAAATGCAGCACGAGCTCCTCGTCAGCCTTTACCGGCATTTCCTCAGCAAGCGCAAAGTGGCGTTTCACAATCTTTCCCGGCAAAAACAACTGGATTGGATTGCTGAAAGCCTCTCTACTGATAATCGGCTGCGGGGGATTATCCTGGGTATGGTAATCGGGCATTTTACCGCCGAAGAGCTAAGCACTTATCTGGAGCAGGAAACCGAACTCCGCAAACGGATCATGCACCTGGCTACCCAGCGTTTGCAAAGTGCCCTCGATCAACTGCGCTAAACCAAATTCGCCACCCCGTGCGTTATAAAGGTAAAGTAATACGTATGCGGGTTGGAAAAATGGCATTCACCTTTTTATGGGCACTGGGTTTGGGAGGGTTCTTTCCCGCCCCCCGGCTGATGGCCCAGACGGTTAGCAGTCTGGAACAATACCTCCGGACGGAAAAAACACTGAGTGGCCTCCAGCAAGTGTTGGATAAAGCCGCCCGCTTGCCCGCCGACATCCATTATCGCCCTCTACTGGAACGGGAACTGGATTTTGGTTATCACCAGACCTATTACGAAGGCCGGCTGGAGGGCGCCGAATTTACCCTGATCGTTATTCATCGGGAAGATCAGGTGGTGCTCGCCCACTGGGAAGGAACCGGCCGGCGGCAGCGCGACTGGGTTCATGACGAAGCCGGCCTGCATACCTACTGGCAACAGCATCAGGGGTTTTACCAGAGTGATCTGTCGGAAAATGCCTTTACCACCCAACTCGGTGGACACTATATATTTGGCCTGCGTTGTGGCTTTGCCGGTACTTATATCAGCGGAGAGGGGCAACAACTGGGCCAGGCCCTGGAAAAGAAAAATCCTGCTCCCCTGCAGGCCTGGCTGCGCTCACCCAATGTAGAGTTACAAACCTATGGCGCCATCGGGTTGCTGGAATTAAAACACCAGGGTGTCACTTTAGACCTTACCGATCTGCGCATCATTGAACACCTGCTCAGCCGCAACTCGCCCGTGTATACCTGTGCCGGCTGTTTGGTAGGCGTGGTACAACCCTTTTTGGATATTGTGGGGGTGCCGTGATTGGGGGAAAGCGGCAGCAATGAAGCTGGCTAATAGTTAATGTTCCAACTCCTTTAATATGATTATCAATTGATTCCTCAAGGGAGGAATCAGATTAATAACGACATCCCAGACAATCCCGTAATTTACCCCCATGTAATCATGAATTAACTTATCCCGCATACCAGCAATGTTACGCCATGGGATTTGAGGACTTGTCTCTTTTATTGAACTAGGAAGTTTTTTGGTAGCTTCCCCGATTATTTCTAAGCTTCTTACTACAGCACGTTTTAGTATTTCATTTGACAAGAAGGACTCCTTTGTCGTGTCACTTTGGACTGAATCACAAATAAAATCACACTCATCCAACATGTGGTTTAGATATTCCCTGGCTGACCTAGACATATTCCACCTCTTTTAATATCTCTGGCCCTATATATGGACTCAGGCCATTAGTGGTTACGACCTCCACCCGATATCCAGGAAATATGGTATCCAGGAAAAAACAAAGCTCCATGAAGTTCTGGAAAGTTTCACTTCCATCCTTGAAAGAGACAAGTAAATCAATGTCGCTATCTGGATTTTGTTCTCCCCGCACATAAGAACCAAATAGGCCTATGTAAGAAACCCCTAACTGCTCAAATTGGGACTTATTTTCGACAAGCTTACCTATTACGAATGGTTTACTTAGCATTTGAGAATAGTAACTAATTAAGTTCATTTTGTTTTCTCCTTCCTAAATATAACATATGCTATTGATTAATTCAAGGTGAGTAACCCGTCCAGCTATATTGCCTACAAGAAGTGGCTTGGAGAATTCCCCAGGCCAAAATGCTAAACATGGACCTCATGCAAGCCGATAAACTTTCTGGTAATACCAAGCAGATTCGTGAAGGTTGAGGGAAACATGGGCCAACGCAACTGAAAAAGCGATCTGAAGATCCTCTGGTTCCATACCTTAGCGGTAACCTAAAGATTACCGCCAACAAAGATTTGTTGGCGAGAGTCTTTCGGCTGGCGAGAGTCGAAAGACTCTCGCCTGACTCGTAACCTGGCGATCTTCAGATCGTGTCCACGGTCTTGGGGCCAAAAAACCAAAAGGAAACATCCCCTGATCCCAATTAAAAGCAAAAAAAGTACAGCTAACCTTGCGCCGTATGGGATAAACAACTACCTTGCTCAAAATTACCCAAATGGGTAAATTATGAATACAGATCCAAATACGGAAGAAAAGATACTGCAAGCCGCTCGTGACGTGTTCACCAGCAAGGGGTTTGCGGCCACCCGCATGCAGGAAATTGCGGATCATGCCGGCATCAACAAAGGGTTGCTGCACTACTACTTCAAAAGTAAAGAGCGGTTATTCCGGGCGGTTTTTTCTGATGCTTTCCGGCGGTTCATGCGTAGTATCAATCCCGTGATTGATTCCAATGCCCCGCTGTTGGAAAAAATTCGCACGATTGTCCATTCCTACCTGGAAATGCTGCTGGAGAACCCCTTGTTACCTGGTTTTTTGGCCAATGAAATCCATACCAACCACGAGGGATTCCTTCAGGAAATGTTTCAGGACCAGGAACGCCCGCACGTTGCTGAACTTATCGTAAGCATCCAGTTGGAAGTTCAGGCGGGCCGCATCCGGGAGGACGTAAACCCTTTTCACCTGGTGATGAACATCCTGTCGATGTGTGCTTTTCCATTCATCGCCCGGCCCATGCTGACACAACTCACTCCGCTCAATGATGAGACGTTTATGATCCTGATGCACCAACGCGAACAGGAAATCATGAAGGTAATCGAGCGAACCATATCCAAAAATCCTTAACTAAATGGATAATTTATGAAGCGAATACTCATCACGCTCCTGGCAGGGCTATTTTTTTACCCATCATTTACCCAAACAGGTAAAACAATAACTCTCCAGGAGTGCTACAGCAAAGCCCTGGCAGTAGCCCCCGAGAACGCGATCCCCGGGATGCTGGCTAACCGGCTATCCCTCCGGGAAGAACAAATCCGCGCCGAGCAATTGCCCCAACTCCAGCTCCAGGCGCAGGGCTCCTGGCAGTCGGATGTAGTAGCCTTTCCCATTGAATCCCCCTTGTTTGCGGCGCCGGAGCTACCTCATTTTCGCTTCTCCACCAGCGTCAATGCCAATTATCTCCTTTATGATGGGGGCATGCGGGATGCCCGCCTGGAACAGGAACGGGCAGCTACCCTCACTGAAGAACAACGCGTGTCAATCGATCTCCGCAACCGGAAGGACCCCGTGAACCAGGCTTACTTTGGCATCCTGCTCCAGCAAGCTCGTATTGCGGTAATCCGGGGAAGCTTAAGCGACCTGGCAACCAAACGCCAAACCCTGGAAGCGGCTGCCCGCCTGGGGGTGCGCCTGGCCAGTGAAGCCGAACGCATTCACGCCCAGGAGATACGGCTGAACAGTGATATTCGCCAGGCAGAAGGAACCATCAGCGGACTGCTGGGTACGCTCTCCCAGCTTACAGGGCTTACGCTGGAAGCGGGTACTACCCTGCAAGAACCCGATCTGCGGGCTTTTGCTTTTACCGACCAGGTAGCGCGCCCTGAACTCGACTTATTTACCCGGCAGCAAAACCAAATTCAAACCAGCGAGCTACTGCTGGATGCCCGGCGTAAGCCCAAAGTAAATGCCTTCCTGCAAACCGGATTAGGCTATCCCAACCCGCTTAATTTTTTTGACGACAAACTCAGCCCTTTCGCCCAGGTAGGGGTACAAGCCTCCTGGTTGATCACCGATTGGCGGCAGACCGAACGCGACCGGGCCCTGCTGCGCATTCAGCAAGACCTGGTGCAAACCCAACGGGAATCCTTCCTGGATAAGCTTAGTTGGCGCGAGGCCCAGTATCGCGAAAATGCCCGGGCACTGCAGGATATGCTCACCCAGCAGGACGAGCTGATCCGGGTGCTGGAAGCGATTCGCGAAGAAAGTGCCGCCCGGCTGGAACGCCAGGTCATCACTGCCACCGACTACCTCGGTGACCAAACCGCCGTCGAACAGGCACGCCTGCTCCGGGAAACCTATCGTCTTCAGTTGCTCCAATTGCAAGTGGATTACCTCACCTATAAAGGATTGTTATAATCATGAAGCATCCCATTCAACTCACCGCAATACTCGCTTTATTGCTCATGGCCTGTCAACCCGAAACCGACTTAGCTGATGCCTATGGCAACTTCGAAACGACAGAAGTGCTGGTAGCTGCCGAACAGCCCGGACGCCTTTTATTCCTTCAGGTCGAGGAGGGCCAAAATATTCCCGCCGGTCAGCTCGTTGGCCTGATCGATACTGTACCGCTGCATTTACAACGGCAGCGGTTGCTGGCAACCCTAGGTACCTTGCAGGCTAAATTGCAAAACCCCCAGCCCCAGATTGCTGTACTGGAAAAGCAAAAAGGTGTGCTGCAAACCGAAAAAACACGGATTGAAGGCCTAATCGCCGAGAAAGCCGCTCCCGGTAAGCAGCTCGACGACGTCGTTGGCCAAATGCAGGTAATCGATCAGCAGGTGCGTGCCGCCCGCGAGCAAGCGGCGATTGCGAACCAGGCTATCCTCTCTGAACGGGCACCCCTGGAAGCCCAAATCCGCCAACTCGATGATCAAATTCGCCGCTGCTATATTACCAACCCCATCTCCGGCCGGGTATTGGTCAAAATGGCGGAAGCTTCCGAAATGACAGCACCGGGCAAAACCCTTTACAAAATCGCCAACCTCGATGAAATGACCCTGCGCGTTTTCGTCACTGGTGATCAGCTGCCCAATTTAGCGCTAGGTCAGGCGGTAACCGTCCGTGTCGATCAGGATGCCGAAACGAACCGTGAGGTGAAGGGTGAAATCAGCTGGATTGCCGACCAGGCCGAGTTCACCCCGAAAATCGTCCAAACCAAGGAAGAACGGGTCAACCTGGTTTATGCGGTAAAAATTCGCGTACCCAATACCGATGGCCGCCTGAAAATCGGCATGCCGGGCGAACTGGTATTACCGGCACCCCCAAGTACGTCTGCACAATAAAACGCTTCATGATGACAACCCATCCACCTGCTCTGGTTTTCGACAATATCCATAAGTCCTTCGGCCCGGTAACCGCCCTGGAAGGGGTCAGTCTGGAAATTGGCCGTGGCGAACTCTTTGGTCTGATTGGTCCGGATGGTGCCGGCAAAACTACCCTGATGCGTATTTTAACTACCCTGCTGCTTCCCGATCAGGGGGCAGCTCAAGTGTTGGGATACGACGTAATCAAGCAATGGCGCAATATCCGTCGCGAAGTTGGCTATATGCCTGGGCGGTTTTCGCTTTACCAGGACCTGTCTGTAGCCGAAAACCTACACTTCTTTGCCACCCTTTTTGGCACTACCGTTGCCGAGAACTATGATCTCATCCGGGATATTTACGAACAACTGGAGCCTTTCCGCAAGCGGCGTGCCGGCAAGCTTTCGGGGGGGATGAAACAAAAATTAGCCCTTTGCTGCGCCCTGGTTCACCGTCCACAAATCCTTTTCCTCGACGAGCCCACTACCGGTGTGGATCCCGTTTCCCGGCAGGAATTCTGGCAAATTTTGAACCGCCTGCAGGACCAGGGCATCACTATTTTTGTGTCTACTCCCTACATGGATGAGGCCAGCCTGTGCGACCGGGTAGCCCTCATCCAGGACGGTCACTTCCTGGCCGTAGATAAACCCGGAGCCCTGGCGGCGAGCTACGAGCATCCGCTCTATGCCGTCAAAGCACGCGACCGCTTTCGCCTGCTGCAGGATGTACGCCAATGGCCGCCCACCTACCAGGCTTTCCCTTTTGGCGAGCAACTTCACCTGAGTACCCGCACGGAAATTGACCCCCAGCAACTCGTGGGTTACCTGACGCAGCAAGGACACCAGGAAATTACGGTAACACCCACCGCGCCCACCATTGAAGACCGCTTCATGGAATTAATGACGCACTAAACAGCAACGCTATGGACGTAATTACGGCCGACAAATTGACCAAGCGCTTCGGCGATTTCGTGGCAGTTGACCAGATCAGTTTTTCTGTGAAACAAGGTGAAATCTTTGGCTTCCTGGGCGCCAACGGTGCCGGTAAAACCACTGCTATGCGCATGCTGACCGGCCTTTCCCGCCCCACTAGCGGACAGGCGCAGGTTGCAGGGTTTGACATCTATCGCGATGTTGAGAAAATCAAGCGCCGCATCGGTTATATGAGTCAGAAATTCTCCCTGTATGAGGACCTGACAGTCAGTGAAAATATCGAATTCTACGGGGGGGTCTATGGCATAAAAGCGCGCGACCTCCGGCTGAAAACAAGCCAACTCCTCAGCGAGCTGGGTTTACAGGAAGTTGCCCGCACCCTGGTAGGTTCCCTCCCGCTGGGCTGGAAACAAAAACTTGCTTTTTCAGTAGCCATCATGCATGATCCGGCACTGGTCTTCCTGGACGAACCAACGGGGGGCGTTGACCCCATTACCCGGCGTCAGTTCTGGGAAATGATTTACCAGGCTGCCGACCGCGGCGTAACCATTTTTGTCACTACCCACTACATGGATGAAGCCGAATACTGTGACCGCATCTCGATGATGGCCAATGGCCGGATTGCGGCGCTAGGTACCCCCCAGGAGCTGCGCGAGCAATTCCAGGCACCGGACATGAATGCCATCTTTTTAAAAATTGCCCGTGGGTCACAAACGGCCTGATTTTATCACTATCCAACCCGAGGAAGTATGCGTCAGCTACGAATCGTCATTCTGAAAGAATTTTACCATATCCTGCGCGACAGTCGCACCTTGCTGATATTGTTTGGCCTGCCGTTGGTGCAAATTCTGCTGTTTGGTTTCGCCATCACCAATGAAATCAAAGGGGCAAAAATGGCCGTAGTGGATGCCTCCGGTGATGATATCAGCCGGGAAATGGTGCAGCGCCTCACTGCCTCCGATTATTTCATTTATCAGGGTCGGGCTGGCAGCCGCGAGGAAGTTCTTCATCTTTTTCGCGAGGGAAAAATCAAAATGGCGCTTTTCATTCCTCCGAACCTGCAACGAGATTTCTATCACGGAGAAGCCACCGAAATCCAGTTGCTCGCCGATGCTACCGACCCCAATACAGCGACCACCCTGGTGAATTACGCAACAGCCATTATCAACGATTACCAATTGGAAAAACTGGATGCCCAGGATGCGCCCTTCCAAATCAAAACGGAGCTTACCATGCGCTATAACCCACTACTGAAAAGTGTCTACCTCTTCGTTCCTGGGGTCATGACGGTTATCCTCATGCTCGTCTCGGCCATGATGACCTCGATTGCCCTGACGCGGGAAAAAGAATTAGGTACTATGGAGGTACTGCTGGTTTCGCCGCTGCAACCCCCTTTCATCATTA
The DNA here is from genome assembly GCA_020636445.1 of Lewinellaceae bacterium. GTDB lineage: Bacteria > Bacteroidota > Bacteroidia > Chitinophagales > Saprospiraceae > JACJXV01. The sequence goes on along the minus strand of JACJXV010000038.1, from coordinate 12,520 downwards.
TCGGCAAAGTAATTCCCTATTTCATCCTGGGGATGGTCAATGCCACACTGATTGTAACACTGGGGGTACTTGTTTTTGGGATGCCCGTCCAGGGTAGTTGGCTGCTTTTAGGGGCCGAAACCATTTTATTCATTCTTACTTCGCTGGCGCTGGGCATCCTGATTTCCACCCGCACCGATAGTCAGCAGGTAGCCATGATGATGTCCCTGATGGCGCTGATGCTACCGACGATAATCCTTTCGGGCTTCATTTTTCCGATTGAATCCATGCCGCGCCCCTTGCAGCTGCTGAGCAATATCATTCCCGCCAAGTGGTTTATCATCATCCTGCGCAATATCATGCTGAAAGGGGTAGGGTTTGACTTCGTTTGGCGGGAGACGCTGATTTTATTCGGTATGTTCAGCTTTTTCACCCTGCTCAGCATTCGCAATTTTAAAACCCGCCTGGCGTAAACCCTGATCCTTATGCGTACCATCTTCTTTCTGCTCCGTAAAGAATTCCGGCAAATATTCCGGCACCGGGTTTTGCTCATGCTGATCTTTGTCATGCCCATCATTCAATTGATCATTCTGGCTAACGCTGCCGATTATGAAGTGCGGAATATCCTGTTGCATGTCATTGATCACGACTTGTCCCCTACCTCCTACCGCCTGGTCAATCATTTCCAGGGGAGCCCCCACTTTATTTTAACCAGTACTTCTTTTAACCCCCAGCGCGGGATAGATGCCATCAATGCCGATAAAGCGGATTTAGTCCTGGAAATTCCCGCGCAATTTGAACGCCGGTTGCTGCGGGAAAACAGCGCTCAACTCCACCTGAATATAAACGCGATCAATGGGGTAAAAGCAGGCCTGGCCCAGGGTTATGCCAACAATATCATCCGCAATTTTAACCAGGATATCCGGGCGGAATGGCTTGGCCTCGCCGCTCCGCCCCAACCGGGTCGGATTGCAATCACCTACAGCAATTGGTTTAATCCCGAAATGGCGTATAGCGCCTTTATGGTTCCGGGCATCCTGGTCATGTTGGTTACGCTGGTTGGCATGTTCCTCTCGGGGATCAACATCGTCAAGGAAAAAGAGATAGGCACCATCGAACAAATCAACGTTACGCCCATCCGGAAGTCCCAGTTTATCATAGGCAAGCTTTTACCCTTCTGGATTATTGGCCTGGTCGAATTAGCCATTGGCCTGGGGGTAGGGAAGCTTATTTTCGATATTCCCATGGTTGGAAATCTGGGCTTGGTATTCCTTTTTGCAGCTATCTACATGTTGGTCGTGCTGGGTATTGGCCTGTTGGTTTCCACTATTACCGAAACCCAACAACAGGCTATGTTTATCTCCTGGTTTTTCCTCATTGTGTTCATCCTCATGAGTGGGTTATTTACGCCGATTGAAAGTATGCCCCTCTGGGCGCAGCGTATCACCTGGTTCAACCCGATCGCCTATTTCGTGGAGGTGAACCGGTTAATTCTGCTTAAGGGAAGTTCTTTTATGGATATCCGGCCCCACCTGGGAGCCATGGTTGCTTTTGCCTTTACCATTAATGGCCTCGCAGTCTGGAATTATCGGAAACGATCCTGATGCCATTGACTCCGGGAATCGTACCACTCAATCGGGTAAAACGACAATTCATTCCTTTCCCCTTGAAAGGCCTCGCAAAAAACCAGATCTTGCTAGTGATTAAAAACACCGCCTTATGCAAACCATACTAGGATCCGGAGGAGCTATCGGCACTGAGGTTGCCAAAAATCTTCCCGAGTATACCACTAAAATACGCCTGGTCAGTCGTAATCCACAGCCCGTAAACCCTACTGACGATTGTTTTTCTGCCAACCTGCTTGATTCGGAAGCTGTCCGCCGGGCAGTGGCCGGTTCGGAGATCGTTTATCTGGTTGCAGGGCTGGAATATGACCACAAAGTGTGGCAACGCGACTGGCCCATTGTCATGGCCAACGCTATTGCCGCCTGTCAGGAGGCGGGTGCCAAATTGGTCTTTTTCGATAATATTTATATGTGCGATCCCGACTACCTGGGGCACTTGACGGAAGAATCGCCCATGCGGCCCATTAGTAAAAAAGGGATGGTGCGCCGCAATCTGGTTAATATGCTGATGGCCGCCGTTGAGAAAGGAACCCTAACGGCCAGTATTGCGCGCGCGGCCGATTTCTACGGCCCCGGCGTACGTACCAGTGTTTTGCAGGAAGTTGTCCCCAAACCCCTGGCCGCCGGTAAAAAAGCGAATTGGCTTTGTTCTCTTGACCAGCCTCACTCCTTTACCTATGCGCCGGATGCCGGCCGTGCCACCGCCTTGCTGGGCAATACCCCGGATAGTTTTAACCAGATTTGGCATGTACCCACGGCGCCAGATCCCTGGACCGGGCGGCAGTGGATTAATGCCTTTGCCGAAGCCCTGGGCGTTCCCCCAAAATCACAGGTAGCAGGTAAAGCAATCGTCCGCTTACTGGGTCTCTTTAACCCTATTATGCGGGAAACGGTGGAAATGCTCTACCAATACGATCGCCCCTATGTTTTTGACAGCTCCAAGTTCTCCAACCGCTTTGGCATAGCGGCTACTCCTTATGCAGATGGGCTGAAGGCCATTATGGCTGCCGAATTTTCGGATGCCGTCTAGCAAAACGGTTGGAGACAGGGAGCTTTTTTCGGTTAATCTACTTTACCGGCATCCACATCTTTGATGAACCGGATGACCCCCTCCATAAAGACTTCCTGATCATCCCACATGGCCAGGTGACTACCATTGGGGCAGTACAGGTATTGCCCTTTCTGGACCAGGGTACTCATTTCTTTCATTTCCTCGGGGTTCATCGTATCGTATTTGGCACCAACCATGAGGGTAGGTACGCTGATTTCACCCAGGCGATCCCAAACCGACCAGCCCTTCAGAATACCTCCGGGAACAAATTCACTCGGCCCCTGCATATAGACATAAACATCGCCATTGACGTGCTTAAATGAGCGATTCACACCGTCAGGCCAGTTATCCATAGGCAACCGACAAAGGTGGCGGGTGTAATATTCTTTTACGACCAGGTCGCTGTAAACAGGATTGAAATAGTCGCCCTTGTCTTCGTAGGTTTTCAGGGTGTCCAGTAAGGAGGGGCGCAATTCGCTGCGTAGTTTCTGATTATACGCTTCGTATTTGTCAAAGTCGGCCGTCATGTTGCAGATTATCAGTCCTTTGAGTTTATCCTGGTGTTTGAGAGCGTACTCCATGGCCAAAATACCGCCCCAGGAGTTCCCCAGGAGGTAAAAGTCGTCGCTCGTCAAGCCGAGGGCCTGGCGAACCTGTTCCACCTCTTCGACGAAGCGGTCGATGGTCCATAGGGTGGTGTCGGTAGGTTGATCGGAATAGTAAGAGCCCAGTTGATCGTATTCGTAAAATTCAATATTGGCAGCCGGGAAAAAGCTCTCGAAACACTCCATGTATTCGTGGGTCATTGCCGGCCCGCCGTGGAGTAGCAGGACTTTCATGGTGGGGTTATTGCCGAAGCGTTTGGTCCACACCTTAAATCCTTCCTTAAGTTCAATCATTTGGATGCCGGCCGCCTGGTAGGAACCGGGCGTACGGAAGTCAACGTAACTACACGTTTCGCTCCCTTCGGTATGGGCAGGCTGCTGGCAGGAAAAAAGCAGGGTAAGCAAGCCAAGGGCCGGCAGGAAAACGGCAAAAAAGTTTTTCATTTCCTCGCAAATTTAGTGAATGAATATCGATACTGCGTTCCCGCATCATTGCATGAGGTTAGCCCTGGGTGTCAGGCAGCCTGGAAAGACAGGAAGCGCTAGAATGCTGGTAAAAAGTCTGGTAATACCAGACGCAACTAAGATAGCCAATTCTGATTTCTTCGCGGTGCAGCTTGCCGGATAACTTTCCCCAGATATCCTTTTTACAAGTTGGTTTATTTGGGTATTTTTGCGACCTGAAACTATCCGCCCGGCTTGGGGAACTTTTTTGCTCCGCAAATCGTAGGCAATACAGACCAAACAAGTGCACAATGATTAATATTAGTTTTCCCGATGGTAAGGTCCGTCAATATCCCGCAGGAAGTACTGCACTGGATATTGCCCGTTCAATTAGCGAGGGGTTGGCGCAGCGCGTCCTCTCTGCCCGCATCAATGGTGAAGTTTGGGATGCTACGCGTCCGATTGCAACCGACGCTTCGCTGCAGTTACTCACCTGGGATGACCGCGATGGGAAAACAACGTTCTGGCACTCTTCGGCACACCTGATGGCCGAAGCCCTGGAAGCGCTCTACCCAGGGGTTAAATTCGGTACGGGTCCGGCGATTGAAACGGGATTTTATTACGACGTTGATGCAGGTGGCGAAACCATCTCCATCGATGACCTGCCGCGTATTGAAGAGAAGATGCTGGAGCTGGCCCGGCAGAAGAACGCCTATGTCCGCAAGGATATCAGTAAGGCTGACGCCCTGGCCTTTTTTTCCGAAAAAGGAGATGAATACAAGTTGGAACTGATTGAAAAGCGCGGTGACGAAGAGTTGACCCTCTACCAGCAGGGAAATTTTATTGACCTGTGTAAAGGACCTCACGTGCCGGATACCGGCTTTATCAAAGCTGTTAAACTGACGAAAGTAGGGGGTGCCTACTGGCAAGGTGATGAAACCCGCCAGCAGCTCACGCGGATCTATGGGGTTTCTTTTCCCAAGCAAAAAGATCTGACCGAGTACCTGAATATGCTGGAGGAAGCGAAAAAACGCGACCACCGGAAATTAGGCTCTGAGCTGGAATTATTCATGTTCTCTGAGCGGGTTGGCCCGGGGCTTCCGATTTGGCTACCCAAAGGAAATGCGTTGCGCGACCGGCTGATGAATTTCATGAAGGCCGAGCAGGAAAAGCGCGGCTATAAACTGGTAACCACTCCGCATATTGGCCGCAAAGAGCTGTATGTTACTTCGGGGCACTATGCCAAATACGGCAAGGATAGCTTTCAACCGATCCATACCCCAAAGGAGGACGAAGAGTTTTTGCTAAAACCGATGAACTGCCCGCACCACTGTGAGATTTACGCCCATCGGCCGCATTCTTACCGCGATTTGCCGCTGCGTATTGCCGAATTTGGCACGGTGTACCGCTACGAGCAGAGTGGAGAATTGCATGGCCTCTCGCGCGTACGGGGCTTTACGCAGGATGATGCACATATCTTCTGCAGTCCTGATCAGGTAAAAGGAGAGTTTTTAAATGTCCTCGACCTGACGCAAACGGTGTTGAGCAAAATGGGCTTCAAGGAGTTTACAGCACAAATTTCGCTGCGCGACCCCAATACGCCCGAAAAGTATATCGGCACCCAGGAAAATTGGGAAAACGCCGAACGCGCGATCATTGAAGCGGCTACGGAAGCGGGTCTGCAAACGGTAACAGTACTTGGAGAAGCTGCTTTTTACGGACCTAAGCTCGACTTTATGGTGCGCGATGCCATTGGCCGATCCTGGCAGTTAGGAACGATCCAGGTTGATTATAACCTGCCGGACCGTTTCGAACTGGAATATATTGGTGCGGATAACAAACCCCATCGGCCGGTAATGATTCACCGGGCCCCCTTTGGCTCGATGGAGCGGTTCATCAGTATTCTGATCGAAAATACGGCCGGGAAATTCCCGCTCTGGTTGATGCCGGAACAATATGCCCTGTTACCCATCAGCGATCGCTTCATTGATTATTGCAAGGCGGTAGAAGAAGAACTTGCCGCGCATGATATCCGTGGGTTCATTGATGACCGGGGTGAGAAAATCGGGCGTAAAATTCGCGATGCAGAAGTGAAGCATGTTCCATACATGCTCATCGTTGGCGAGAAAGAAGTGGAAAATAATGCCGTATCGGTGCGCAGGCAGGGAGAGGGTGATCAGGGTAGCCTGACGGTACCCGAGTTTGTCGCTCTCATTCGCGAAGCCATCGGCGCGGAGGCATAAATACAAAGTAGCGCTTGGGGAGCCTGAAGCATGAGTACTTCATGACACTACGCACCCCAAGTGTTTTTTTCTCCTTTTTGTCCCCTGGCAAGCCAAAACATCCCGGAGCACAAGGGCCGATTTTTGGGATTCTCCGCTAAGCGTGTTAAATTTGCTTTAAATAGGTTTACTTCGCCTTGTTTTGTCGAAATAATTAACGTAATTTATGATGTGTTAAAATAACGTCCCAAAACAATAATGCATGAAGCATCTTTTACCCCTCATTTTTTTATTGCTTTTCATAGTCCCCCTTACTAGTCAAACGGCGGCGAGTACTCGTACGTCATGGAACGATTATGGCGTTAGCAGAGAGCGCCCTATCAATATTGAAGTATTCCCCAACCCTGCGACTACTCACATTAGTTTGACTGATGTGGAAGGCGTAAACAAAGTTGTTCTGTACAACCTTGTTGGACGCAAAATGCGCGAGTTTGAGGATATTGGCCGTGATGTTCGCCATTATGTTGGCGATCTACCCCGGGGCATGTATCTGGTGCAGATACTGGGCAATGATAACCGAATTCTGACCACACGCAGAATTTCCAAGCAATAAAGGAGCTGTACACCACAGTTCGAAACGCCCCGCACGATCCAGGTATCATAGCGGGGCGTTTTTTTTTAGCTTGAGAGCTAAGTGCTTTGTCAACTAAGAATTTAGATGTTTAGAATCCCCCGGGAAAACCTTCCGGATTTTCCATTACGCCTGACTATTCACCGAAATTTCCCGCAACGACGCAGCGACGCAACGAGATATAGGGATTTCGCTTCACGTTTCACTAATCCTTAATTTCAAACTTGACAAAGCACTAGTTTCTCTTACTTATAATACTCCTGAAAGAACTCCGGGAGTAACCGGAGAGCGGCCAGCTCGCGGTAGGCGATCCGTCCTTCCGCAGCAGGGATTCCAAAGTAAAGCTTGCCACCTTCCAGATCTTTGGAAACTCCGGCTTTTGCCGAAATAGTGGCCCGGTCGCCGATGGTCAGGTTCTGCGCGATGCCCGCCTGCCCATAGATGACTACCTCATTACCAATGCGGGTATTTCCACCGATACCTACCTGGGCCGCAATCAGACAACGCTGTCCGATTGTCACATCATGACCTACGTGCACCTGACAGTCGAGCCGCGAGCCAGTACCGATACGCGTATCCCCGGAAACGCCTTTATTGATCGTACAACCAGCGCCGATCTCCACATTATCCTCAATGATTACGCGACCTCCGGAACGCCAGCGTTGGTAGCCGGCGGCAGTTCGCTTAAAATAAAAAGCTTCGGTACCGATAAGGGCACCGTTTTGAATGATTACATCAGCGCCGATCTGGGTATACTCCGCGATAGTGGTATTGGCTTGGATATAGGTACGGGGCCCGATAACCACCTCGGGGCCGATAACTACCTGGGGCTCAATGATAGCCGTGGGGTCAATCCGGGCACTGGGGTGAATAGTACGGTCCAGCGCAATAAATGGTCGGTATTCGCGCACCAGGCCATCATAAGCCGCAAAAGGATCGGCACACAGCAGGAGGGTTTTCCCGGCAGGAGGCTTGACTTTTTCATTGAGAATGATGATACTAGCGGCAGATTGGAGCGACTTTTGAAAATATTTGGGAATATCCACAAAGGTAATGTCCCCGGGAGCTACCTGATGGATTTCATTAATGCCATAAGCCAGGGCATCGGCATTGCCGAGGATTGTTGCACCGATCTTGGTGGCAATTTCCCGGACCGGAACGGGCTGTGGAAATTTCATCGTTTGTTTTTTATACGGTTAAGCTATCCCGAAATGCAGGGGCTGGCGAAAACGAATAAGTGCCATACCCCTGATATCCGGTATACATGTATTTTATTAGTAGTCCTTCTCAGCCACGCGTGAAGCATCTGCGAAAGCCTACTATACGCAATAAATAGACGAATCAACAGGTTGGCGGTAACACTCAAAATAGTTTTGAACATACCGAACCAAGACAACAACAGGATAAACACACAAAATTACGATATGGCCCGGGGAGTTGTGCAATTTTTCCAGGAAAGTAAGGGTTTTGGATATATCCGTAACCCGGAATCACGGGAAGAAATTTTTGTGCATCGCCGCCACCTGCAGGAAGTGATAAAACGTGGTGATTGGGTTACCTTTGTGGTTAGTGAAGATAAAAACGGACTTTTTGCTACCGATGTTCGCAAGATCCCCCCACCAGAAGCGCAGCATTCGGAGGAGGTTCGTTAAAAAAACCGATTATGCGTCCTTTGTGCCTATGGGCAATAGGGTTGGTATTGATATGTTTGGTGGGTGCTTGTACTTCGGAACCCAAGCCGCCCCCTGTGGATACGCCATTGCTGGATTCCAGCGCCTGGGTAGAGGCCCCACCCCCTCCGCCCAATATTCAGGAGTATGGGGGCATTATTGCCAATGGCGTTGGGGATAGTATCCAAATGAACTTACTATTCAATGTCGATGATGTCTGGTTTGAACGGCAAATGACTTTTCTGGGGTATCCTGATTCCCTTTTCTCCGATAGCGGCCCTTTCAGTTTTATTGAGGGCATTCCCGATAATCCACGCGCCCTGGTGTACGGGCTGGAGACCGACAGCCTGCATATTCAGTTTTTCTGGATCAAAAACGACCAGGAAATTGTTCTGCTCGACTCCCAAATGAATCGCTTCCCCGACGACAGCACCGGCGTGCGGTATACGCTGCGGCGCCAATAGCCTGGTCAGAAATTGGAAACTTGCCCGCCTACGGCGGGTGAGAAATTGGAAATTAGGGTTGTACGAGATCGGTAATAAGATATAGAAGGTCATCATAAATCTTTGTTGGCGAGAGTCCCTGTTTGGCCCTTCGGCTCCGCTCAGGGACCATCCGCCAAATAAACAAGTCCGACAGACGCGGTGACCATGAAAACTAAAAAACCTTTGTTGGCGGGAGTCTTCCGACTCCCGCCCAGGCCTGTATCCTAACGATCTTCAGATCGGTTCCAATTGGTTTGCCCTTGATTACAGGCCGTCAGGAATTTTTTCGGCGGGCTTTTCGGGTCTGCTGCAACTCCTCATCGAGTAGTACCGCATCGTAAATATACGACCGGGCCAGGTCCAGGTCGATTTCGTTGGGCGTGAAAAAGGTTTTGGTAAAAACTTGTTTCCGGGTTCCTTTTTCGAGGTAGTCCAGTTCATCGGCCAGGAGATAGCCCTGGCAAAATCCCAACTGAACGCCTTGCAGTTTTACGTTACCCCAGGGAACCGATGCCGGCCAGAGATAACAAACCCGGGAATGCCGGTAATAGAAGGGGACATTGTAGGCCAGTTTTTCCACGACATCAGGGATGCTTTCCAGCAATAACTCCCGCAGGATGTCCACCATTGCCCGCTCCTCGTCAGGGAGATAGTCCAGCAGGTCATCAACCGTCCGGAAGTGTACGTTTTGCGGATTGCCCATTATGCTGGGATTAGGTGTGGGTTGAAGGCAATTTCCCATAAATGGCCATCGGGATCGGCAATATAACCGCTGTAGCCACCCCAGAATACTTTTTGGGCTTTTTTGACAATCCGGACACCCCTGGCCGCCAGGTTAGTCATGAGGTCGTCGACCTCTTGTTCACTCCGGGTGTTGTAGGCTAGTGAAACTCCCCGGAATCCAGACCGGGCCGCTGGCACTTGTGCATCATCAGCCAGGGCTTCATGGGAATATATTGACAAATGCAAACCGCCCGGCAAGGGATAAAACCGGATATCTTCATTGCTGGTCGGGGAGGCTTGCCAGCCAAATATTTCTTCGTAGAAATAGCGGGCGGCTGCTAGATCAGCAACCCCCAGCGTAATAAAGGTTAAGCGTTGTTCGGGGTGCATGGTACTGGATTTAATTAGTGATTCCAGGTCTCCTTTAGGCCAGGTGCATCGGAAAAGGAGACAGTGGCCTGCCGTTCGCGATTAACCTGAAGCCGGGTGACATCGGGGCGGGAGTAGTGGCCCACCGGATCGAAGTTTTGGCGTTCTTCCCGAACGCGGGCATGGTCAATGATGGCTATTTGCAACGTTTCTACGCCTTCTACCGGGGCAATCAGCCAGCTGCCATCCGGATTAGCGATGCAAGACCCGCCGTTGGCCATAAACGGAGGAGCTTGTGCCAGCATCAGGTCTGCATGGGGTACAGACGCGGGAATATCTTCCTTGCGCATCAACCCACTAACGGAAATAACATAGGAACGTCCTTCCTGAGCAAGTACCCGGGTCAGCAGTTCAGTGTTGCGCACATTACCGGGCCAGAGCGCAACATGCAAATCTTCGCCCAGGCCATAAAGCGCGGCCCGGGGGAGAGGCATCCAGTTTTCCCAGCAGTTGAGGGCACCCAGCGTAAAAGCACCAAGGGGGAACGTTCGCAGTCCGTGGCCATCACCGGGTGACCATACCAGCCGTTCCTCATAGGTAGGCATCAGTTTCCGGTGAACATTGCGAATAGCCCCCTGGGGATCGATATAGACCAGCGAACAATATAAACTATGCCCGCCCCGATCAGGAGCCCGTTCCATCGTTCCCAGCACAAGGGCCATGGCATATTCGCGGGCAATTTTCTGCAAGGGCGCCAGATGACCTGCTTCCACTTGAATAGCCTGCTGCAGGTACAAAGCATGAATTTCTTTTTGGGTTTTGGCATTAAATCGGGCGCCGTCGGTAAGTTCCAGCCAAAAGGGGTACCCTGGTAAAAGGGCTTCGCCAAACGTAAGCAAAGAGGCCTCCTGTTTCCCGGCTTCCCGGGCATAATGGACCATCTTTTCCAGGGTGGCTTCCCGTTGTAACCACTCCGGAGCGATTTGTGCAAAACCGACACGTAGTTGATCCGCCATCATGGGCTAAACAAGTTGATCAGGAACACGAATACACCACCGCCGGAGGCAAGTTCAGTAAGGTGAAGCGCAGTTCTACCGATTTAAAGAACTTCTTCATCATGAAGTATTGGTGCATACTGTATTGGTACTGAATGAATTTTCCTCCCGGGTTTAGACTATCGACGACCTTGGCTAGAAAAGCCTTCACCTCCCGCTTGGGAAATAAGGTCAGTGGCAAACTGGAAAAGAAATAATCCACTTTACCATATTGTGCAACCACTTCGTCGAACTGGAGGGCTGAATGGCGGATAATTTGCAGGCGCTCATGCTTGGGCAGCCGTGCTTTTGTTGCTTCCAGGAACGTTTCATTGATCTCAAAGGAAACCAGGCGGCCATGCCCTCCAATTGACTCCCATAAGCGCTCGGTAACCTGCCCGTTGCCAGCACCAAACTCGACAATTAGCGAAGAGTTAGCGAAGTCAACGTCCTTAATCATCTTTTGTACCAAAAACCTGGAGCTTGGCGCTACCGCTCCCGTGTTGCGCCAACTCTTTAACGCTTGTTTTACAAACATCCCCGTTGTCATTTTCCAGAAACAGCAACGCTGCTGGTTCATTGAGTAGCTAAAAATAGCCAGGTTTTGCCACTCAGCAGGAAAAAAAGGACACAATTAATCATTTTTCGGACAAATGGGCGGGCGTATTAAGCAGGAAATGAATTTAACCTACTGAAGTCTGCGCCGTTTTTCCTATCTTTTCCTACCGTATTTAACACCTAAATATCTATTAACCATGGTAAAGAAGCTAATGAAAGGCATTGCCTTTCTCCTGTTAGGCATTATTATTATTGCCATTCTTGGTGCTGCTACTATCCATTTTCGCGGCATTCCTTCCTACGAACCAGTTACCTATGACCTTAAGGTAGAAGTGACTCCGGAAAGAGTTGCTCAGGGCGAAAAGTTATCCTCCATGCTTTGTCGTAATTGCCACGAAGGAGATGATGGCAAATTAAGTGGAAAAAAACTCCTGGATATTCCAGACGCTTTTGGGACTATTTTTTCGCGGAACATTACACAGGATCCCGAGCGAGGTATTGGGAATTGGACGGACGGCCAGATTTACGTAGCACTGCGTACCGGATTGCGCCCCGATGGTACCTTCCTGCCTATGTATATGCCCAAATTTACAACGATGGCCGAAGAGGATATTTATTCGGTGATTGCCTATCTGCGCAGTGATCTACCTATTGTACAGCCTTCGAAACATGTGCCATCCCTGAGCCAGCCCTCGATGCTCACCAAGGCATTATGTAATTTCGTCATGAAGCCTTATCCGCTGCCTAAAGAACCGATTCCCCTGCCGGACACTACCGATATGATTGCCCGTGGCCAATATTTGGCCAATGGTCAGATTGTTTGTTTTGCCTGTCATTCCGGTGACCTGAGTACGATTAATTATCTCGAGCCGGAAAAAACACCGGGTTTTTACGCCGGAGGAGCTGAACTCCTTAACCTGGATAAAGAGATTATCCTCTCGGCTAATCTTACGCCGGACCCCGAGACCGGGATTGGAAAATATACCGAAGAGGAATTTGTTCAGGCAGTCAAATACGGGAAAAAGCGCAATGGCCAACTCACCCGCTATCCCATGTTTCCTCATAGTGCCCTGACGGATGCGGAAGCCAAAGCCATCTTTGCCTATTTGCGCTCCCTGCCTCCG
>JACJXV010000037.1 GCA_020636445.1 Lewinellaceae bacterium | reverse complement strand
GAAGTACCAGGGCAGGGTAAGGTGGCAGTCGATATGGAGGAGTGCGCCGTATTTGATTACCCGAAGGTTGTGAATGTCAATCCAGTTCGGGGATCGGTTTTGGTGCAGAAAGGGGATGAGTTCGCGCAACAGTTCGCTGTCTGCTTCGTCCATTATCCCGGCTACTGATTGGCGCACCAGCTTGTAACCGGTGTAGATGATAATGAAGGCAAAGATAATCGCCAGCACGCTGTCGAGCAGATTGATCTTTGTCCAGTAAACCAGGCCCAGGCCGAGGACCAGGCCGGCCGAGGACCAGGCATCGCTCTGCAGGTGTTTACCGCTGGCTACCTGGGTAAGTGAATGATCCCGGGTGCCTTTGCTAATAAGCATTGCGCCCATACCGTAATTCACAACCCCTGTGACCCCGGTGAGTATTAACCCCAGGTCAAGCTGAGCCAATTCCTGGGGGTGTAACAGGTTATAACCCGCCTTACCGATAATGGAAATACCAGCTATGGCAATCAGACTACCTTCAAAGCCAGCGCTGATGAATTCTACTTTACCATGTCCGTAAGGGTGGTTTACATCCCGGGGGCGGCCAGCCAGGTACAGGCTAAACAAGGAAAAAGTACCCGCTACAATATTGATAATACTTTCGAGGGCATCAGAAAGGATTGCATTAGAATTAGTAAGCCACCAGGCGACAAACTTAATCCCCATGAGGATAAGCCCTACCACCAGGATAATAGCTGGCAAACGCAGGTTTCCGTTACCTGAAGGAGTTATTGTTGTCATTTTCACGGATTAGGGCCGCGTTGCTTTGCGGGGAAAAACCAGCAGTGCATTCGCAACAGCTCGTTCACCCTGATGATCAAACTGTTTATTATCGGATGGCATATTCACAACGCCCCGATCGGGCTGTCCTGCGATGACGAGGGTTGTAGACCCGCCACCATCCAGATTGATAGCATCCCAACATCCTTTTTGGTGCAGATAATAAGTGAATTCAGTTAAGCTCATTCCGGCGGCTTTTTCGTTCCGCCCATCAACCGTCACCAACAAAATGGATCCGTTTTGAGTAATGCAGGCGCCAGAGCGCGGGTGTCGGGCTGAATTAAAAACCCTGTCCTGCAATGGCGAAGGGTCTCCTTTTTCCAGGAGCAAAGGACCGGTAACCAGAATGTCCAGGTACCGGGAGTCCCGCCAGGAAGTATCTTGGCGGGTATTCCGGATGTAAAGTCGGCCGTCGGCAGTAATGGCGATGGCCCCTTCCGTGATTTCATTATCCGATTCCACCAGATTTGGGCGATTGTCGGTGATCGCTTGGCTATCGCTTCGCAAAAACGTAACAGATCCCCCCAGGCGAATATCAAAAAAACCAGCATTAATGGCTGCCCGGGCTGCAGCTCGTTGGGCAAAGGTACTGGTAGGCAAAAGTGTATCCTGCTCAAAAGCCAGGTCTAGCCGGTAGCGACGTGGGTTGATGCGTAAGATATTGGTATGCTGGAGCTGACCTTCCCAAGGGCCATGGAATTGGTGCCAGCGCAATCCGCGATCTATTTTTTTGGTAAAAAACGAATAGTCCGCTGATTGGCTGTTTCCACGTAAGATAATCAGCAATAGCAACAGGAGGATACCCCAACGGCGCATAACGGTCGATTTTGCGGTAAAATCGGCATTTTCCCGGGCAAACCCAAATGTAAGGTTTATCCAGGATGTGAACTGGGAAATACCGAATTCGGGGTCGTGCTGAACCTTAAGGACACTTCGTGATGTTTCGTCAACTAAGAATTTAATGGTAAAACCACCGTAGGCGGGCCTTCACTACTGTTCGCAGGAATCTTTCGATTCCAAGCGGAGTATTGGCCGGTCTTCAGACCGCAGGGATGGCCCAAACCAAAGTTTACCCGCCTATGGAGGGTTTACTCCGACGCAGTCGGGGCAAGTTTCCTTCGCCCGCCGAAGCCTGCCATAGGCGGACAAGCTTAGCGTAGGCGGGTCTTCCTTCGCTCGCCGAAACTTTAGTGCAGGCGGGACTCTTCACCCTTCACTCCTCACTTTACAGAACACTAGAACTTTCGTCCAATCGCCAGTCCAATAGACCAGGCATCAAAAAGATCCGTTTTTTTATCATAAAAGAGGGTAGGGGTTAGGTCCCAATGATGAGGGAGTTCAATCTCGTAGGCAGCTCCGAGGCGGTAAAAGGCAAAGTTCTCATTGCGTTCTACTTCCAGGCCGGGGCCTCCATAAAGGAGCAGTTTTTTCCAGGGTGAGTAAAGAAGCACCAGGGCTCCTACCAAGGGATACTCCCGCTCCAGGGTGGCATTTTCCTCTCCCCGGTCAAGCACGTAAGACTGGATTTCCAGCTCACCATGGAACCCCAGGGCCAACCGCTCCGTAAACCAATACTCGTAATCCAATCCCCAGGAAGGGATAATTAGCTCACCTCCGTTGTTTCGACCCTCCAGGATATGGGTGTTCCCCATGGTAAGGGCAAGCCGATGATGGCGAATTGCTTCAACTGCGGTATTGTGGGATTCTTGTGCCCATAGCTGAGATGAAAACAACAGCATCAATACACTAAGGAAGCGGGTAATTGTTTTGACAAGCATAGGCACCAAATTTTCGGGCAATTTCGCCCGGGTTCACTGCTTGGCTGGTGAGATGGATCACAGAAGCGTTTTTTTTCGAAAAAAGTGAGGTGGAACTTTTTCCCGCGCTTAAAACTTATTAATTTTGCATTCGCTTTAACAAAAGCCCAGGCAATGGCCTGACTTTAGGCGGGTAATTAGCTCAGTTGGTTTAGAGCGCTGCTTTGACAGAGCAGAGGTCACTGGTTCGAATCCAGTATTACCCACCAGTTACCAATAGCTGGTTTTTCCAGCCGCTTCGGGATGTAGCTCAGCCCGGTAGAGTACTCGTCTGGGGGGCGAGTGGTCGCAGGTTCAAATCCTGTCATCCCGACAACCACCAAGGACCAGCTCGCGCAAGCGAGCTGGTTTTTTTATGCCTATCCGGCACGCAAGTTCACATGCAAGTGTCGGGTAGACATAAAAAAACAAGGCCGCCAGGCCTGGTTCTTGGTGGTTGAATCCCCCCCCGTTCCAGGATCAGCGGAGCTAATCCTGGTTTTTTTTGTTTGGCCACGATGCATCGTGGCCGTACTTAGATCCCCCTCCTTTCTAGATCAGCGCAGCTAATCCTGTCATCCCGACAACTACAAAGTCTAATTCTTTGGCATGCAACGTTTTAGGCTTTTTTCACCGATTGGTCGTTTTGTTGGTCGTTTAATTAAGTTTCATTGCATTTTGTCCAAAATGAGGAGGGAAGGAACCTGTTATCGGGAGTCGGAAGACTCCCGATCAGGCCTAAAACCTCACGATCTTCAGATCGGTTTCCGTTTTCCGATATGTCCCCAAATGAATAGCACGCCGATTACCAGAAAAGGAATGGTGATCAACAGGATAATTGACAGGCTCATTCCAATGGAATGGTTCATCCGGTAGTTGAGCATAAACACAATGGGACTGGTCACCAGACCGATCAAGGCGAAGATAATGCCGCCGGCCAACTCACGTTTCCACGCCAGCAACAATACGGCCAACAACACGAAAGAAGGAATTAAATGGATGAAGAAATCGGTAAGCTGCTGTGTCAATGTCGCGCCTGGCTGGAAGGCATCCAGGGCAAATACACTCACGAATAATATCGCCAGTATTGCCATTATCCGCGGTACCCAAAACAATATCTTTTTCGACTTTTCCATCATTACCAATTTTCCAAAATGTTCCCCGTTTTTGGGTAGAATGTCAATGACAATGGTCATTTTAAAGGGGGAATGGTGAAAGGCTGATGGAATGGTTACTTTGCCGAGCGGCTTGGTTAATCATCCATCATGTAATAGTTAATGGTAGGATTGGCCTAACCTTGTTCGTTGGAATCTTCAGATTCCATACGGGCTATTGGCCGGTCTCATGACCGGCGGAAAATGATACCTATTAGTGGCGTATTGGTTGTTGGCGTGTTGGCGCCTTGGCTAAAAAAATAAACCAAATAAACCCCATAAACTGAGTGAGCGATAGCGAACGGTCATAAACCGAACTTGCCCAGCCTGCCCGTACGGGTCTGGGGCGAAGCGGTATAAACCAAACGAACGCAGTGAGTGGCATAAACCGATTGTCAGCGCGTTAGCGTATTGGCTTTTGGCGCTTTAGCAGTTGGCAGTGAGCTAAAAATAAACCTCATAAACTGAGCGAGCAACGCGAGCGGTCATAAACCAAACGAACGCAGTGAGTGGGATAAACTGAGCGAAGCGGCATAAACTTTATAAACCATTCGCGCAGCGAAGTCGTTTAACCCCTCCTGAACTCACCAAACAAAGGTCCCTACCGAATTTGGCGGAAGCGATACCAACGCTCGCTTACCACGATCCTGGATATTGAAAACCTCGGATTGTACATTTGGATTGAGTACAAGGAGTACTTGCTTGCCTGCTGGCGTCAAAAAAGCTACATTAGGTAAGTTGGCAGGCAGGGAGCTGGAAATCCGGATGGAGCCGGGTGGAATAAACCGCGTGGCATGGCCGATAACATAGTATGCTACGTTGCGGGTGACAGCGTTTCCGCCAATCGTTAATGCGCCTTTACAAAGTGTGCACCCCCCTGGTGTATGCGGCCCATACCCCTCGTCATTGGCCAGATTCCATTCCAGCGTAGCTTTGCTCCAGTTGCGCGTGCTGCCAATAACCACATTCCGGATATGCCACTGCAGGTCACCACTGAAATCGCCATTGGCACTCGTCCACTGCTCAGTGAAATAGAGGCTTTTATCCGGATGGGCCGCATAAACCTGCGACAGGGCGCTGATATCGCCTGCATATAGGTGAAACGCCGATCCATCGATATAGGACTTAGCAGTAGGGTCATTGAGAATGGAAATAGGATAATTGGGGTTGTCGCAATTATGGTCCCAAATGATAATTTTAGTGGTCAGGCCTGCACGCTGGAAGGCGGGCCCAAGGTGGTTTTTGACAAAATCTGCTTGCTCAGCAGCGCTCATGACCATACTGGGATTATTACCGCCATGCTGAGGTTCGTTTTGCACGGTAATGGCATCCAGAGTGATGCCCTGTTTTTTCATTTCCTGGATATACTTCACGAAATAGGCAGCATAAACCGGGTAATACTTCGGGAGCAAGGTACCACCAATGGAGCTTTTGTTGCTTTTCATCCAAACGGGAGCGCTCCATGGCGACCCCATGAGTTTAATATTCGGGTTAATTTTCAGAATAGCCTTCAGTGTGGGGATCAGGTGAATAGTATCGCGGGAAAGGTTGAACTGGCTAAGCGTTAGATCTTCAGTACCTTCAGGGATGTCGTTATAACTGAATACACGATCATCCAGGTCAGAAGCACCGATGCTGATGCGCAGATAGGAAATACAAAGATTTTCGCCAGTGCAGGCAAAGAGTTCCTCCAGCAGCTTATCCCGGGAGTCTGCTGACATCTTATTGATTACTAACGCGCTACCCCCCGTCAGTGAATAGCCAAAACCATCCATTTTTTGGAAGGTTTTGGATGCATCAACTTCTATGCTGGGGTAAGTATTAGGCTGGATAGTAAAGGCAATGACCCCGGTTTGCTTTTCCAAAAGCTTAGTACGATCACCACTGGTGACCCAAAGGTCAACCTCATTGGTCAGGGTCGTTGGTGGTACGGGTGTAGGATCTTCACTGTTTCCGTTCTTGGTGCAGCTTCCGAGAATAATCAGCCCGAGGAGAAGGTAGTACATCATGAGGTTAGTCTTAAACATTATAATCAAATTGACAGTCGGACCTTTCTAAAACGGATCATTGAGTTCAGGCAAGAGTCCATTTGACTGGCACCTAATATACATTATAGCAACGTCTTTTGAGGCAGCCAAAAGTCACCTTCGGCTACTCAAAATGTCGTGTAAACGCCTAAAATGCGTGGTGGTTCCTATTTTTGAAAAACCCGGACGTAGTCCACAAACATACGTTGTGGTGGAAAAGCGCTGTTCTCCACAGGTGGCCCAGGCCAGTTACCCCCAACGGCAACATTGAAAATGAAAAAGAACGGGTTATTAAACGGATAATTGGCCGCACCTACATCCTGTTTGGTGAAGGTAAAGTACAGCTGATCATCCATGTAAAAGTCAAGCTTGTCTTTCTCCCAAACCAGGCTGAAGACATGGAACTGCTGCGAAAAATTCCCGGCGGGTAGCTCAATGGCCTGTCCTTTGTTCGTACTGCTGCCGCTAACCGGCTTCCAATGGACAGTGCCGTGAACGCGGTTGGTATACGTGCCGATGAGTTCCATGATGTCAATCTCACCACAGGCGGGCCAGCCTTCTGATTGAATATTGGATCCCAGCATCCAAAGTGCAGGCCAGATCCCTTTAATCACGGGCAGTTTGGCCCGGATATCAATCCGGCCGAAAGTAAACTCCTTCTTGGCCCGGGTAATGATTCTGGCAGAGGTATATTTATAACCTACAGCGTCTTCTTTCCGGGCTTCGATGACCAGGTTACCATTGGATAAGAAGGAATTTTTGGTACTTGCGGTGTAATACTGTAATTCGTTGTTACCCCAGCCACCTACGCCATTACCGATTTCGTGGGTCCAGGTATTCGGGTCTAGTGTAGATCCTGAAAATTCATCGCTCCACGCCAGGGTGTAGCCCGGATAGGAAAGAGGTGTCCGGTAACCGGTAGTATCGGTAGCCAGGAAAGTTCCATTTTCGGTGACGATACTTCCTTTGGCTGTACTGTTAGCCAACGTGCATTGATCGGGGTTGGTGAGTACCAGGGAAAATTCCAAATTGGGTTGGCGCATATCAATATCATCACCCTGGATGGTCACTTCGATATTCGTCGATGTTTGGTTGGCGGGAATGGTCGCTGTACCGGTTTTAGCAACAAAATCCCTGGGCGCTACAGCTGTTCCATCCATCAGGGAGTATGCTACAGTAACGGGCTTGGTCCAGGCTTTGTCAATGAAGACATAAAATTGGAGCGTGGAGGCTGTTTTTCCTCTTACGGTGGTGGCGTCTAGGACACTCAATACCGGAAGGACTTCGACGACAGGCATATCTTCTTTGCCATCCCCATCAGGATTGGAGCAGGATTGCATAGGAAGGAGGCAAATGAAAAGCAGGGCCAGGCTGGAGAGCACATTACTTTTTATTAGCATAACTGCGGGATATTTTGAAACACCTCAAAAATAACATTTCCGCCCTCCCAACAAAAGCCGGGAAGGCGGAATGTGTTAAACAGCAAAATCAATCTACGGTTTCGGAATCATCCGTAAATACCAGGCATTGCCTGTTTCAGTTCCCTGTACCCGCAGGTACATAGTATTTTCCGTCAAAGACATAATTTCATAATCCTTCTGCGTGGCACCGTAACCAATGAAGGTGCTTGATCCGGATAACTGAATTGTCGTCTTCGTAGACGGGGTAGAAGCAGGAATTCCTGTGCCGGACGGAATAAAGCTGAAACTGCTGGTGCCGCCCGTATAGGTAGCATAACAGCCTTCATCACCGCTGGCCGGGATACCGGGAAGACCACCGGCCAAAGCACCTGTTTTGGTGAAGGCACCATCAGGAGCTACAATGGTCAGGGTATATCCGGAAGCCGTTTTGGTGAAGGTGAAAGTCGTTGTGTAAAAACAGTTACAGCAAGCTACTTTTTCGTTCACACTTGCCGACCACCATTCGGGACCGGGAGAGTTGTCATTCCAGGGGCCTACACCAAAGTGTCCGGGAACACTTTTATCCACAATCCACGTTTTGGAGGTTCCTGCGGTCAGGTTTTGCGGAATCGAAGCGTCTGGCTGGAAGGTACTGATTACCGTAACCTGAGAGGTAGCGGTAGAGGAGGTTCCCCCTGGGCCATAAACTACTGCGGTAACCGTATACGTATTGGTGCCGAGCTTCGTGTACTTCTTAGAGCCTTTACCTGTTGGCAAGTTAACCAGTGTGAGTCCGTCGGAAGCATCATAATCGATCTTGTAGGCAAGAGCCCCGTCGGCAGTAACGGTGAAGTTAACATCCCCCGTACCATTTCCATTGGGGGTTGCTGAGGTGGCACCAACAACCTGGGCCGTAATCTGAATATTGGAGGGAGGCGTCAGATCTCCCAAATCGTAGCTGGCTTCTTCGCAGCTGGCCAGCGTAAGCAAAACGCCTGCCGCGAATAAAAGCCTTCCTATATGCTTAGTCATAATTGTTTGATTTTTTAGTTAGTCAATCTAAAGTTGTCAACGTACACTACTTTGCCTATACCATCGGCACCATCAACGTCATCGCTGAAACGTAATACCAGCTGGGCAAACTTAGTATTGGCCGGAATAGCGGAGATCTGACTAAAGTCGAACACCAATTCCTCCCATTCACCGGACTTGGTTAAGGGTACTTTCAGTACGCCTACGCCGTTAGGGGAAGCGCCACCAGGAATAGAAGCTTCCAGCTCCACATTCAGGCTTTTGCCAATCATGGCGGGGTCTGGGTTGTAAGCCAATACTTTGACTTTCTTACCATAGGCAAGGTTGATGGGGATATTCATCGGGCTGTATGTGCCGCTCCAGAATTCCCAGCCGCGGGTAAACTTACCCACTTTCGCACTGGTATTCAGCCCCGACTTATCAGGGTTGTCGACTGTAGCGAATTGCTGGCCGCCACCAAAAGTGCCGAAGAAGTATTCAACATTGGCATTCTCAAAATCGATAGGGAAGCTAAACAGTGTCTTGGAGAAGCTCGTTTTGGCCGCGCCACCACTCAATGCTTCCACCCGCAGTACAAACGGACCCCCCGTGGCAGGGTAGGTATGCGGAGGCGCTGTCTGACCAACGGCCAGAGGGGTGCCTACTTCATTGGCAACGTCACCATAAAAGACCAAAAATGACTTGGCATAGAGGGCTTCCGCCTTCACCTGGGTTTCGCCGGAAATATTTACAATCAAATTCTCCGGTGCGCGGTAGGTTACCTGAAGCGGATACGTTTCCGTCTTCTTACCACCAGTGATATCGTAGAAGTCGATGGCTACAGTATAACTTCCTTCAGGATAGGCATGCGTAGCTGACCCTCCGGGAACTACAGTCGCAGAAGCCGTTGGCCCTGTACCGTGTCCGAAATTGATCACTGCACTTGTAAATCCGTCCCCTAAGGGCGTGATTTTTACATTACCTGAATTATCGTTGCTAATGTCGAATATCTTGGAAAAATTCCCGGAAGTAGCTGTATTCAGAAAGGAGTTGTCCTCGTCGAGACCGCTTAGTTCTGAACAGCCCGTAGTCAGGGAGATTAGCACAAAAGCGCTAAGCAAGAAACCAAATATTTTCATGTTGATGTTTTGTTTAGTGATCAATAGCCTGGGTTCTGCACCAGGAGCGTACCGTCCAATTCGCGGGCAGGAATCGGGAAGATCTCGTTCTTGTTGGCTTTGAAACCTCTGCTAGCTAATTTGCTGGCAGCATCACCCCAACGTACGAGATCGAAAAAGCGGTGACCTTCACCAGCAAGTTCTCTTCTGCGCTCATCTTTGATAGCAGCCAGAGAGACTGGAATAGAAGGCAGACCTACCCGGGCACGAACAGCATCCAGTAGCGCTTGAGCGCGGGCGCCAGTGCCTCCTAATGCCTCAGCTTCCATGAGGTAGGTATCCGCCAGGCGAATGATCGGCGTATTTTGCTTATAGTTGAGTTCAAGTGCACCACCACCGGTACGTACATCCGATTGGCGAGGCAGGAACTTATTCAGGAAATAACCACTATCCTGATAGCCGGAGATATAATCTACCTGACCAGCTGCCTTAAGGGCTTTCAGGTCTAAGACCGTAGCACTAAAGCGCGGGTCATCTTTCATAAAGTCATAGAAATCCTGGGTAAACACATTGAAGCTCCAGCCAGAAGGAATGTCGTCGGCTGTCGAGCCGGCAGGGCGAGAGTAGCTACGTGGGCCCACCATGACATTGACGGTATTGCCTTCATCACGTGCACTGCCCCACCATCCCCAGTCGGAGTTGCCCTGGCTGCTGTGGCTGGCTTCCAGAATGAATTCCGAGTTAAACTTATTGGTGGTCACCCAAAGATCACTGAACTTGGGGAGCAACTGATAGCCATACTGGCTGGTTCCACCCGGAGTACCGTTTACTTCAGCAAACTGAGCAGCAGCCTGAGCGTTTTTCTTTTGATAAAGGAAAACTTTACCCAGAATAGCTTGCGCTACACCTTTTGTCAGCCGACCGGCTTCTGTTGACTTAGGTACGGTGATTGGCAATGCAGGGATTGCTTCGGCAAGATCCTTTTCAATTTGGGCATATACCGCTTCCGGCGTAGCCTGTTCGACCGCGTACATGTTATTTGCCGTTAGCGGTTCCAGGATGAGCGGAATATTGCGGAACAGATTGAGCAAATTGAAATAGTAAAATGCCCGCAACGTTTTGGTTTCCGCAGTGAAGCGTGCTTTTAAGGCAGCGTCCATCTCTGTGTCCGGCAGCTTCTGCAAGAGGATATTCGCACGGAAAACCCCCTGGAAGTAATCATTCCAGAAGCTGCCAGGCATGATCGTTTCATTGATGGTGTAGTTGGAGAATCCCTGGATTCCAGCACCATCAGAAGCGCCACCGCCACCAGCAACCTGGTCATCTGATCCGGCGTTCATCATCGTAAGCATATTTTCGAATCCGCCAGAATTTTTACGTAGTACATCGTATACACCAACGAGCGCTGAGAATGCCTGATCTTTGTCGGCATAATAGTTCTCAGAGAGGAACTGGCCTCGGGGTTGCTCTTCTATGAAGTCTTTGGAACAGGAAATGCCTGCAAGTAGAAACATGCAGATAAAGCCTATTTTGATTTTATGGAATTTCATATCAACTGGTTTTATTTATGTTAAAATTGTACTTGTGCACCAAACATGAATGCCCGCGCCTGCGGATAGAAACCTTTGTCAATACCAAATACGCCGCCACCAATTTCCGGATCATATCCGGTGTAGTTGGTGAGGGTCAGCAGGTTTTCAGCATTCACATACAAACGTACGCGGGTCGCGGATGACCGGCTGCCGAATACGCGGCCAGGGATAGTATAACCCAACTGGACCAATTTGAGCCGGAGGTAATCACCATCTTCCAGGTAAAAGTCGGACATATTGCTAAAGTTTCCATTAGGGTCATTGCTCGACAAACGAGGGTAGGTGTTAGAAGTGCCTTCGCCAGTCCAGCGGCTCATTGCAACGGTCTGGAAGTTAGCATTTCCGATATCCAAACGACGAATCCCCTGGAAAATCTTGTTACCACCTGCACCTTGAGCAAAAGCCATGAAGTCAAATCCTTTGTACGCCAGGTTGACGGTAAAGCCATAGGTGTACTTAGGAATGTTGCTGCCCAGGAACGTTTTGTCATCATTGGTAATTTTTCCATCACCATTTACGTCTTCCCAACGGAAATCACCAGGACGTGCATTCGGCTGAATCATAGCATCCGATGAATTGCGGTAAGCCTGGATTTCAGCTTCGTTTTGGAAAATACCTGCAGTCCGGAAGCCATAGAAGGTGTTGTAAGATTGACCAACAGCCGTTCTGGTCACCACGCCCATCGATTGGAAGGACGCATCACCGGTAATGAAGTCGGCATCAGCAGCTACGTATGTAACAACGTTTTTCAGGGTAGCGAAGTTTGCATTCGCGGAAAAAGTAAGGTCACCGAATTTCTTGTTATAACCCAGTTCTACTTCAATCCCGCTGTTTTCCATATCGGCAATATTGGAAACCGGTGATTCAGAAACGCCGACATATCCTGGAATGGTGATCGGCCGCAAGATGCCCGAAGTAACTTTCTTGAAGTAGTCGAAGTTAACGCTTAGCGAGCTGAGCAGTTCAAGTTCGAAACCGATATTCGTCTGAGCCGTTTCCTCCCATTTCAAATCAGGGTTGTCCAGCGAAGTCGGGGCATAACCAGTCGTAATGATCCCCGAGTTGCCAATGGTGTAGTTGAAACCGCCAGCTACGGTAGCTAAGTACCCAAAGTCACGGATGGCGTCATTCCCTACAACGCCATAACCACCCCGGATTTTCAGCAAGGTAACGAGGGAGTTAGGTACCCAGAAGTCTTCGTTGGTGACAACCCAACCCATCGAAACTGAGGGGAATACACCGTATTTGTTGTTAGCACCAAAGCGCGTAGATCCGTCCCGGCGAATAATCCCGGTGAACAGGTATTTCTCTTTGAAGTTGTAGTTAAGACGGCTGAACAAAGAGGTAACTTTATGGCGAACCATATCGTAAGCCCCCGTTGAGCGGCTGGTCTGTGGAATATCGAAGCTGAAGGAAGCATCTTCATAGGAATTCACCGGCAGGTTGAACATGGTTGTGGAGCTACCCCCGCCATTATTTTCCATATAGGCTGCCTGCCCAAGCAGAACAGTAAGGTTATGGTTACCCAGCGTCTTGGTATAAGTCAGGGTGTTCTCCACGTTCCAGTTGAATACACTGTTCTCTGCTTTGAAGTAGCTGTTTTGCGAGGTACGGCTGGTGGCACTCAGGTAGAACACTGGCGTAAAGCCCTGTCCACCCCAGAAAGCTTTCTTACCACCCACTGTGGTACGGAAGCTAAGATCCTTGGTAATGGCCGCATCCAAATAGGCATTGCCTACAAAATCGTCAGACCAATCGAACGCGCCCAGGCGGGTCTGAATGTAAGCCTGTGGGTTGCGCATTTCCTGACCTACGAGGGACGAAATACCATAAGGCTGGCCCGCTGAATTCCGGATTACCGGGTTGACACTGTAAGGCGCTGCGTTGGCAGCCACTGGATCCGTAACCACTACCGGGGTAATGGGATCGAGGTTTACAGCAGAGCTCAGTACACCACCATACTCGTCAATCGACCCAATCCCGATGCTTTTCTGGTGCGTATAGCCCAGGGTCTGTCCGAACGTAAAGATTTTCGAGATTTTGTGGGTGGAGTTAATCCGGAAGTTTTGTTTTTGGTAATTGGAAATTTCAGAGGCTACAATTCCGTCCTGTTCCTGGACACCCGCCGAAACGTAGAACGTCGACTTGTCATTTCCTCCGCTCAGGCTAAGCTCATTCGTATGCCGGAAGGCACTATAGTTGAAAATCTCCTTCTGCCAGTCGGTGCCAACACCTAGGTTTACGTTAGGAAAGAGGATGTCACCACCACCAGCAACCGAGCGCTCGTTAAGCAGGGTAGCATACTGGGAGGCGTTGAGCAGTTGCAAAACCTTAGCAGGAGAAGAAGTTCCTACAAAGCCGTTGTAATTAACGTTAAGCTGTCCGGCTTTCCCTTTCTTTGTCGTGACCAGAATAACACCGGTAGCTGCCCGCGTACCATAAATGGCGGCGGAAGCGGCGTCTTTCAATACTTCGATCGACTCTATGTCGGTTTGGTTCAGGAAGCCAATAGCGCCGGCGTCAACAACAACACCGTCGATAACCCACAGCGGGTTATTGCCACCGTTACCAAACGTAGTCACCCCGCGCACCCGGATGGTGGATGGCGAACCAGGCTGCCCAGAGTTTTGAGCAATAGTAACCCCGGCGACACGGCCTTGCAGCGATTGTTCTACCCGGCCATTGGGGACTTTTTCCAGATCTTTGGTTTTAAGACTCGAAATAGCGCCGGTAACGACACTCTTCTTCTGGATGCCATAGCCGACAATGACGATCTCATCCAGAATGAGGCCTTCTTCCATCGACACGTTCACGATGTCGCTTGCCCCTAAGGTGATCTCCTGGTCCTTATATCCTGTGTAAGAAAAAACGAGGGTAACAGCTCCAGAGGAGGGTACAGTAAGGGAGTACATGCCGTCTAAATCCGTTATCGTTCCATCGCCGGATCCTTTGATGAGCACGTTGGCTCCAATAATAGCCTCATTGGTATTTGCGTCGGTAACTGTTCCACTTACCGTACGTTGCGCATAGGTAAATGATGCCACCAACACCAACACCAGCACAAGCAGATTTTTTGTTTGTTCCTTTAACATTTGGTGAATGGTTTGTTGAATAAATTATATTGTCAAAATACGAGTGTGTCTGCAGGGAGAACTCTACAAGTTCATTTCTCAACCACGTGAAGGCTGCCTTCCTTGATAGGATAGATCCTACCCAAAGATCCAAAAAAAAGTTAGGACTGCAATGTTGAGAATGATGCTTTTCGGCGTTTTTGCTAATGGTTTCCAAAATAATGTTTTATTTTAGAACCCCTTAGTTTTATTTTATAACCTTAACAAAGATTGGAATAGGAAAACAGAAATTGTGTGAATGCACTACGTCAATACCACTACAATTCGTATTTTGTGGTACTACATCAGTACAGTACATGCATCTGGGTAAAGATTACATGCGTTCATCGATGACCGCAAGGTTTTACCACTTGCGTGTAATTTTTTTCTGTGGCCGAAAGGAGCCTTCGCAATTAAACCATTCGCCCTTTGCGTAATTTAACTGTCTGTTAATGCTTCCTTTTAAAGTGTCTGATCCGAACTTGTTTCATTGGCGCTGGCCTTTTGTCCTGGGGGCCTTTTTATTCGGTGTGAACACATGCATTATCAGTCAACCCACCAACCTGGGAGATCCACCTGTGGTTAACTACTACAAAAAGGACATTCGCTCTGGAACCCAAACCTGGGAAATTGCCGAAGACTCTCTCGGGTATACCTACTTTGCGAACAATGAAGGAATGCTCGTCTTTGATGGCTACAACTGGGATCTGTACCCCCTTCCTAATCAAACGGTGGTCCGTTCTGTTGCAGTCGGTGAGCAGGGTAGGGTCTATGTCGGTGGGCAGGGCGAGTTTGGCTATTTCGCTCCCAATAAACGGGGAGTACTCGAATACCATTCTTTATTGGCGCTGATCGAGCCTCAAGACTCTTCCTTTGAAGATGTTTGGGATATTATTATTGATCATCAAGGCATTTTTTTTCGCACCAATAACCAAGTGTTCCTGTACGCAGGCGGAAGAATTTCGGGTCTATTCAACGGAGATCATTTACTCCCGTTCATTGGTAAATGGGGCGATGAAGTCGTCGTTCAGGATGAGTTCAACCGGCTATACCATGTTGACCAAACCGGGGTTAGACTGCGGGAGACTCATTCCCTCTTTGACAAAGGACTAATCACTGGGGTGTTAAACTATAAGCCGGATTCGATACTGGTCACAACCAGCAACAATGGCATTTTTGTAGAGACCAAAACGGGATTTGTACCCTGGGAGACTAGTCATGATGACTTCTGGCGAAGAAACATTATTTATTGCTCAACCTTGATGCCTGATGGCCGGATACTAATCGGGACCACTTTTAACGGAATGGCTATCATTGACCCTCAGCGACGGGTAGTACAACATTTGCACAAAAAAAATGGCCTGCAGAATAACACCGTTCTTAGCATTTTGGGAACTACCGGAGGCAATATTTGGCTAGGCCTGGATAATGGTATCGATCTGGTCGATCTTAGAAACCCGTTTAGAGTTTATTTTCCGGACGGCGAGCTCGAAGGAGCTGGCAGCGCTGTTGCGCTGTTTAATAACTATCTCTACTTTGGTACAAATTCCGGCCTGTATTCGGTTCCCTGGAAGAAATACTATTTGCCCGAGGAAAAGAAAATGTCCAGATTATTGCCGGAGACCCGGGGGCAGGTTTGGAGCCTGAATCCTATTGGAGAACAACTCCTGATTGGCCACCATGAAGGCGCATTCCAAATTGAGAGATTTTCCAGTCGGAAAATTTCAAACCAGGCTGGTGTGTGGAAGTTTATCCAGTTAAACGAACACACAGCATTGGCCGGATTCTACAAAGGCTTGATCCTGTTTGAAAAGCAAGGTGGTCAATGGAACGAAAAACGTGTGCTCAAAGGTTTTACGGAAAGTAGCCGAATCATAACCCAAGATGCTGCGGATAATATCTGGATAGGGCATCCTTATCGGGGGGTGTTCTTCATTCCTCGCAGCGATATTTTTGACACCGAAGTAAAGCCCATTCAATATTCTCACCAAAATAACCTTAATAAGGTCCTCCAAAATGTCTTCTATGACATAAACCATAACATTGTCCTTACGGATGGGCAACAGTTTTTTCGCTACAATCCGGATGAAAAAACGCTGGCTTCTTACCCGGATCTTGAACGCTGGGGCGTTCCGGCCTCTTCCCTGGAGTTCCTGATTCAGGATACGTACCAAAATTTGTGGTACGGAACCCGGGATGCTACCTACTTGATGGTGCCGGAAAAAATTCTTAACCCTTCTTTTCAAAAGTATCCAATCAACGAAATTACCGGTTTACTCCCAGGTGGGTTTGAGTCTGTATATGCCATTGATAAACACAATGTCATCTTCCCAACCGAAAAAGGTTTTTTGTTCTTTGACCCAATTCATTATATCGAGAATACCGAAACCCTGGAAATTTTTCTGACCAAGGCTGTCTTACATGCTAATCCGGACAGCCTGTTTTTTACCGGACACCTGGGTAGTGCTACAGCAGGTAAAGGCTTCAATTTCAAGAAGGCCCACAATAATTTTTCCTTCTTTTTCTCCGTGAAAAACCATGCCCAGAAAGAACATATTCTGTACCGCCACAAAATTGATGGTAGTGATCCCGATTGGTCGGAATGGACCTCATCCCCCGTTATTAGTATCCGTAATCTTCCTCCAGGACGATACTCGCTCATCGTCAAAGCAAAATATGAATCGGGTGCAGAAAGTGATCCTTATGCGGTCAATTTTCACATTATCCGCCCTTGGTACGAATACGCACTCTGGTTAGGTATTGTCATGGCTGCCTTTTCCGCCGCCTCTTTTTTCTTCAAGCGGCAACAGAAAAAATATGACCGCGAGAAATCCCATTTATTGGAAAGCAACAAGGAGAAAGAGCAACAGTACCTGAATTATGCCAAGACCTCCAGGGAAGAAATCACCCGGCTGCAGAATGAGAAGCTAATGGCGGAGATCAATTTCAAGAACCAGGAGCTTATTTCCTTCACCTATCACCTGGTGAACAAAAACGAATTGATCACCGAGATCAACACGGTTGCCAAGAAGTTGGAAAAAAGACTTGATGACCAACCTGAGATTAAAAAGGAACTCAAGCAAATCCTCCGCATTACGGAACGCAATGCCGATATAGATGCCAATTGGCAGGACTTTGTCAAAAGCTTCGATCAGGTACACACCAATTTTTATAAACGCCTGACGGAAGAATTCCCCAACCTTAGTCCCAGTGATTACAAAATGTGCACCTATTTGCGCATGAACCTATCCACCAAGGAAATTGCATCCCTGATGAATATCTCTATCCGCAGCGTGGAAACCAACCGCTACCGATTGCGAAAAAAATTGGACCTTGCCTCTGGTGCAAACCTTAACCAGTTTTTGATGAATTATTAAAACCTGCTCTTTATTCGTTAGGTTGAATGCCACTGCCCGGAATTGACTACTGCGGCAAAATGCTATTACGCGGACTGCGTAAGTGCATTGTTGTTGTTCCGCAGGTATGAATAAGGGCTGCTTTAGTGATACACTAAAGCAGCCCTTGGCGAAACCATTGTGATCCTGGTACGAAAGTGGTATCGTAGTCCTATTCTACCCAGGATTAGGATTTTAGGTTAGTTCTTAACCTGGATGTTACCCCCGATAACCGGGTACAAAAAGAAAATCACACTAGGATTGGCACAATCAAGAGGGAATGCGTCCGTAATGAGTAAACGGCTGATGTTATCTGGATCGGTTTTTGAACCTTCACCATTATCTTCAACCTGGAATAGGCAAGGTGTTCCCACTGGCGCTCCCTCAAGGTTACTACTGGTAATTACGCCACTCATAAACGCTGTATTACCTGTAATCGAAAGGCAGTCAATATCAAATTTGATATTCAACTCACCCCCCTGATAGGTGAGTACGCCGTTCCCCTGAACACTACCATCCGGCATGGTATTGGCATGAAAGGTAAATTGGCGCTTGGTATCATCAGGTAGAAGAAAATAACCATGACCACTGGCCGAAGGACCATTTTGTCCTTTGCGGGCCTGGTCCGCAACTGCCTGGGATTGCCCCAACGCGCTTATCGTCGCTCCTTCATCAATAGGAGCAACATTGTCCTGGGTGCAACTGCTCAACATAAACATAATGCCAAACAATAAAATGGCTAATGGAAACTTGGGAGTTTTCATGATAATAGGTTTTGGTGAGTAAAATTCTTTGGAGTCGTCTTAAACTATGAGAAGCTATTAGCGAGGAAAAAATTGCGTCAAGTATATAGCTAACTTTAAGATAGCAATTTTATAATAAAATCTCCGAATTATTTTGAGCTGTCAGCCTACTTGGCTCAAAGGATGGTCGGTCGAAGACAAGAATATCCCTAAGGTTTTGTAGTTTTAACTGACACCTTGATCATCCCTTTTTTACAAGTCCAATATGGAACAAACGACCACACTTAAACGAACCTTAGGGCCGGTAATGCTATGGGGCCTGGGAGTAGGATATGTCATTTCCGGGATGTATTTTGGTTGGAATCTGGGTCTGGAAAAAGGCGGAACCCTGGGGTTGGCTGTGGCGACCCTGTTCATCATGCTGATGTATGCGTGCTTTACGTTCAGCTACACCGAACTCGCCTGTGCGATTCCGCGGGCGGGAGGTGTTTTTGATTATGCGCTGCGGGCCCTGGGGCCTGACTGGGGCTTCCTGGGGGGGATGGCCCAAAACATCGAGTTCATTTTTGCCCCTCCGGCTATTGCCTTTGCCATTGGGGCCTACCTGCATTTATTTTTACCCGGAGTCCCCGTGGTGGTGATCGGTGTTATTGCGTATCTGTTGTTTACAGGCCTGAATATTTATGGCGTAAAAGTGGCAGCTTCCTTTGAGCTGTTGGTTACGGTAATCGCTATAGCCGAACTGTTAGTTTTTGCCGGAGCTGCCGCACCTGCCTTTGCGTGGGAAAACTTAACGCAAAATGCACTGCCTCATGGTTGGGAAGGGGCTTTTGCCGCCATTCCATTTGCTATCTGGTTTTTCCTGGCCATTGAAGGCGTGGCTAATGTGGCTGAAGAGACGATCAACCCGCAGCGGAATGTGCTGTTGGGATTTGGTTCGGCCTTACTTACCCTGATCCTGTTGTGCATCCTGACGTTTGGCACATCTGTGGGGGTTGCCGGGTGGGAAGCCGTAGTTTACCCCACAGCCGGAGCTCTGGCAACGGATTCACCGTTGCCATTGGCGCTGTCCCGTATTTATGGAGAGGGCCACCTGCTATTTACCCTGGTTACCTCGGTCGGTGTTTTTGGGTTGGTGGCATCTTTTCACGGCATTATTCTGGCTGCCGGGCGTTCCACCTTTGAATTTGGTCGGGTGGGTTTTGCCCCGCGCGTGTTGGGTCGGGTACACCCACGCTTTCGTACGCCTGCTAATGCGCTGGTTTTTAATCTGGTGATTGGCATGGTAGCTTTGTTTACCGGAAAAACCGGAGAGATTATTACCATAGCTTGCTTTGGGGCCCTTACCTTATACATCATTTCGATGATTTCCCTTTTGGTGCTGCGGCGTAAAGAACCTCAGTTGGAGCGTCCCTTTCGGGTGCCTGGTTTTCCGGTTACCCCTTGGGTGGCCTTGATCATTGCAGCAATTGCACTACTGGCGATGACGATCCAGAATTGGGCACTGGCAGGGGTGTATTTTGGTATTTTGCTCTCCTCCTACGTGTTGTTTAAATTGACCTATACCGATGAAGAATAAAGGCCTCTTAACACTCGAAGAACTCAGCCAACTGGTTGAGGCGGGGAAGATCGATACGGTCGTGGTTGGTTTTACCGATCATTATGGGCGCTTAGTTGGCAAACGTTTTGCTGCTGATTTTTTTCTGGAGAGTGCCGCTCGGGCGGGCACACATGCCTGTAATTACCTGCTCACTACGGATATGGAAATGGACCCGGTATCGGGCTACACCTTTGCGAATTGGGAGCTTGGCTATGGTGATTTTCACTTGCAACCCGACTTGCGTACCCTGCGCCGCCTGAGCTGGCTCAAGCGCACAGCAGGGGTATTGTGTTCGGTGGCGGATGAAAATACGCATAAGTTGGTAGCCGAGGCTCCCCGGTCAGTCTTGCAGCGCCAACTGGATCAACTCCAGGGCGAAGGGTTTACCGCCAAGGCGGCATCCGAACTGGAATACTATGCGTTCACTAACGATTACCGCAGTGCCCATACTCAGCATTATCACGACCTGCAACCCGTCGGTTGGTATTTGGAAGATTACCATTTACTGCAGGGTGCCCGCACGGAGAAATTTACCGCTGCCGCCCGCAAGCATCTGCAAAAGTCGGGGATACCCGTTGAGAATTCCAAAGGTGAATGGGGACTTGGGCAGCACGAGCTCAATATTCGCTATGCTGAGGTGATGGAAATGGCAGATCGCCACGTTCTGTTCAAACAGTGTCTCAAGGAAATTGCCGACCAGCAGGGAATATCAGTCACCTTTATGGCGAAGTTCCATGAGGATCAGGCCGGGTCCAGTTGCCACCTGCACCTTAGTCTGTGGAAAAACAAAGAGAATGCGTTTGCCGGTGACGAGGCATTTGGTCCAGTTATGGGGTCCGCTGTTTTTCGGTGGTTTTTGGGGGGCTGGATTCACTACGTACCAGAGGTAATGCCCTTTTATGCGCCTACCGTAAATTCCTACAAGCGCTATGTTGATGGTTCCTGGGCCCCGACGCGTCTGGCCTGGAGTTACGATAACCGCACGGCGGGTTTCCGGGTGGTCGGGCATGGCGATAGTTTGCGCATTGAATGCCGGATTCCGGGGGCCGATTGCAATCCATACCTGGCGTTTGCCGCCGCGCTGGCTTCGGGGTTGGCTGGCATCCGGGAGCAGCGGGAGCCGCCAGCTATTTTCACAGGAGATATTTACGCTGCAGCTCATTTGCCAAGGGTTCCCTACACCTTGGAAGAGGCGGTAAAGCCTTTCGCTACAAGTGCTTTTGCCCGCCAGGCATTTGGGGATGCGGTGGTTGACCACTATACCCATTTTTTTGAACAGGAAATCACGGCCTTCCGCCAATCGGTCACCGATTGGGAGCGCCGCCGTTATTTTGAACGTATATAACCCAAACCTAAGATGCGCTTACAAAACAAAGTGGCCCTGATCACTGGGGCTGGTAATGGAATCGGTCGTGCTACGGCTTTATTATTCGCCCGCGAAGGGGCAGCTGTTATAGCTGTCGATATTGATGAAAACGCCGGCCGGGCTACCGTCGCCGATATCCAGTCTCAGGGAGGACGTGCCGACTTCTATCGGGCCGACGTTGCCAAGGATGCCGATTGTGCCGGGATGGTTGATTTTGCGGAAAAAACCTTCGGAGCCTTACATGTCTTATTCAACAACGCTGGCATAATGCATGCTGCTGATGATGACGCGGTAGCTACCGAAGAGGCTGTTTTTGATATCACCATGGCCATCAACGTCAAGGGCGTTTTCCTGGGGTGCAAATACGGGATTCCGGCTTTGCGGCGTGCCGGGGGTGGTTCGGTAATCAATACGGCCTCGTTCGTGGCACTGCTAGGCGCCGCTACACCACAGATAGCCTACACGGCCAGCAAGGGAGCCGTACTTGCGATGTCACGCGAACTGGCGATCATCCACGCCCGCGAAAACATTCGGGTGAATGCGCTTTGTCCGGGGCCGTTGCGTACTGACTTACTCATGAAGTTTTTGAATACCGAGGAGAAAAAACAACGCCGACTGGTCCATATTCCCATGGGGCGTTTTGGCGAAGCCGACGAAATGGCCAAAGCAGCGCTGTTCCTGGCTTCGGATGACTCTTCTTATACGACCGGTACCGAATTTGTAGTCGATGGCGGCATTACAGCTGCTTATGTCACACCAGAATAACTAAAAAGCATGCTGCGCTGTATTAGTCCGATCGATGGTTCCTTATATCTGGAACGCCAACCTGCCACTGAGCAGGAAATTGCCAGGGCATTGACTGCTGCAACCGAGGCCCAGCGCCAATGGCGTGCAACACCTTTACCTGACCGGCAGGCCATTTGCCGACGGGCGGTCGATTACCTGGTGGCCCGGGCTGATGTACTTGGCGAGGAGCTTACCTGGCAAATGGGACGCCCCCTGCGGTATACCCCTTTCGAGCTGAAGAATGGCTTCCAGGAACGGGCTTTGCACATGATTGACCTGGCTCCGGCAGCACTGGCGGATCTGGAAGCTCCGGCCCGGGAGGGCTTTACCCGGTTTATCCGCCACGAGCCTTTGGGTACGGTGTTGGTGCTGGCTCCCTGGAATTACCCCTGGCTCACCTCGGTTAATGTAATTATCCCGGCTTTGTTAGCGGGTAATTGTGTTGTGTTGAAGCATGCCGAACAAACACCCCTGGTGGCAGAACGTTATGCAGAGGCGTTTGCCGCAGCGGGATTACCTGCGGGGGTGTTTCAGTATCTGCATCTGACGCATGAGCAGGTGGGTAAACTGATAGGCGATCCTCACCTCAATTATGTTGCCTTTACCGGCTCAGTGGCTGGAGGCCGGGCTGTTCAATCAGCCGTAGGACGACGGTTTATCGATGCCGGATTGGAACTGGGCGGTAAGGATCCAGCTTACGTCCGGGCTGATGCACCGCTGGAAAATGCCATTGAAAACCTGGTGGATGGAGCCTTTTTTAATTCCGGGCAATCCTGTTGTGGCATTGAACGGATTTATGTCCATCAATCACAGTATCCTGATTTTGTTGAAGGATTTGTAGCGCTAACGCGCCAGTATCAGCTGGGTAATCCCTTACAAATGACAACGACCCTGGGCCCTATGGTGCGTACCCAGGCGGCAGAACGCGTTCAGCAGCACATCCAGGAAGCCTTGGCGAAAGGTGCTCAGGGACTGATCGATGCACATACATTTCCCGGACACCAACCAGGTACGCCCTATCTGGCTCCCCAGGTACTTATCGATGTCAACCACCGAATGACAATCATGCGTGAAGAAACCTTTGGTCCGGTGGTAGGGATAATGTCCGTTCGCAATGACGAAGAAGCCATTCAATTGATGAATGACAGTGAATATGGGCTGACCGCCTCCCTTTGGACAACAGACCTGGAGGAGGCTCATTCTCTGGGCGACCGCCTGGAAACGGGCACTGTTTTTCTCAATCGGTGTGATTATCTCGATCCGGCGCTGGCCTGGACGGGGGTAAAAAATTCCGGAAAAGGCTGTACGCTTTCCCCTTTGGGTTATGCGTCGCTCACGCGCCCCAAATCGTTTCACCTAAAACATCCGACCCCATGAAAGTAGGCCTGCTGCGTTGTGATGAAGTGCGCCCGGAGTGGAAGCCCCGGCACGGCCCTTATTTAGGGATGTTCCAGGCCTTGTTTCCGGATTGGGATATTCAGGAATTTGCTGTTAATGAGGGGATATTCCCCACTTCCCCAGCCGAATACGATGTTTGGCTGACGACGGGTTCCGCAGCATCCGTTTATGATGATTTGCCCTGGATCCATGAGTTAAAGGATTTCGTAAGAGCTATTTATGCTTCTCCGGCCAGGTATGTTGGCGTATGTTTCGGACACCAGATGCTGGCGGAGGCATTGGGAGGCCGGGTTGCCAAAGCCGATGTCGGCTGGTCGGTAGGGGTTCATGATTTTGCCATTGAGCAGGTGCAATCCTGGATGCAACCGCCACAGGACACCGTTAAGTTGTTGATGATGTGCCAGGACCAGGTGATGGTTTTGCCTCCTGATGCTACCGTTTTGGCAGGCACTCCACATTGCCCGGTTGGCATTTTTCAGGTAGGCGAGCGCATGTTAGGTATTCAGGCGCACCCGGAGTTTACACCTGAACTGGAAACCGATCTATTGTTGCTGCGGCGGGAAAGGATAGGGGAGCAACGGGTGCGGCAGGCCCTGGATTCCCTTAGTGTACCTGCCGAAGGGGCGTTAATAGGGGCTTGGGTACGGCAGTTTGTATCGCCGTAAGGAATTCCCTGAAAAATAGCTACTCCTTGTTGAACCCCAGGGAATGCAATCGGTTTTATTCAGGACGTGAAGTGGTGGGGGACTTCCAAACCCCTTCATGATGCACATAGTTTTGTACCTTGTGGAACCTCATTTCATCACCAGTGCTGTTTAGCTTATCTGTGTGGAATAGAGCACCCTTTTTATCATGAATACAGTAGCGTAAAGCTGCTTGCATCAAGCCGTATCCGAATGAAGTATTCACCTGTTCTGATTCTTGCCTTGTTCCTGTTATTGGGATTGGAAGGCTGTAGCGGTTCTGCCAACAACAACTTACCAACCATTGGGTTTGTCGATGCCTTCGAGGATAGCACCCTGAAACAAGCGAAAGATGGCTTTCTGACGGCACTCGCCGAGCAGGGATTTTCGGAGGAAAAAGGAACCCTGCGGGTTATTTACCGGAATGCGCAGGGAAACATTCCGACCCTGACGCAGATTGTCCAGTATATGATTTCGCAGGAGGTTACGCTGATGGCTACCAACCCTTCGCTTTCGACCATTACAGCATTGCAAAGTACTTCCTCCATTCCCGTATTCATGATGGTGTCCCCAACACCAGGGTTGATGGATGTGTTGGATGCTGCCGGAAAATCGCCGGCCAATTTATACGGCGTGGCAGAGGAGTTAAATTACATCGACACCTCCTTCGCATTGATCCCCCGCCTGGTTAAGCCTACTGGCGAAACGTTGCGCGTAGGGTTGATTTACAACCAATCGGAACCGCAGTCAGTCGATGCATTTGAGCGGTTGCAGCAGGTAGCTGCGGCGGCGCAGGTGACCTTGGTAGCTCGCCCGGTTAACGCTACTGCCGATGTTCAGCTGGTGACGGCGGCCCTGCTCAATGCCGGGATTGACGCCTTTTTCGCCAATCCAGACAACACCGTTTTTGGGTCCTTCGAAACGATTTTGCAGGCTTGTCAGCAGGCAAAAGTACCGGTGTTTACCAGTGAGGCTGGCCTGGTAGCTCGTGGAGCGGTGGCTGCCTATGGCGCTGATATCTACCAATGGGGCTATCAGTCAGGAGAACAAGCTGCTAAGTACATACAAACCGGCTCACTGGATGGCCTTAGTTGGGAAATGGTGAAAGTTCGCAAACGTGTTTATAATCCGGAAGCGGCTAAGACCTATGGCATAACCGTTCCGGCCAACTACGATCCCATTAGCCAATGACCTTTTATCTGACCGCTTTACTATTAGGCCTTTGCCTGGGGGCAATGGGCTTGGGTATTTTCATTACCATGAAGATATTCCGCATTCCGGATATTACTACTGATGGAAGCTACACCCTGGGAGCAACAGTTACTGCGGTGCTCATCCTGGCAGGTTGGCCCCTACCACTGGTGGCAGGAGTAGTGGTCATTGCAGGGGCGCTGGCGGGAGTACTTACCGGCCTGGTTCACACCCGGCTGCGCATTGATGCACTGTTAGCGGGAATCCTGGTTATGACGGCCTTGTATTCGGTCAACCTTAGCCTGATGGGACGTTCGAATATTCCTTTGCTGGGAATACCTACCGTCTTCAAAGCGTTAACGGTTTTTTCCAATCCCATCTGGAATCAGGTACTGGTTGGCGGTTTCTTTCTGGCGATCCTGGGAGCTATTCTGGCTTATTTGCTGCGCACGGATTTCGGTATTGCCATGCGGGCTACCGGAAACAGCGAATCGATGACCCGTGCTCTGGGTATCAACAATGACCGGATGAAAATTATTGGTTTGGCCATGGCCAATGCCCTGACTGCCCTGAGTGGGTTTTTGGTCACCCAGTACCAGGGATTTGCCGATATCAATATGGGCATTGGTATCGTATTGGTGGGTTTAGGGTCAGTACTGATTGGGGATGCACTGATTTCCTGGTTTAGCGTGCGATCTATTGTCTTGCAATTAAGCCTGGTGGTACTGGGGAGTGTACTTTTTCAGCTGGTCCTGGCGGTGGCTCTTTCCCTGGGAGTTAATCCCAACTTCTTGAAATTGATCACCTCTGTATTTGTTTTAGCAATCGTCGGAATCCCTCGTTTGACCCGAAGTCGTGAATCATGATTGAACTACAACATATTTCCAAAGTTTTTCACCGTGGGCAGGTTAATGAAGTAACTGCTCTCCAGCAAGTGGATTTACAGATTGCCGCGGGTGATTTTGTGGTGTTGGTTGGGGCTAATGGTTCCGGCAAAACGACTTTGCTTAATCTGATCGCCGGGGCTATCTTGCCCACCGAGGGAAAAATATTTTTTAATGGCGAGGATGTAACTACCATCCCTGAGCATCGGCGGAGTCGGTGGGTAGCCCGGGTATTCCAAAATCCACTAGGCGGAACGGCACCGGATTTGAGCATCCTGGACAACTTTAGGCTGGCGGCTTTACGTACCCAGCCCAAGCGCCCTGTCATTGGCATCAACGAAACGTTTCGCAGGGAGGTGCGTGAGCGTATTGCCCAACTCGGGATGGGACTGGAGAATAAACTTAACCAACCCATGGGCGCTTTATCCGGGGGCCAGCGCCAGGCACTGACCCTGCTGATGTCGGTTATGGATCATACTGACATTTTACTGCTCGATGAACCCACCGCCGCGCTTGATCCGCGATCGGCAGCTGTGGTTATGGGTACTGCTCAGCAAATAATCCAGGACCTGGGCCTTACTGCCATATTGATTACCCACAACCTGCGTGATTCCTTGCAGTATGGAAACAGGTTGCTGC
The DNA here is from genome assembly GCA_020636445.1 of Lewinellaceae bacterium. Lineage (GTDB taxonomy): Bacteria > Bacteroidota > Bacteroidia > Chitinophagales > Saprospiraceae > JACJXV01. Next base: position 10,241 of record JACJXV010000037.1, on the reverse strand, counting down.
ATATGGCGGATGGACAAATTATGCGGGACGTGAACGCCATTGCCAAGCAAAAACTTACGCTGGGAGAAATGTATGCATGGTTTGGCGCCTGATCATTGGGATTAAATTACCTCTGGTAAGAAAAATTACCCCCTTTTTCCGCCTGTCTGACTTCCAGGAGTTTTATCTTCATTCTGGCATAGTAAGGATTGCCCACCTGCTATTTGCTAATATCCTAACCAAAATCAGCTAAAACCACTGGTCATGAATCAAACACGACTAGAGAAAGACTTTCTCGGAGAAAAAGCCATACCCAACGATGCGTATTATGGTATCCAGACCGCCCGTGCGGTGGAGAACTTCCCGATAACCGGACAAACAGTGGCGACGCTGCCTACCTTCATCAAGTCACTGGCCCTGGTTAAAAAAGCTGCGGCTTTGGCCAATCGCGATTTAGAGGTATTGGACCCCGCTATTGCGGACGCTATTGCCCAAGCCTGTGATGCCCTGATCGCTGGGGAATTGACGGATCAGTTTCCCGTTGATCTGATTCAGGGAGGCGCGGGAACCTCCACGAATATGAATGCCAATGAGGTTATAGCCAATAAGGCCTTGGAAATACTGGGCCACCCCAAGGGGGCCTACGAGTTTGTTCACCCCAATAATCATGTCAATTGCTCGCAATCGACCAATGATGCCTATCCTACCGCTTTTCGCCTGGCGCTGTATTTCTACATCGGCCGGTTAATTGAATCAATGGAGCACCTTCAAGCTGCTTTTGCTGCCAAAGGCCAGGAGTTTGCACAGGTTTTGAAAATGGGGCGCACCCAATTGCAGGATGCGGTACCCATGACCTTGGGAGAGGAATTTATGGCTTTTGCCGTAACCATAAGGGAGGATATCCAGCGTCTGCGGGAAGCGCGTGAACTGATCACGGAAATAAATCTGGGCGCGACGGCGATTGGTACGCGGATCAATGCGCCGGAGGGTTATCCGGAGCTGGCCACCCATTATCTGGCGGAGCTTTCGGGAGTACCCGTGGTGATGTCCGAAAACTTAATTGAAGCTACTTCCGATTGTGGGGCTTATGTACAATTGTCGGGTGTGCTCAAGCGCATTGCGGTGAAGATTTCCAAAATTTGTAATGACTTGCGTTTGCTTTCTTCCGGGCCCCGTGCCGGGTTCAATGAAATAAATTTACCTCAATTACAACCGGGTTCATCTATCATGCCGGGTAAGGTCAATCCGGTGATGCCGGAGGTCGTCAACCAGATTGCCTTCCAGGTAATTGGTTCCGATGTTACCATTACTATGGCCGCAGAAGCCGGCCAACTTCAGCTCAATGTTATGGAGCCGGTGATTGCTTTTAACCTGTTTCACTCTATGCGCATTATGTTCCACGGATTTGATGTGCTGCGGACGAAGTGCATCGATGGCATTACGGCCAATGAGGATGTATGTCGGCATTACGTTATGCACTCCATTGGTATTGTGACCGCCCTAAACCCAATTTTAGGGTACGAAACATCAGCATCTATTGCCAAGGAGGCGTTGAAAACCGGCGCTTCGGTTTATGATATTGTCCTGCAGCGCGATTTGCTGCCCAAGGCAAAACTGGATGAGGTACTTTCTCCGGAAAACCTGATGCATCCTAAGTTTATTCGCTAGCAACTATTTAACCGTGGTGTTGTTTGCATTGCAACGTGTAGTAAACCCAATAAAGTTGTTGTTATGAAGTGGACGGATGTGATCCAATACGCAGAAAAAGGCAGCCCGGCACCACCGCGGCGCGTTGAAAAAACGGCAGCAGAGTGGCAAGGACAGTTGTCAGCGGAGCAATTTCGCGTTACCCGCCAGCATGGCACTGAACGCCCTTTTTCCGGGGAGTACTGTGAAGCCCATGATCCAGGCCTTTATGCCTGCGTCTGTTGCCATACCCCCTTGTTTGATTCGCGGGTAAAATTTGAAAGTGGAACGGGCTGGCCCTCATTTACTGCTCCTGTAGAACCTAACGTCATTAATTACATCATGGATACCAGCTTTGGGATGCGGCGGGTGGAAGTCCAATGCAGTGTTTGTGATGCACACCTGGGGCACGTATTCCCGGATGGTCCACCACCTACGGGTCTTCGTTTTTGCATCAACTCTGCTTCGCTGCAGTTGGCAGAAGAAGAGTAGGGCGTTCTGTGGATCAGAGAAATCGGGAATAACCTAGTTTGGGGTATTGTTGCAATAGCCAATCCCAACCAGGCAGGAGAATAGCAGGTGTGTAGCGAGGAGCTAATTCGCGTAATCGCTTTACACGCTCCTGTGTTTTAGGGTGTGAACTAAGAATAGGCGGAGGTTGCCGCAACAGCCCCGGGCCATTATTCAGGAGGTCGAGCTTTTGCAACGCATCAGCCAGGGCATTGGGGTCGCCAGTGAGTCGGGCGGCTTCCAAATCTGCATCGTATTCCCGGGTTCGGGAAATAGCCAGCACTAAAAGATTCGTTAAAACGGGGGCTACCAGCAGAAGTACTACTGCCCAAAGGGGAACTGGAAGCTGGTCAGTCATCAACATGGGAATACTGATCAGCAACAGAATTTGTCCAAACACCGTAAACATGCGGGTTAGCCGGCCGATAATGTTCACCAAACTCTTGATGCGCAAGTCATGATTGGTAATATGGCTGATTTCGTGGGCTAGTACTCCGGTGAGCTCCCGGATATTCAGTTGCGTGAGAATACCATAGGTCACCGCAATCCCTGCATCGTGGATTCGTCCGGTGGCAAACGCATTGACCATGCGGTTCGGCAGGTAATATACCTGCGGTAAATGGGATAGCCCCGCCCGCTTTGCCAGCTGATGGACAATCTGCTGTACCTCCGTTAATTCGCCGGCCTGTAAGGGGCGAGCGCGGTACATATTCATGATGAATCGGGTAGGGATACGCAGGCTTATGATGCCGGTAATTATCCCTAGAAGGGCAGCCCAGATTAACCCTTCGATACCAAAAAAGCCAAAGCCTACCAGGACCATCAGGCCAAAGAGCAATAGCAAAAGTAAAATCGTTTGCCAGGTATGGGAGCGCCGTCGGGTATGAATCAGTTCTTGTCGGATCATGGGGATCAATCTACTTGTTTTTTAAACAGTCTATCTCCGGTAAAAAGTTCGCAAGTTGTAGTCAGCGTGATTCATTAACCCCCTATCAGCAGGGTCAACGAACCACGCGCTATCCATCTCGGTTATCGGAGGCCCTCCAGTACTGCCGCGCTTTTTAACTTGCGCCGGGCACGCATCAGCCGCGATTTAATGTTGGATTCAGAAAGCCCCGTTTGCTGACAAATTTCCATGACCGATAATTCCTGGAAATAGTACAGATCGATAATAGTAGAATCTTGTGTACCTAATTTGCGGACTAAAGCGTGCAGCTTTTGATTTTGTTCCTGTTTTTCCAACTGCCGCTGGATGAGGGCCTCTTCCCGCAGGCTATCTCCCAAAGGAAGCTGCTCGAGGTTAAATTGCAGGCGGCGCGGTTCTTTACTGCGGTTAATCGCAACGGAGATGGCTACCCGAACCAACCAGGAGCTGAATTTGCAATCGCCCCGAAACTGAGCCAGGCAGCGAAAAGCGCGGATGAACACATCTTGTACCACATCATCGGGGTCTATTCCCGAAGGAAGATACCGTTGAACCATAGCTTTAATGAGGCTCCGGTGACGATTTACCAGCAACGTATAAGCGCTTTCCCGGCCCTCCAGGGCCAAAGCAATTAAGGTTTCATCGGAAATTGGGGCCGTTACTTTTTGTACTGGATTTTTACTTTTCCAGCCATGAACAGGTGATTTCATTCTCAAGTTCTTTTGGTGTTAGATGTTGACATTGACCGCTCGGGTTTGCGGTATTTTGCCGTAATTGTTCATGGTTCAAAATTGCTGACTATTGGTATGTAAGGAAACCGAAGTTCTATAATTGGTGGATCTGAGTTTATAGTTGGCGAAATCTACCTCGGCAGGAGGGGATGTTAATTTTTGTTAAAATATTGATTAACAAATCAATGCAAAAATTAATAAAAACCAAAGCTGAGATTGCTTGATTCGCCTGCTGCGGTGTAGGGCAAATGTGAAAGCGATAAGAAATAACAAGATTGAGGAGTGTTTCAAGAATTGAGTCAATTGAAAACTGCAAAAAATTGCAATTTTCGTGATAATAAAGGGCATTTGCATAGATGGGAGAATTACTTGTCGGGGAGATGTTTTTTTCAGCACATGGCCATGGGGTTCAGGGGTGTACTATTCCGGTCTAAACTGCGTATAAGCCGACAAACCCGCGTATACCCCAGTTAAATTATCCGCGAATCGATTTGGGATATACTTACCCTGCTTTTGCCACGGATTAACCCCTTCCGGATACCTTGCTTTGGGAAAGGATATTGTATATTTGCCGCCATATTCCAACCAATTTTTAACATCGTGTTACTTTTCCTGCCGTGGAGGTAACCATCGGAAAACCAATCCAAGTAATGAGCACCACACCGCAACTATCCCTTCGTGCTGCTGATAATATTCGTTTGTTGGCTGCTGCTATGGTAGAAAAAGCAAAATCAGGGCACCCAGGTGGCCCTATGGGCGGAGCTGACTTCGTCCACGTACTGTATACCGAATTTTTGCAGTATGATCCGGCAGACATGCACTGGCCGTTGCGCGACCGTTTTTTTCTGGATGCCGGACATATGTCAGCTATGTTATATGGCATTCAAACACTCTTGGGGAACTATTCCATCGCGGATATTCAAAACTTTCGCCAGTGGGGCAGTCCAACGCCCGGGCATCCAGAACTAGATGTTGCCCGGGGGATTGAAAATACATCGGGGCCGCTTGGACTTGGGCATGCCTTTGGTATCGGTGCCGCCATTGCCGAACGATTCCTCGCGGCACGTTTTGGAGAAACCATCGCGCACAAAACGTATATCTATATCTCCGACGGAGGAATTCAGGAAGAAATATCTCAGGGCGCCGGTCGCCTTGCTGGGCACTTAGGACTTGGTAATATTATCATGTTTTACGATGCCAACGACATTCAGCTGTCAACGGTAGTAGATGATGTTACCAGTGAAGATACCGCTATGAAGTATCAGGCCTGGGGCTGGCATGTACTCACCATTGACGGAAATGACCATGCCGCCATCCGGCAGGCAATTCAGGCGGGTATCAATGAGGAAGCTCGCCCAACCCTGATTATTGGCAAAACGGTGATGGGAAAAGGAGTCGTTCTTGAGGATGGGACCGGCTATGAAGGGGAAGTAGAACTCCATGGGAAACCCCTGGGTGAAAGTAATGCATCATTTGCAAAGACCGTTGAGCACCTGGGCGGCGACCCGGCAAATCCTTTCCAGATATTCCCTGAGGTAGCCAGCTATTATCAGGCCGTCGTAGCGGAAAAGTGCAAATCAGCGGCACAGCGGCGTCATGCATTCCAGCAATGGGCCCAACAAAATCCTGCCCCGGCAACCAAGCTTCAGGGCTTTTGGGAGCGGAAACTACCAGACCTCGACTGGGCATCGATTGAACAAAAAGCAGTTGGCCCTACCCGGAATGCCTCTGCTGCCGTACTGTCGTACCTGGCGGATCGGGTAGAAAATATGATTGTTGCTTCGGCAGACTTGTCGAACAGTGATAAAACAGATGCCTTCCTCAAAAAAACGACTGATTTCAAAAATGGCGATTTCAGTGGCGCTTTCCTGCAAGCCGGCGTAGCGGAACTGACGATGGCCGCGCTGGCTACCGGGATGTCGCTGCACGGAGGAGTAATTCCGGTGTGTGCTACCTTTTTTGCGTTTTCGGATTATATGAAACCCGCAATTCGCGTATGCGCACTAATGGAAAAGCCGGCTATTTTCCTCTGGACGCACGATGCCTTCCGGGTAGGGGAGGATGGCCCAACGCATCAACCCATTGAGCAGGAAGCACAGATCCGTCTGCTGGAGCAACTTCAGAATCACTCGGGACACAATAGTTTTTTGGCTTTGCGTCCGGCAGATGGCCCGGAAACAACCGTTTGCTGGCGTCTGGCCCTGGAGAATGAGCACTCGCCCAGCGGTTTAATTTTATCGCGTCAGAATATTCAGGAACTGCCAGCTGCCGAAGGCAGCAGTCGGTATGCCGTTGCCCAGGGGGCTGCCAAAGGGGCTTATATCGTTCAGGATTGCGAAGGTACGCCCGATGTGATTTTGGTCGCCAACGGTTCGGAAGTAGCTACCCTGGTTGCTGGTGCAGCAAAACTGCAACAGGAACAAGGCTTGAAGGTACGGATTGTTTCAGCCCCTAGTGAAGGACTTTTCCGGACGCAATCGGCCGCTTATCAGCAGTCAGTGCTGCCTGCCGGTGTGCCTACCTTTGGGTTGACAGCCGGTCTGCCCGTAACGGTTCGCGGACTAGTGGGTGTAAATGGACGAGTCTGGGGACTGAATCATTTTGGGTATTCAGCACCTTTCACGGTATTGGATGAAAAATTCGGATTCACCGCAGCCAATGTAGCTAAAGAAGTAAATGCTTTACTGGCTGGGAAATAGGCCTGTATCTTTTAGGAAGGGCTAAAAATATAGTGCCGGGAATGCTTCAGTTAGCTTCCCGGCATTATAATTTTGCGATTCGCTCTAAAAATTCAGCCTTCTTACTACGGGCTACCGGGACGTTGTGGCCATTGCGCATAATGACCTCCCCACCTTCACCCCGGATGTATTTGCGGATATGATCAAAATTGATCAGGTAAGAATGATGGACCCGCATAAAACCACAGGTAATCAGTATTTCTCCTACTTCTTTGATCGATTTGGACAATAAAAGGGGGTCGCCCTGGGTGAAAAACAGTTTTGTATAACTGCCATCACTCTGGCAATAGATGATATCGGCTACCTGTACAAAGGTAAGCCCATCGAGGGTGGAAAGGGCAATGGTTTTAGGTGGTTCCTGCGTGTGCTGACGGGTTGATTCCATTAATTCATATTGCTTCCAGTCGGCGGGATGTGCAGGTTGCTCCTGAGCTTTCTCGACGGCAAGTTTGAGCTCGTCAACGTCTATGGGTTTGAGTAAGTAATCCAGGGCGCTTATTTTGATAGCCCGTAAGGCATATTGATTATAAGCAGTTGTGAAGATGACCGGAAAGGTGACCGGTCGACAACGCTCCAATAAATCAAAGCCGTTTAAACGGGGCATTTCAATGTCCAGGAAAAGCAGGTCAGGCGGGGAGTGCTGGATAAACGAAACGGCCGCAACAGGATCATTAAATTCAGCTATAGTTTCAATTTCAGGACAGTGTTTGGCCAGTAATGATGCCAGTAATTCTGTGCAATAGCGCTCATCATCCACCAGTATTGCTTTCATTGGGTTTTAGTCGAGAGGTAATGAAATGGTTACTTTGGTTCCTGCTGCGGTTCCTGAAGCATCCGCCAGGTCTTCAATTTCCACGTTGGCCCGGGCCTGGAATTGTTCGTTGATAATGGCTATGCGCTGGGCAGTCATTTGCAGTCCATGGGACTTGTGTAAGGTAGCCGATTTGCTTTTTAGTTCAACCGCAGCCTGCCGGCCAATCCCATTATCCTGGATAACGATATGTAAGCGTTGCTGCTGTGTCAAAACCTTTACTAATAATTGACCATCATTACTTTCCTTGTGCATTAGTCCGTGCCAAATGGCATTTTCCACGTACGGTTGAATGAGTAATGGTGGAATTTCAATGCTATTAATGTCTATCCCTGGGTCAATAGTTAGCGTATATTGAAATCGATCCACAAAGCGCATGGCTTCCAGTTCGATGTAGAGCCGCAAAGCCTCCATCTCATCGCGCAGGGAAACGACATTGGCCCGGGAATTATCCAGAACAAGGCGTATCAGCCGCGAAAACTTGGTCAGGTAGGCGGATGCCGCATCCGGTTCATTGCGTTGGATAAACCTGTTAATAGAGTTAAGGCAATTAAACAGAAAATGAGGGTTCATTTGCGAACGCAGGGCGGCCATTTCAACTTCCGCAAGTTTTTTATTGAATGCAGCCTTCATTTGTTCCTGTCGTCGAATTTGTTGGCTTCGCCATTGATAAATCCCCCAGATTAAACCGCCGATAAGCAGGGTCATAATGCTTATAAACCAGGGGGTTTGCCAGAAAAAGTGGCTGACCTGAATAACCAGGGGTACCTCCAGGTAACTCCATTCGCCTCCCGGCGTTTTAGCTCTTAGACAGAATGTATACCGACCTGGTGGCACGCGCGTGTAGCTTGCCAGTCGTCGGGAACCGGCATCGACCCAATCCTGATCAAAGCCCTTTAACTGGTAGGCATAGTGAACCTCCCGGGGAAGCATCGGATGGAGTGCAGCATAGGCAATAGCGAAGAAATTCTCCTGGGGCTGTAATCGTACCGTATCCCAATAGCCGGGCATCCGGCGATCTACCAAAAAGTCGCGGCCACTTACCTGAAAGCCCGTGATAACCAGTTGTGGTGCTTTGGTATCCCGGGGTAGACTGTCGGGATGAAAGGAAATAAAGCCTTGTTTAGTTCCGGAGAAAACGCGGCCATCCGGACCAAAAGAAAAATAATCCAGGCCAGCATCGGTTTTTAATCCATGGTGCTCATCAAAGTTTCGAATAAAGCCGGTAGCCGTTTCCAGGCAAGTGATGCCTGCGGTGGAGGCTATCCATAGCCGGTCATGACTATCCATTTGCATTCCCGCCAGCTGACTATTGGCTAACCCTTGGGCCTCACCAAAAACCTGAACGCTTCCATTAGGGGCATAACAGCAAATCCCGTTTTGTGCCCCAATCCATAATCGATCCTGGCGATCAACCGCCAGGCCATTAATTTCTTTAAGGGGAAAATTGCGGTCACCCTGCCGAAATTCTGAATACTTCGACCAGGTGCGGGTAGGTAGGTGGTAGCGAAATATAAGGCCCGCGTGGGTGGCAACCCACAAGGTTTGGCGATCCCGGGACATGGTCAGATCCCAAACCTGTCGGGTGCTGAGTCCTTGCTGACTAATCGGCAGGTAACTGAACCTGCCCGTTTTCCGCTCCCAATGTAAAAGGCCTGCTTTCCAGCGACTTAGCCAGATATCACCAGTGGCATCTTCTTCGATATCGATGAAGTTGCGGGCATCCGCTCCCGGAGGAAGAGGCGGCAGAGGCACGGGGATAAATTTTTTACGGGGCAAATCGACGTGGTAAACCACATCACGCGTTAATAACCAGGTGATTCCCCGGCTATCCCGGAAAATGCGGGTACTACCCACCAGGGGGCGATCAGCCGCAGAAGGTATGGCTTGGGACTGCCCCGTGCGGGGGTTAAAGGTGTATATTCCCTCCAGATAGAAAGAAGTTATATAGAGCTGACCATCAGCCGGCTCTGTATAAATTTCGTAAATGGAATTGTCATAGGTGTACCGCGGATGGGCACTTACCAGGGTATGGTGAAAACCTTGCAGCCGGGGATCGAGTTTGCAGAGCCCGCGGGTAGTACCCCACCATATAATGCCATCCTGATCCGTATAGGCTACGAGAATGGACCCTCCGGAAAAGGAGCTGGCATCATCCGGGATGTGTTCAACCATGTGGTAATTTCCGGTGGCAGGATTCAGATATCCTCCGCCGGGTAGCCATATTTCAGCCGCATTACGCCCGGTTATACCCTGGCCGCCTTCCAGAATTTCAAAGGCAGGAACCTGGTCCCATCGCTTCCAGGATTTCTTTTGTGGATTGTATGAAAATAACCCGGTGTCAAAGCAGTTGAACCAAACTTGTCGGCGGATGGTGTCGATGTATGGGAAACTTGGGCCAAATTGCAGCGCTGCATCCACCAGTGGGTGAAACGTAAATACTTTATTGGATAAATTCAATTCGAACAACCCTTGAAAGGAGCTTATCCAGACGGATGTGTCACTTGCCCCACCTATTCCGGTAAGAATATTGGGAATAGCAGGGTTGACTTGTTTAGGGATGAGCGAGGCGGATACGGGTGAAGGTTTTAACCATTCGCTGGCGAATGTTTTCCCATCAATCAAGAGTAAACGGTAAGAATTATTGGCTAACAATATTTGGTCCTGACTGCTTACGTAAATACCTCCCGGAGCAGGAAAAGACCATGGCTGATTATTGTCAGGATCTGCGGGGAGAGGTACTTGGGAGAACAGTCCGGTGCGCGGACTATAAACATCCAGGCCATTATTGTGCCCAATCCAAATGCGGCCCTGGTGATCTTCGGCTAGTAATGCTATGGATGTGCCGTGGATGCTGTTGG
>JACJXV010000036.1 GCA_020636445.1 Lewinellaceae bacterium | reverse complement strand
GTGATTTCGACTTCCGGGCTGGTGATTTCGGCTTCGCTTGGTTACTGAGCGCAATCGAAGTGCAATCACCGGGGTTTACTTCCCGAACGGTGGCTGAGCGAAGCCGAAGCCACTCCCGGGCTGGTGATTTCAATTCATTTTAATTGGTTATCTCGAAAAGATTTTTACATCTGAGTAAACTATCTACACAAAAAATAATAAGAAAATAGTTGCTTAAAACAAATTGATTTATCATATTTGTCTGATAATCAATGTTTGTCTTATGAAGAAGCAACCAGGCCACCGGAAATACAACTTCCCCGATGCGGACTTATACCTGCAATGCATGGAACGTCTGCGTCATGCGCATCGCGACCGGGAACTATTTGCCCAGTATGGTTATGACGGTGAGCGTATGAAGGCCTTTTTAAGTCTTTGCGATCAATTCAGATCGCTCCCCGACGACGACGAACTTATTGGCGATCAGATGGTTACCACGGAAAAGAAAAATGCTGCGGCAGAAAAGCTAAAAACGGCCATTCGGAGTTTAATGACCCGGGTGGCCATGAAATACAGCAACCGTACGGGTCGCTACCGCAAGTTTGGTACCGCTAAACTGGGTGATATGACAGATGCCCAGCTGCTCTTCTGTGGCCGGCGGGTTGTTCGGGTAGCACGCGCCCAAATTGACTTCCTCGCTGAGGTAGGTGTTAATGAAAAAGTACTGGAGCGCATCGTAGAGGCCTACCAAACCTTCGAAACAGCCCTCAATATCCAACAAGACCGCATTGCCGATCGCGACATTTCGGTGGAACGACGTGTTGAACAGGGTAATAAACTGTACGACGAACTGGTTGTCCTGTGTGACATTGGCAAAGATATCTGGGCGGAGAAAGACCCTGTCAAGTACGAGAACTACACCATCTACGAAAGCAACAACGATCAAAAAATTGCCCGGAAAGTGCGGGAAAAGAAAGCGGGGGCGTGACGAATCCGTTACTCGTTATTTGTTACCCGTTATTCGTTGACAAGCCAACTGAGCACCCGCCTACTATGGTATAGTTGATGCTGCTCATTACCCCCTAATTTGAGGTGTAACTTGAGCCCAATCTCCCCTACCCCAGCAGGGTTATTTCCCTTTAAATTCTCCATCCCAAACCCCGATACAGGCGGCACCACAGGCGTGCAAATGTGGATGTGCCTGCCAATCAGCGGCGGCTATTGGGATAGGCGGAATGCTAACCGGCGGTCGTTTTTCAAAGCCAGGGTAAATATTGCGCAATCGTATGGAATCTCCGGCACTGTTTACAGCCTTGAGGTCGTACCGAACGATGATGCGTGTTCCTATCGGTGCATAATAATAAAGATACCAGGCGGAGGCTTCCGCTACGCCTATACAGCCATTGGAATAGGCACGTCCCAGCGTATTTTGGTTAGTTGTCGGGTGAATTAACTGGCCATAACGCGTTCCATTTAAGGTTGGCTCCAACCAGGGAATCAAAGGTAGCTGGGTAACTTTGCCATCATCCCGGCGGGTTTCGGTATAGCGATGATTGTTACTTGGGTTGATGAAGGTAGGATTGCGATCTACCCGGGTGATCGTCCCAATACCCGTCTGGGTGCGTAAGTCAACCGTTCGCCCTGCCATGGCCAGGTATTTCTTTTCATTCCTACCTACCCGGGCTGGAAAGCTGTACAAGACGGAGTCTTCGCGTAGTATCTGTATCGTAAAGGCTGGAATATTAATATCCAACCATGTCAGCGCCTGCTGAAACTGGTTTATGGCTACCCAGTTGGAATCAGGAATCCAGAGGCTATCCCCGACATGAAGTACTTCCCATTCCTTCTGATCCCGAACAAAAACTCCACGCTCCTGCTGGCGGTAGTAATCTGCAACTGCCAGGGAATCGATTAACCACGGATTAGCCTGAACCAACGCATACTCCGTTAGGGAATAAGGCAACAGGGTGTCCCAATGCCGGACACAACTGTCAATGAAGGAAAAATAGTTTTTAACCTTGACGGGATGGGTTATCGGAATCCAATTGTAAGCGGGAGGAGCTGATGTAATAACCGTATCCCCTACCCTTTCTTCCGTTAGATTAACGGGCTTATCGACAGGCTTGGAACATGCCAACAGACCCACTAGCATTCCGTAAAATAACCACCGGGGCATTCTTTTCATCGTTCGTGGGATTTACCCATAAGGTAACCCCTTTCACCCCGGGAGGAAATGATTTTCGTCAGGGAACAGTGGGTTTTCAATCAGCGGGCTGGTGATTTCGACTCCGCTTGGTTACTGAGCGCAGTCGAAGTGCAATCACCGGGGTTTACTTCCCTGCGGGTACAAACTTTAGCGATACGGAGTTCATACAATAGCGTAACCCTGTAGGTTTAGGGCCATCATCGAATACGTGGCCCAGGTGACCCTGACAGCGAGGGCAAAGTACTTCTACCCGCACCATGCCATAACTCGTATCCGTTTTTTCTGCCACATAACCCGGCTTAATAGGCTCCCAGAAACTAGGCCAGCCGGTGCCCGACTCAAATTTCGTAGCAGAGGAAAACAGGGGTAACCCACAGCCGGCACAGACATAAACGCCATCGGCATGATTGTTCCAATAGGTACCGGTAAAGGCTCGTTCTGTGCCCGCTTCCCGTAGCACATGAAATGCCTCAGGGCTCAATTCCGCACGCCACTCGTCCACCGATTTAACCACCATGGGGGAAAGTGTATCTCCTGTCAGTGAAAGAAAAGTTACGTCCCCAGGTGTGCTGCCTGCAGTAGAAGGGGCTACACTATTGGGTTGTTGTGCCCTATTGCAGGATAAAAACAGCGACCAGCAAACCAGTAAGAGGATGGAAACTCGCATAATATCTGAGTCATTTTAGGGTGATCAATTATTTGCGTTTGCGCTGCCGAATCCGCGGTTGGGTCCACTCTTCACGCTGGGCAAACTGTACAATGTTTTTCAGAAAAGCCATCATCCCGAGGAAAACGAGGTAGCCAAAAGTCACCACTACATAAATCCACCGATACGACCCCGCCTCGCCAATCGTTAGCGACGAAAACAAATAAGCACTAAAGCCACTGGCAATGGCCAGTCCCATAAAACTGTAAATCGAAGTACCCCAGTATTTGGCCATATTGGGTGCTGAAAGCGAAAAAACGCTATTGAACATGGCATAGCATAGCATAAATGCTGCTGCTGCCATCCAGGGAAAACGCTCCGGTACACTAATGAGCCCGGTGGCTTTGACCAGTACACTTACTATGGTGACCACGACAACACCACCGAAAGTGATTAGTGCCTGAAAAACGGGGTTAAATGCCCGCTCGAAAATAGAAGATTGGTCAGCCATATGTTTACAGTTAAAAGGGTAATGAAAAAGCAAGGCATCCGGTTCACCAAATTGCCCAAATACTGTTTGAAGGTCTTTGCGAGGACAAATACTATACCGGCTCTCCGTAAAGATCGTATTCAGTGGCTTCGGTAATCCGAATGCGGGCAAAGTCGCCCACCCGAACGTAGTGTTTTGCGGCGGGAACCAAGACTTCATTATCTACCTCCGGAGAATCACTTTCGGTCCTGCCGATAAAATACTCCCCTTCCTTACGGTCAAAGAGAACGCGTAACTCCCGGCCAATCTTTGCCTGGTTTTTCTCCAACGATATTTCCTGCTGAATTTCCATCAAACGGTTTGCCCGGCCCGCTTTAACCTCCGCCGGAACATCGTCTTCCAAATCATAGGCCCGGGTATCTTCTTCGTGGGAGTATTGAAAAACCCCTAAACGATCAAAGCGCATTTCCCGAACGAAATTACAGAGGTCCTCAAATTCAGCTTCTGTTTCTCCGGGAAAACCAACCAACATTGTCGTGCGGATAGCGATATCCGGGATCTGTTGTCGGGCGTATTCTACCAGTTCCACCGTCTCTTCGCGCGTTATTTGCCGGCGCATCCGGTCTAAAACGGCATTATTGGCGTGCTGCAGCGGCATATCGAGGTAATTACAGATTTCGGGCCGTGTGGCCATCACCTCAAATATTTCGCGGGGAAATTTGCTGGGATAGGCATAATGCAGCCGGATCCATTCAATTCCTTCCACATCTGCAAGGGCTTCCAACAACCGCGGTAATTCGCGTTTCTTATACAGATCCAACCCGTAATAGGTCAACTCCTGGGCAATCAGCATGAGCTCCTTTACCCCCCGGCGGGCGAGGCTCTGGGCTTCTTTCACCAACTCTTCGATAGGCCGCGATACATGGCCGCCCCGCATCAGTGGAATGGCGCAAAAGGAACAGGTACGATTACAGCCTTCAGCAATTTTCAGGTACGCAAAATGCTGCGGTGTGGTAATCCAGCGTTCACCAATCAGTTCGTGCTTATAATCAGCATTCAGCCGGGCTAAAAGCCCCGGGAGCTCCAAGGTGCCAAAATAAGCATCTACCTCGGGGATCTCTTGCTCTAGATCGTCCTTATAACGCTGCGACAAACAGCCAGTAACGAAGAGTTTGTCAATGCCTCCGGCTTGCTTGACAGCAGCATATTCCAATATCGTATTTACGGATTCTTCTTTTGCCAGGTCGATGAAGCCACAGGTGTTGACGATAACGATATTGGCATCCTCTTCACTGTCGTGTACTACCTCAAAATCATTACCGCGCAGCTGGGTAATCAGATTCTCGGAATCCACGATGTTCTTGGAACATCCTAAGGTGATGACGTTGACTTTATCCCGCTTAAGCGTTTTCGTTTTCATAGTTTCTATTCCTTTCCGATAGGGAACCCTTCCAAAACCGCAAAGATAGTGGATTGTTTCGCAGGGTTCCTGAAATTTGTGCAGGGTTTGGAAATTAGGGCTCCCCACTATCCTGGGAGTACCTGGTAAACCTCTTCCTAAACTGCATCGTTGGTTGCGAACCTTGCGGCATACAGGTTGCTGGACAAGACTTATCAAGCTGCTATTTTCCCCGGGGTTCGTTTATCACACTGCATTGCGTAGCTGGCCGAACCATACTTTGGCGAAGCCAAAGCAGCGCAATATTCCAGTGAAAATCAGGTAATACATCTGCGCGTAGGAAAAAAATGTTGAGCGTTGAGCGTTTTTTCCCGCCGTAGTTTAACGTAGGAGGGTCGCTTCACTCCTAACTCTTCACCCTTCACTAGGAACTATTGCCAACCTTTAATTTCTCGGTTGACAGAACACTAACATTTACTTCGGAGGTGTAAAGAAAAAAGCATACGCCCAAAGGATCTTGTTAAAAACGCGATCCTGGACCAGGAAGATGTCTCCGCTATCCGTAGTAGCCAGGTAGCGTTCGACACCGCCAGAGGGTAGTGCTTTTCCCGTTTTGGGATCGATTTGCAATTCGGGGTAAATAGGGTATAATTTTACGGTTTGCACACTATCATTGCGGTGAGTCAGCGTGATCACACTAAAAGGTACTTGCTGTTGTAGAGAATCCCGGCGAGGATGGTCATTTTCAAACGCCTCCGCCACCAGGCTTTCAAACCCAATCAAAAAGGCTTCTACCCTGCCTGCTTGCAAGGGTAGCTTACTAGGCTCACTTAACTCGTAAAAAGGGGTAACCCGATCACCAGCAGGGCTCCGTTCCAGGCGAAAGGACTGGTTGCGTTGCTTGGGGTATTCTATGGTTACCCGTTTGATGTCCTTGGGTTGAACGGCAAAAATGGTTTTATCCCGCCAATCATCACCGCGGAGGTTAAAGCGAAACCGTAGATTGCCTTCCCAGCCCGCCAACTCACCCACGTAAGGCTGTTCTGCACCCTCCATGATCAGATAAGTTCCCCGCTCATCCGCGGTGGCTCCACCTACATAATAGGCCTTGAGCAGGCGATCACGGACATCGTACACCTCTACTTTAATCCCCTGCGTGGCTAAATCAGTGACCATATTTGCCACGGCCGCCCGAGGCGGCTGGTATTTTATCTGAATCCGGGTCAACGCATCCAACAGATTCTCGATGGCGTTGGGGCGAGCGGGCCATTTTCCATCGTATATCCACTGGTTCTTTTTCTTTTCCAGGGTCACGGTGGTTCCGTCACGATGGGCCAGGAAGATTTTCGCAATTTTTTCAGGCTGCTCTACTTTAAACAACCGATCCTTGCCCAAACTAGAGCTGGTATCCGGGCTGGCCAGCCACCAATAAACGGCTAATCCTCCCAAGACTAAAAAAACCAGCAGGAACCCATAAGTACGTTTCATAGTCAATTCGATGTCAAAGCTTAAAGGAGGATAAACTAAACAGTGCGTCCATAACGGCGTCGACGCCAAAATTGATAGCCCAATCCGAACAATCCCAGGAAAACTAACGGAATCAACAGGTTAATCAATTGCCATTGGGTTCGTTCAGCTTTGACTTTGGTACGGTTGAGCAGTCGCAATTTGACCTCTTTTCCACGGGCCGCAATCAGTCCGCTACCATCCAGCAAGTACGCCACGGCGTTCATTAAAAACTCCTTATTGGCAAACCGATACCGCTCGAACTCGTTATACCCCAACGGAGCTACACGCTGCGTTTTGGGATCAAACCGGTTGCGGGCGATATCACCATCGGCTACGACAATCATTTTATTGGCGGGTGAAGCGCTCTGAAAGGTAAGATTCAGGGCCCGTAAGCCTTCCTGCATACTTTCCGTAACCCGATTCTCATACAGCGAAGTAAAAGACCCTTCCACGAGTAAGGCCAGGGGTTGTGGTCCGGCATCAAATTTGGAAGCGTCCAAATCGTAACGCAGAAAGTCAAAATTCATGCGCAGGGGCAAGTATTGCAACCGGCTGGTCTCCGAAGAAGTAAGCAGTACCGTTTTTTGGAGCGGCTGTCGGGTACGCACAGTTGTATCAATAGAGCTTGCGTACAATAAATTCACCGGCCCCAGGCTCTTGACAATTAATTGGTCGGAACGTGGAATAGTTACAATATGGTAAGGATACCGGAAATATTCAAATTGGGGAGCGTTTCCAACAACCCCAGTGGCCAACGGAATCTGGGTACACTGCATATCCAGCACCAAATTGGGTTGAATCCGGATGCCATAGCGAAAAAGCAGTTCGTCCAATGCCAGGTTATAATCTCCTGGCAGGTATTCACCTCGCCGCAGACTGTCGAGCTCTACGTTGACCATATCGAGAAGCCAAAGCAATTTCCCACCTTGCATCACATACTGGTCTATTTTAAACTTGTCTCTTTCTGAAAAAGGAATCCGGGGCTTGGCTACTACTAATACCTTGATTTCGGGGCTGATCGCTGGAACGCTATCGAGAACCAGGCGCCCGGTATTATAAGATTCCCGCATAGTGTTTTCCCAGTCGCCCGTTTCCAGCGGTGTCAATTCTCCGTGTCCTGCTGTAAAGACCACGGCCGGCTTTTCCGGACTACGGAGCTGTTGAATTGCTTCGGCAAACTTGTATTCCAGCAGCGCAATCGAATTATTGAGAATGAGGTCTGGCGGAACGCCGGGAATTTGATTTTCCAGAAAATTAACAGCTTGCCGGCGGCCTTTATAATTGAAAATCGCGTAGGGATAGGTAAGTTTCTCCGAGCGTTCCCCACTTTCCATCACCTGCAGATTAACGGGGATAATACCATCCTTTGCCAAGGCTTCCTTGCGGGCATTAATCTGATCGGCAGTGCCAGCCAGGGGATCCTCAAAAGCGAATTCGACATACCCGCTTTCACTGCGAAAATCTTCCAGCATATCAGTTACTGCAGCCTGCAGGCGTTTATACCCAGCAGGAAAATCTCCTTGCAGGAGCACCTGAACATAGACAACATCATCGACTTCCTGTAACAGGTTACGGGTTGCGGGAGTCAGCGTATAGCGCTTTTCTTCCGTGAGGTCGAGGTATGTGTAGAGCGCTCGCCCGCCAATCCGGGCATTGGCCAGGATGTTTACCAAAATAACTATCCCGGCAAATAATGCCAATTGGATAATCGACTGCGCTTTTTGAGTGCGTTTATTTGGACGTTTCGTCATGATCTCTCAAAGGTTAACATTACCATTTGCGGCGTTCCAGCGACACCAGGGTAAAAACAATAAACAAGGAAATCACCGACGCAAAATAGATGACATCACGGGTATCAATCACGCCCCGGCTGATAGAGCTGTAGTGATAGTCAATCCCCAATTGCTGAATCAGATCATCGGTTTTTCCAAAAAAAACAGGGAGTTTACTGAAAAAGAAAAACCCATAGTAGAAAAGAAAGCACAGTAAAATCGTCAGGACGAAGGCCGTGATCTGATTGGCTGTAAGTGAGGATGCAAAGATGCCAATGGCCGCAAAGACAGCGGCTAACAGAAACAACCCCAAATAGGATCCAACTACCGCGCCGGCATCAATATTTCCCGGAGGGGACCCTAGTTGATAGATCGTCAGGTAATATAACCCGGTAGGAATTAGCGCGAAGGCAATCAAAACCAATGCGGCAAAATACTTTCCCAGGATAATTTCCAGCTCACTTACTGGTTTCGTTGCCAGAAACTCAATAGTACCCAGCTGGTTTTCTTCTGCTAACAAGCGCATGGTAATTGCCGGCACCAGGAGCAACAAAATCGTTGGCGCCGTATCAAACAAGGGATCCAGCGTGGCATAGTTCAACTCCAACAAACTGGTATCCGGAAATACGAATAATACCAGGCCCATGATAACCAGAAAGGTCCCGATTACCAGGTAGCCAATCAGCGAACTGAAAAAAGCATTGACTTCTTTATGCAAAATGGTCCACATCTCTCCTTAGTATTGGATAATCGAATTTGAAAATTTAGCGGGGCACCCGAACGGGATACCGCTCATTAAAAACCACCAGTGCCCGACGCAACTTTTCCCCTAACTCATCTCCTTCAATCAGCGGAATAGCCCGGCGTAACTCTGCGTCGCGTTCCACCCAGGCCAGAACTTCTTCGCGGGTAAAAGGCCTGGTCAGGCCATCTTCAAAACGCATGATCTTTTCCTGCAGGATGCGGGAGCTTCGCTTTATGGTACCCCGGCGGAAGGGTTTCCCGGTTAGGGGATTATACGCTTTCATCTCCAGGGTGTCGGTCACCTGCCTTTCGTAGCTGTACAAGCAAATAGCCCCCCTAATTGTAAATCCTGCAAAAATAGCTACTGCACGCCGTGTACTATCCATAGGGACGCGGATGAATGGCTGGCCCTCGTAAGCAAAACCCCAGATAGAATCGAGCAGGCTACTGTTGTTTTTCTGCGAACGAAGCATTTCCACCTGGGCTATCGAGGTTTGTGCATTCACCGTCAGGGTAGCGGCAATTTCCTCCCATTTCCACACCGGATGATTCTGCTGGAAATCGGAAAAGGTCCGGTATAAACCATCGCGAAAGGTAAACCGATTATTGACCGGCAAGCTGTCGCTTTGTGCGGACATAGTACCCAAACCTACCACCATCACCATTATCCACAATCCGATTTTTGCCATAATATTTCGCTTAGGGAGCAGTAACTCCTGATTGAGTTAATCGCTGGAAAACCTCTTCAACACTAAAGGTTTCCTGGTGCATTTCCAGCAAAACCTGCTGATTGTTGACCGCAAAGGAAAAAACGGCTGGCCTGATATCGGTTGCAGGGCTTGCCGAAAGCTGAAACTTGCGATCACCCAGCGCTTTTACTTGCTTCACACCCGTGATGCGTTGTAATTGCGCTACCGGAACTGCCTGCGCAAAGGCGACCGTTACGATAACATCACCCGCCAGGCGCTCCTGTAAACGACCGATCGGATCATCGGCTACGAGCTTCCCATTATTGATAATCAGTACCCGATCGCAGATGGCTTGCACCTCCTGCATGATATGGGTAGAGAAAATCAGGGTTATTGCTGCTCCAATATGCTTGATGAGCTGCCGGATTTCAATCAATTGGTTGGGATCAAGGCCGGTGGTAGGTTCATCCAGGATGAGCACCTCAGGATCATGTAACATCGCCTGAGCCAGGCCGACCCGCTGCCGGTACCCTTTGGAAAGAGCTCCGATATGTTTGTGTTGTTCGCGGGTAAGTCCGGTAAGCTCTATCATCTCCGCCACGCGTTTTTGTGGCTGCGGCAACTTATGCAATCCGGCCACAAACAGCAGGTACTCGCGCACATACATATCTTTGTACAAAGGATTATGCTCCGGAAGGTAGCCAATACGCCGGCGCACCTCTTCCGGGTGGGTATCCACCGAAAACCCGGCGACCGTAGCCGATCCGGAAGTAGCCGGGATGTAGCCCGTCAGGATCTTCATCGTCGTCGTTTTCCCGGCACCATTAGGACCCAAAAAACCGAGAACCTGCCCCGGCTCTACCTTGAACGAGATGCCATCTACCGCCTTTTGCGATCCGTATATTTTGGTAAGGTTATCTACCTGAACCGACATGTCCTTGCTTTTGATTTTTCTAGCAACGTTGCAATGACCCAGGAAATTGCAATGTTGCTTGGGGATGCAAAACTAGTAATAATGGTGATTTTTTTCGTTATTGCAATTTCGTACACCTTGCATCTTTTCACTTGTTAAGCTATTCCTATGACGCTCGACCCAATCCGCCGCATCCGTATTTTCCGGCTGGATATCCCGCTAGAACAACCTTTCGTAATTTCCCTGGAAACGATTACCCATGCGCATAATATCCTGGTGGCTATTGAAACGCAATCCGGGCGAATAGGTTGGGGCGAATGCAGTCCTTACCGGTCGATTAACGGGGAAACGCAGGATACCGGCATAGCCATTGCCCCTGCCATAGCCCGGGCATTACTTGGCTTATCGGCGCTGGACCGGGTAAGCTGGGAAAAAGCGTTGCGGACCACTATTGCCGGACATCGCTGCATTAAAAGTGCTTTTGACCTGGCACTTTATGACCTGGCAGCGCAACAAAGCAACCTGCCGTTGTATGCTTTCCTGGGCGGAAACCCTCAAAAAGCCTTGTACACAGATATGACCGTAGGCATTGGCAGTCCGGAAAAGATGGCAGCTGCAGCGCTCAGTTATCAGCAAGAAGGCTTTTATGCGGTAAAACTAAAAGTCGGAACCACCTTTGCGGCTGATATAGCCCGCGTGGCCGCGGTTCGGCAAGCGGTAGGTCCCAATCTTCCCCTGCGCATTGATGCCAACCAGGGCTGGGACGTAGCGACTGCTGTCCGTACCTTGCGAGCGCTGGCCGCGTATGACGTAGAGTATTGTGAACAACCCATTGCCCACTGGGATATAGCCGGGCTTACTCAGGTCAGGCGACTAAGTCCGGTGCCGATCATGGCCGACGAAGCCCTGTTTGACCATCATGACGCCCACCGCCTGTTACAGGCTGAAGCTTGTGATTTTTTCAACATCAAACTCTCCAAGGCAGGCGGAATAGCCCCAGCTACCCGGATAGTTCATCTAGCCGAAGCTGCAGGTCTTACCTGCCAGGTTGGCTGTTTTTCCGAGAGCCGCCTGGCTATCACGGCCCTGGCACATTTTGCCCTGGCACATAGCGCCATAACCCAGTTCGATATGGACAGCCCCCTGATGCTAGCCGAAGACCCTGTTACAGGTGGCATACGCTATACTTCAGGCGGAAAAATTACGCTACCGGACACGGTGGGTATTGGGTGCTCTTGTGAGGAATCGACACTAGCCGGCTGGCCGATGACACTGGTCGAATAACTATATATATTGGATAAAAGATCTCAGAGTATTGCGCAAGCGCCAATTTCGTTGTACCTTGAAATCAAATTTAGCCCGTAGGAGTAATTTTTTTCTTTTTCCAATTTTTTGGATACATCAGTCTGCGATATTACTCTCCTACATTACCCAAATGAGAACACCCGGTGCCTGGAAACTGGCCCGGGTTTTTTTATTTCCACTGCGCGTCGTCAACCCGCCAAAAAATGGGCTTAAAAGAAGTAAACAGGTAGACATAATGGAGATAAAGTAAACCCGAAAGCTACAGCATAAAAGGGATAAACTGAAGAAGATGCATGACTCCTGCTACGCTGCATCGGACAAAAGCAGGAATGCAGATTTCTGGGAAGAGGTGATTATACCTCCATTGAAGCCAAGCTGCGTTCAGCAAGAAATTTTTAGTATCTAACTGGCAAACGGGTAAAAACGGGTATTGGAAATAAATAAAGCCTCTCAAAATCAATAGATTAAGAGAGGCTTTTGTAGTCCCGCTAAGAATCGAACTTAGATCTCAGGTTCCGGAAACCTGCATACTATCCGTTGTACTACGGGACCGTTGTTCCTTTCGGTGGGCAAATATAAAGCTTTTTCTTTTTTCAAAAATAAATTCTCTGTTCTTTCTTTAAGGTAAAAATGGAGCTCGCAGTTCCCCGGAGGATTATCGATTCAGAAAAAAACCTTTAAACTGCTCCATTTCTTCCCATTCTTTTTCTACCATCCGATCAAAAAAACGCTTTCCTACACCCTGCTGTAACCGGGAAATGCCCACATCGATGAGTCTTAATCCTTGTTGGGTGAGGAGAATATTATCGTATACCATACCGGGGCGCTTTGCCATCCGCACTAAATCGCGATGGACAAAACCAGCCCGATGCAACTGACGCAGTTCATGTTCAAAAACATCAAACCAAAGAATGCGCCGTGAGATTTCGTAAGCCCTGAAATCAAGCGGGTACAGGCGTTCCATAACCAGCATTTGGGTGGTCTGGTCGGGTGCGGCCTCGACCCGGCGAAAATGTACTACCAAATCATTGACCTGGTTTGCGAAGGTCATTTTCAGTACTTCCTCGTTTAACCCTTCCTGATCCTCGGGGACGAAGAGCTTACCTACTTCATCTTCAGATAAAGCGATAACCACATTATTCGCCCCACGCGATAACATTCCGGGGATATTTACAGCCATAAACGAATCAGGCATCAGCCTGGTATTGGTAAGTAAATTGTACTAAGCCACTGGGAAATACCTGCCCGCCCAACAACTGGAAGCGGGCCTCGCCGGCACCATGCGCAAATAAGGGAATCCCCTCACCCAGAATAATCGGGTGCACCGACAAGATCATTTCATCAATTAATCCGGCATTTAACAACCCAGCATTGAGTTGCCCGCCACCAATCAGCCAAATATCCCTACCCTCCTGGGCTTTGAGCTTGTTTACGAAGGTAATCGCATCTTCTGAGATAAAGATTACATCGTCGTTATTGGTTAACTCTTGATTGCGGGTCAACACGTAATTTGTTTTCTCCGGATAAGGAAAATCCCCGCCAAAGGCGGCCAGTTCTTCATAAGTTCTCCGGCCCATCAGGGTAGTATCGATGCTGTCGTAGAATTCATGA
Organism: Lewinellaceae bacterium; assembly: GCA_020636445.1. Classification (GTDB taxonomy): domain Bacteria; phylum Bacteroidota; class Bacteroidia; order Chitinophagales; family Saprospiraceae; genus JACJXV01. The sequence continues at coordinate 24,270 of JACJXV010000036.1, read as the reverse complement.
TAGCCGTAATCATCATCGGTAAACAACCAATCTACCTGGCCATCAGCACGCGCAATGAAACCATCCAGGCTATTCGCAATGAATAATTTTATTTTCCTCATAGTCCAAAGGGGTGTAAATTGACAATAGCAGAGACATTTTATGAAATATCTCTGCCTGGGTTACCCGCCGATACCATTTTCAAGGACAAATTAACCTTTTTTAACCTTATTTCAAGGGAGATTAACCTGCTCTCCGCAGGAAGTACCGTAGTTTTGAGTATTCAAAAATGAAATCACCCGACTGTCCTTTTGTTGCAGTCACCACACCTAATCTGCATGAAACAACGATTTACGTATCTAGTCCTGCTGTTCTTATTTTGCAGTGGATTCTTACTGGCGCAAAATGGTAAACCCACCCGCATTAGCGGAAGTGTGGTGGATTCTACAGGAGCCGCACTGCCTGCAGCAACCGTGATGCTACTGCAAGCCAGGGACTCGGCATTGGTCCAATTCACTTTAACCGATAATCAGGGGCAATTTAATATACCCCGCATCAACACCGGGGAGTATTTCCTGCAAATTTCCTACGTGGGGTTTGCTAATTATCAACAAAATCTGACGGTCACCGGTGAGCAGGAAATCCAGGATGTAGGCCGCATCCAACTCGAACCCCAAAGTCAACTCATTCAGGAAATCACCGTTGCTGGCGACCGGATTCCTATTGGCATCAAAAAGGATACGATTGAATACAATGCGTCGGCTTTTCAGGTGCAACCCAATGCCAATGTGGAGGATCTCCTCAAAAAACTTCCAGGTGTAGAAGTAGACCGCAGCGGCAACATTCAAGCCCAGGGCGAAAACGTACAACGGGTGTTGGTAGATGGCAAAGAATTCTTCGGGCGCGACCCCAAAATGGCGACCCGAAATTTACCGGCGGATGCCATTGACAAAGTTCAGGTGTTTGATAAAAAATCTGACCAGGCTGAATTTACCGGCGTCGATGATGGCAACCAGGAAAAAACCATCAACCTTTCCCTGAAAGAAGATCGCAAAAAGGGCGCTTTTGGCAACATTACCCTGGGCGGTGGTGATCAGGAACGCTATCAGGGTAAGGCTACGTTGAATAAATTCAGCGGGCAGCAGCAACTGTCCCTCATTGGCATGGCCAATAATATTAATGAACAAGGATTTTCCTTTGAAGATTATATCGGCTTTACCGGCGGATTCAGCCGCGGTGGCGGCGGAGGTGTCAGGATCAATATTAATGGGGGGGATGACAGCGAAATCCCCCTGAATACCGGCAACAATACTGGATTTACCGATACATATTCAGGCGGTATTAACTTTAACCAGGAGTTCAGTGACAAAACCGAACTCAATGCCAGTTATGCTTATTCACTCCTTGACAGAACAATTGACGGGACCTTATACCGGGAAAACTTCCTGGCCGATCGTACTTTCTTCAACGATGAGAGCTCCAACCAGGACAATCGCAGTCTCTCCCACCGACTTAACATGACTTTTGATCACAAATTCGACTCCCTGCAATCAGTGCGGCTTACCTCCCGGCTTACAGCCCGGGGATCGGACCGCGCCAGCCTTAGCGAAAGCCTTACCCTGGGAGTTAACCTGCTGCCGATCAACGGTTCCATGCGAAATAATACCAACGACGGCGGGGATGTTAACTGGTCGAACGATTTGCTCTATCGCCGCCGTTTTGGTAAAGCGGGGCGAACCTTCTCTGCCAACTTTACCTTCAACCTGAATAATGATTATTCAAAAGGACTTAACCAATCCTACAACTCATTTTACACGCCCGTCAACGTAAATATCGACACGTTACTGCAAGATTTCCGGCAGGACAACGACCGTCTGACCTATGGGGTTCGGATGGTGTACACCGAACCGCTTAGTAAATCCCAAAATCTGGAGTTTAGCTACAACTACCGTCATAATACCTATGATCAGGTTCGCAATGTCTACGACCTGGGCTTTATCGGTGATCCCAATAGTGTTTTTAACACCCAACTGAGCAACCTCTTTGCCAGTGATTACAACTACCACGTTGGAGGTCTCAACTACCGGATAGCCTGGCCCAAAGTAAACCTTACCCTGGGAAGTGCTTTACAATACTCCGAACTGACGGGCAATCTGATTTTGAGTGAAACCAAAATCGACCGAACCTTTACTAACCTATTGCCCACCTTCCGGTTCCGCTGGGAAATGAAACGGAGCCAGAACCTGAATGTGGAATACCAAACCAGTGTCCGGGAGCCCTCGTTGTCTCAGTTACAACCTCTCGTGGACAATAGTAACCCACTCAATATCTATGTTGGCAACCCCAGCCTGCGCCCTGAGTATGCCCATAGATTTGATTTTCGGTATTTCTCTTTCAACCAGTTCTCCCTGACCAATTTCTTTGCCTTTGCGAATCTGACCTATACCCAAAACCGCATTCGCAATGCACAAACTATTGATGAACAATTGATCACAACAACAACGCCCGTTAACGTGGCCAGTGATTATCTATTCTTTGCCCGGCTGAATTTTGGCACCCGGATCCGGCCACTGAATATGCGGATTGGTCTGAATGGGGGAATTAACTACAACCAGGGACTCACCTTTGTCAATGCCATTGAAAATCAGACGTCCAGCACGGTACCCACGGGAGGGGTATCGTTGGAAAACCAGAAAAAAGACTTTTGGGACTGGCGCATCGGAACGAATGTAAGCTACACGACCACCAACTACTCGATCGCCGAAAACCTTAACCGGGATTTTATTACCTATACCCATTCCGCAGAGCTGAATATCCCCATGCTAAAGAAGGCGCTGACGCTGAGTTCCAACCTCGACTACCAGATTTACCAGGGGTTAAGCGATGGGTTCAATCAGGAAGTGCCTATTTGGAATGCATCGTTGGCCTGGCTGTTTCTCAAAGACAAAAAGGGTCAACTTAAATTGGGGGTAACGGATATCCTGAATCGGAATACGGGCATTAGCCGGACTACTGAATTCAACTACACCCAGGATCAGCGCATTCTTTCTCTGGGCCGATATCTGATGATGAGCTTCACTTATTCCCTCAAAGGAATGGGTGGACCAGGAGGGCCAGGGGGAATGCGGATTATGATCCGGTAACTGGTTATTCTTTGCTGGTTTTCGCCTGATGATACCCCTTTTCGCCGTAAGGCTGAAGCTCTTCGAGGTGCATTTGCTCGAGGAGCTTCAGTTCTTTTTTTACATCGTAAGCAGGGTCCTCTGGGATATCCAGTTCATATAATGTCTCAAAGACAAATGCCGCATCACCATAGGTTTTCCAATCGGCCTGTAGCCCCGAGCAAGGATGCCCACCCATATTGAGTTGGAAACGGTGTCGATTTTCGATTTTATCCAGATCAGTGCTGCTTTCTAAAAAGATCTTCCCGTTTTTCAGGTTGCGAATCTGAAAAATACCCTGCCGGGATTTTCGATTTTTGTATGCATCTATAAGCGCTTTGCGATCCATAGCTGGTTTAATTTTTCAAAAGTTAAGGCAAATGCAAACCCGACAGGTAATGCAATCACGCTGGGAAAGATATACCCCTCACGAAGTGATTTGCGAATTTCTTACTTGCTAGCCTTGCCCAAACCACTTCGCGATGGGTATAACCACAATGGGTTCTTTTAAGTTCCTGGGCCCCGGGTTACCCTTTAGCCACCTGCACCCGGTTTTCCTGTAAAGCGGCTCCTTCTCCCATATCGGTCAGGCAATCGTTGGTGAGGGCATTTGCCGAGGCATTACCAGCAACCAGCGAAGACCAGAAGCCCTGCGGCAGACAGACGACACCCGGTTTTACCTTTCTGCGAATCCGTGCTGTAGCGCTAACAACGCCATTCGCATTAAACACCTTTACAGAATCGCCGTCGACAATCCCCCGGGCGGCGGCATCTTGCTGATGAATATCCAGCACCGGTCCACCCTCTTCCTTGCGAAGTCGGTCAACATTGGCATGGCTGCTATTCAAAAACCCGCAGGTTGATTTGATGGTCAGGCAATGGAGCGGATAGGTTTTGATTTCCTCTTCGGAATAGGCAACCGGACGATATGCGGGCAGACCGGGCAACCCCTGGGCGGTGAGTTGGGAGCTGACAAACTCGCATTTCCCGGAAGGCGTTGCAAAATTTCCCTCGGCAAACGGTAGCCAGGGGCGAGGAAGTTGCAGTTCAGCCCAGCCCTTTTCCTGCAGATAATCAAAGGTGATCCCAGCCATATAAGGATGCTTGCTGTCCAGCGTTTTTTTAATAATCTCCACATCAGATTCCCCAAAGTATTCTTCTGTAAAACCCATTGCGGCAGCTAATAACCGGAAAAACTCCGAATTGGGCTTGGCTTCGCCCAGCGGAGGAATGGCAGGTTGATTGAGGTTAATATACGTTTGCCCCCAGGAAGTGAGCAGATCCCAATGTTCTAATTGTGAAGTAGCCGGGAATACATAATCGGCGTACCGTGCCGTATCCGTAAGAAAATGCTCTAAAACCACCGTCAGCAAATCCTCCCGTTCCAAACCCTGCCGAACCAGGTTTTGATTAGGGGCAATCACTGCCGGATTGGAATTATAAACAAACAGGGCATGAATAGCAGGTGAAAGGGCCGGATCCGTCAACGCCCGGCCAATTTGCACCATATTTACGGTCCTGGTGGCTGGATTTTGAAGTGTATCGCCTAAAGTGATCCTCTCCCAGTTCAGCGCCTCCCCAAATAAGTCAAACGTAAAGTGGAGCAATCCGCCACCTAGCTGCTGCCAGGCACCAGTCAGGGCGGGCAGCATGGCCACTGCCTGAAAGGCACTAGCCCCATTCGCCTGGTGCTCCATGCCAATTAAAACCCTGATCAGAGCCGGATTGCCCTGGGCGTATTCCCGGGCGAGTTGTTGAATCACTGCCGCATCTACTCCGGTAATGGCTGCGACGGTATCGGGGGCGTAGGCTGCGACGTGGGTGCGCAATTCAGCAATACCTGTAGTGAACTTGTCGACATAGGCCTGATCATAAAGTTCTTCAGCTAGTATTACGTTAATCAGGGCCAAGGCCAGGGCGGTATCCGTTCCTGGATAAAGTTGGATATGCCAGTCGGCCTGGGCTGCCGTTTGGGAAAGAAATGGGTCAATGACCACCAGCTTAGCCCCTTGTTTCCGGGCTTGCTGTGCTAATGACCAAAGATGCTGATTGGAGAGCACCGGATTTGTTCCCCAAAAAATAATATAACGACTGTGAATGATATCTTGCGGCAACACCCCGGTACTGCCACCGTTTACCGCATTAACGCCAGCGAAAGCAGCATCCCCGCAAATCGTGCGTGCCAGGCGGGTGGCGCCAATCCGGGCGAAGAAACGACTACCCATGGCATTATTCTGAACCAGGCCCTCCGTGCCGGCAAAACTATACGGCATAACTGCTTCGCCCCCTTTTTCCTGAATTATCGTGGATAATTTGGTGGCTACTTCCGTCAGGGCCTGCTCCCAGGAGATGGGAGCGAACGTTCCTTTTCCTTTTGGGCCCACCCGTTTGAGCGGCGTCAGAATCCGGTCGGGATGGAAAGTTACCTCCTGTGGGAAAAAATTCATTTTGCTGCACAGGGAATTTCCGGTGTAGGGGTTAGCGGAATTAGGGCCAAACCCTGTAACTTTTTCGCCCTGCGTGGTAACTGTCCAGCTACAAGTATCCGGACAATCGTGATAACAGGCACCATGAATCGTTTTCACGGGAGTGCTGCAGGCCTCCAGAAAAGCCAGTGACCCCAGCAGTGGCGGGGCTAATTGAAACCCGGCATAACTATGCAATCCCAGGTGGATAAATTTGCGGCGGGAGATTCCACCGCGGTGCTCTTGCGGATCAGGTTCCATGGTGTAGCAGGGTTTTAGGTGCTTCGTTCCGTAGGGAAAATCATCACTAATCAATATACAATAGTTTTGGCAATTGCCCTGCCCTGTTCAAGGCCATATTGAAAGCCTGCCTTCGGGTTTTAGCGTTCATGCATTGCCTGCCAATGAACCGAAGCATAATTTACTCACCGCACCAGCATAAAAATCCACCCTGAAACATTGCTCATAAGCACACAAGAAACAAGCCCCCCTTCCTGTATGGGCCATCAGAAGTATACTGCCTCGCCCGGTAAGAAAATAGGCAGCATCACTCCTGTACAGTGATGCTGCCTAAATGGGGGTAACCCCTATTGCATAATCAAGCCCGCGAGCGGGCTAACAAAAATCTATTTTTAGTTTCGGATAATCCGAATCATGTTACCGCCACCGCCCATTTCTTTGAGGCGCTCTTCCATGATCTTATCATATTCGGCGCGGGTAACTTTCTTGCCTTTCGTAGGTTCGGCTATTTCCCCAACAGCAGCAGGGTCCAGATTTACCTGAGTGGCGGTGATTACCTGCCGGCCATCATTGACATCCACCAGCAAAATCATGCCGGGAAGCCCGCCAAAACTTATCGGACCAGCACTCACTGGTATCCCGGGGGTAAAAAATGCCTTAATGGTGCGAGGGCCGCGTACGGTTGAGTCCTGAGCCACAGCCGCCATACAAGGATACCCCGCAATCATTTTCTGTTCGCCAGTGATTTTCCAGGCAAAGTTCGGTGAACCGTCATCAATCAGAAATGGCTTGTCCATGAACTGAGTTGCCTCTACCATGCGGTTGCTAGCCAAATCACGATAAATGATTGGCGATACATTCCGCATCCGGATTTGCATCCGCCCACCGCCTTCAGTTTCCTGAGAAACATCTACTTCAGGAGCTTCCTCCACCTGCTTCCATAAACTAGCGGCAGTATTGAAATGTAATTCGATCTGGCTCACCTGAAATTCCGGGAGAAATTGCTTCATCTCTTCCCGTTCGGGTGGCAGGTCCCGGTGCATATTTATGCGTTGTTCGTAGGTGATTTTACCCGTCGTTGGTTGTGCCCACAGGCTAAAGGCGGCCAGGAGCAGGGTGATTGTGGTTACTATTGACTTCATAGGTAACTATTTTTTACAAAGCTAATCCTTCTTAGTCACCGCTCAGGTTAAACACCCTTGATTTAAGGTTAATTAAGGTTAACAGCCATTGGCAGGCAACGTGAAGCACCCTACCTTTGTACGCAATGAAGCATTACTGGAATACATACGGATTGCCCTTGCTGATGAGCAGTAGTTTCTTGCTCCTCTTCCTTTTCCAGGGGTATTGGTTGCAACGCGTCTATGCCGAACAGCGGGAGAACCTCCATAAAGAGCTGAGTGCTTTGTTCTTCAATACCGCACGCGACATGCAGGATGAAGTGATTATGAAAGCTCTGCAACCAATGGAATGGCAGGCTGATTCTGCCAAAGCCTCGCCGCAAACAAGCCCGCCAAAACGATTAAGATTAGATATTCGCCGTCGCTCCCCTCAGGAAGCGGTATTTATTGAGCGCCCGGAAAAGACACCTAGCGATACCTCTATTCAGATCTTCTTACGATCCGAGGAACCCCAACCCTCCGTTGGAAGAGTCATTAGTTCGGTGATGGTTTCCATCCAGAAAACGGCCAAGGATAGTGTTCCCACCCAAGGTCGTGACAGGCATTTTAATCTTAATTTTGACACACTCAGCCTGGTCAATATCCAAAATGCTTTTGCTGACAGTCTGCGCAATGGAGGCTTTCCCTTTGAGGTAATAATCCGCAAAGAAAAGGGGCCCCGAAACCGCACCGAATCTGGTCCGCATTTTGAAGTGGTCGCCCCGGCGTTTATTCCAGCCCAACAACGGTTTATCGCCCAGATCACTCATTATAAGCCTTACCTCTTGCGCAAAGTAATTCCCTACGCGGCCTTTGCCTGTTTTTTAGTCCTTCTGACTGGCTTTTCCTTCTTCGTGGTTTACCGAAGCCTGCGCCAACAGCAATTACTTACCCGGTTGAAAAACGATTTCATCAGCAATATCAGTCATGAACTCAAGACACCCATCACTACCGTAGGGGTGGCACTGGAAGCCATGAATAATTTTAATGTACTGGAAAACCCATCACGTGCCCGGGAATATCTTGACATTTCCCAAAATGAACTTAAGCGACTTTCCATATTGGTTGACCGGGTGTTGAAAATGTCCATCTTCGAAAGCAAAACCCCGGATCTGCACCTGGAACGGTTTGATCTCCGCCAACAACTCGACGATGTCTTGCGTTCCCTGCAGTTGCGGTTTGACCAAGCTGGTGCATCCGTTGACCTGCAGGTCCAGGGGAATGATTTTGCGCTGACGGGCGATGCCGTTCACCTAACCAACGTTATATACAACCTCCTGGATAATGCCTTGAAATACAGTCCTGAAAAACCACAAATTTCGCTTCTCCTGACCGGAAACGACCAATCATTAATGCTGCGTGTCAGTGATAAAGGCATTGGTATATCCCCGGAATACCAAGCCCGCATTTTCGAAAAGTTCTTCCGGGTACCCACCGGCGATCGTCACAACACCAAAGGCCATGGGCTGGGCTTAAGTTATGTTGCCGGCGTGATTGCCCAACACCACGGGCAAATCGATGTACAAAGCAGTTCTGGTCAGGGAAGTACCTTTACAATCACCTTACCCCGTAAGCATGACTAAACCCAAAATTCTGTACGTTGAAGACGAAGTTTTCCTGGGAAAAATCGTCAAAGAAAGCCTGGAAAGCCGCGATTTCCAGGTAACGATGGTCAGCGATGGTAATGAGGTTATGCAAGCCTTTGAATCTTTCAGCCCCGATCTGGTAGTTTTGGACGTTATGCTTCCCAATCGCGACGGTTACGAGCTGGGAACCCTGATTCGGGAGAAAAACACCCAGATTCCAATTCTTTTCCTGACTGCCAAAACCCAAACAGAAGATTTACTCCGCGGATTCCAGGCGGGTGGTAATGATTATATCCGCAAGCCCTTCAGTATGGAAGAGCTTATCGTCCGTATTCACAACCTCTTAAAGCTTACCCAGGAGGGAAATTCCTCGCCCTCAATACCCGGAGAAGCGGATAAAATCCCGATCGGTCAGTACACTTTTTTTCCGGTAAAATACGAGTTACGCCGCCAGGAGCACGTACGTAAACTTTCCCACCGCGAAGCTGAATTACTGAAAATCCTGGCCCAACACCATAACCAGACCCTGGAACGCAAAGTCATTTTACAACAACTCTGGGGTGACGACAGCTTTTTTAACTCCCGTAATCTCGACGTTTACATCACCCGTTTGCGCGATTACCTGCGCGACGACCCTGCCGTTCAAATTATTACCCTCAAGGGCGTGGGATACCAGTTTACCTGGTAATTTCAAATGTTCGCCCCGTAAATCCCTAAAAGCCAGTCACATAACATTAACAATGGGGGGCTGTGAATTTTCGTTGGCCCAATGCCCTCCTTTTCCTCACCTTACTCCTTTGATGCCTTAAAGAAGATTACTCTTTCCTGTTCAATATGCCCTACCCTACTCCAGGAAGTCAGAAATTATTTGTAAAGAGATATTAATACCTTTTTGTCTTTTTTAGTATATTTGCTTACCCCTCTTATAATCCATCCGGACAAACTTAATTCATAACCAATAAACGTTTACCCAATGAAAAGTGCATCTCTGACTACCCTGTATGCTGCTTGCTTAAGTTTAATGCTATGGGGTTGCCAATCCCCTGGCGGAGAAGGAAACACGCAGGCAAGCAATGGTGACCAGCCTCAACTAGCTGGTCAATCGGCTGTAAAAGACGATGTTTCGGAAAAAAACATCCTGCAAATTGCGATTAACTCCAAGGACCACACCACCTTGGTCAAGGGCGTCCTGGCAGCAGGATTACAAGATGTATTAACCAATGCCGGCCCCCTAACAGTTTTCGCACCCACCAATGAAGCCTTTGAGAAGTTGCCTAAAGGGACACTGGAAAATCTGCTCAAGCCGGAAAACAAAACGACACTGGCAAACATCATTACCTTTCATGCAGCCCCTGGCAGCTATTATGGGGATAACATCAAAGGGGTTATGCTCATCGGTCAGGCTACTGGCGACAAAGTAGAGGTTACCACCAAGGATGGTGCAACTTATGTCAACGGAGCTAAAATTCTAGGTAGTGTAAAAGCTTCCAATGGCTGGGTGCACGTAATTGACGCTGTGCTATTACCGCCAAGTGAATAATGCTCCTTAATGTTTTGATTTTGTTTTCCCTAAAATCACTCCGAATTACCTTTAATTATCAGGTATTTATCTTATCGTAGTTTTCATGACGAGGAAATAATCAGTAAGCATTTTCCTGCAACAAAATATAGGGGTTATTTTAATTTGCCGCATCTTTAAATACGAATCCGTTGCCATTAACGATGGTCCATAACAAACCCATGAAAATAACCCTCCGAACGCTGCTCTGGTGGCTCACGATCCTTCTTGCCGCAGCCATTAGTCTATATCCGATCACCTATTTTTTGTTCGACCGCACCTTTGGGTTATTGGGGAGCAAATCACCTGCGCTATTAGCTAATACCGCCTGGAACATTGGTTTTTATGGTCATATAACTCTGGGAGGGTTAGCGTTGGCAACGGGCTGGCCGCAATTTTTGCAACAGTTGCGGCAAAACAGACCAGCTTTCCATCGGCTTTTGGGGAAGGTTTATATGCTTGCAGTTATGATCAGCGGTCTTTGTGGTATTTACATTGGCTTTCATGCTACGGGAGGATGGATTAGTGCTGCAGGTTTCATCGGGTTGGGACTAGTCTGGGTGGGCACTACCGCATCCGGATATCTGGCCATTCGCAGTGGACAGGTGTCATTACACGAGAACTGGATGATTTATAGTTATGCGGCTTGTTTTGCAGCAGTAACACTGCGCATTTGGCTACCGATCCTAACCTTAGTCCTCGCTGATTTTACTCCTGCCTACCGGATTGTCGCCTGGTTGTGCTGGGTGCCTAATCTGGTGGTTGCCTACTTATTAATTCGAACCAAAGAGCACCGGCAATCAAAGATTATTCTGGATTAAAACCGTCTATTGACCCTTCTTTTAACTACCTTCATTACTGCCTAGTGGACTATTTCAGGAGATGTTCAGGGTATTTTCCATGGATGAACCTGATTTTTTTGTAGAGCCAACTAAAAATTTTCATCCAATGAGCAAAGCAGCCAACAGTATCTTTATTTATAGCTTGTACCTCTTTATGATGGGCCTGGCGCTGATGATAATTCCCAACCACTTATTGGCGATTTTCGATCTCGAGCCTACTTCGGAAATCTGGATTAAAGTACTTGGATTATTCGCGTTTACTACGGGAATTTACTATTACTATTCTTCCCGGCACGAACAGGTTGCTTTTTATACATCTACCGTTGCCGGTCGCATTTTTTTCTTCGTAGCCTTGTTGAGCTTTGTCCTCATTTTTCAGGTAAATCCGGTTATCGCCCTGATAGGATCGGTTGATTTAGTGGGAGCACTTTGGACGCTTTGGGCAATCCGACAGCATAAGCCGGGATAGCGAGTCAAAAAAAAAAGCGACTAACAAATATTTCTTACTGTCAGGTTTAACTTTCAAAACTAAACCCATGTTAAGATCAGAGCGCCTCTATACTGCAGCTTATAAATGGTTGCTTTCCAAAGAAGTAAAGGAAAAAGGCGAGCGTGCTATCATTTTTATAGCAATCGGCAGTTTTTTGCTCCATGTTTTGGTAATTGCACTAGTGGATTCTAATCTCATCCATTTTTCGCAGGAATCCAAATTGTTAAAGAACCCTATTGCAGCCATTTACACCCCCTTTTCATTTATCCTTATCTACGAGGTTTACCTGTTGATCTACTATTTGCCCAAGTCCTTTTCCATTTACATTGGCAAGCAGTATGAAATTATCACGCTGATCATCATTCGCCGTATTTTCAAAGACCTCTCAAACCTGGAATTATCCTCTGACTGGTTTAAGATAAATTACGACCTTCAATTTACCGTCGATCTACTAGCGTCTCTAATTTTATTTTTGCTCATATTCCTGTTTTACAAGCTTAGTAAACGGAAGGAGTATTCCCCCAAAGAGGAAGCCAGTTTTCCACCCTCCATACAACGATTTATCAAACTCAAAAAACTGATTGCCGTATGCTTGGTCCCCCTATTGCTAATTCTGGCTATTTACAGCTCTTCCAAATGGTTTTTGGAGAGTTTTTTCCAGGCAGGCAATGTGGTTTCTCCACCAAGTAAGAATATTAATAGCGTCTTTTTTGACCAGTTCTTCACCATTCTGATTATGGTTGACGTATTATTATTGTTGTTTTCCTTTCTCCATACCGATGAATTCCATAAGGTGATGCGCAATTCAGGTTTCATCATCTCCACCATATTAATCCGGTTATCGTTTGCTGTTGATGGGGTTATCAATACCTTACTGATTGTATCTGCCCTGGGGTTTGGTGTGGCCATTTTACTGATTCATAATCTATTTGAAAAACATGCCAATCAGGTACAGCTCAACCCTGGTAAAGGCTAGTCTGGTCATGCCTATAGATTTCCTTTAATGACAAGCAACCTGGAATATGACGCCTATGAAAACAATTTCCTATTTACTTGTGCTATCCATCCTGGTGATTGGTGCTTGTCAGACTCCTGAAGCGGGCTCGACAAAAAAGCCAAAAGCCATTTTCATTATTCTCGATGGTATTCCGGCTGATGTCGTGGAAAAAGTGGCCACTCCTTACCTTGACACTATTTCCAGAATTGCCGGTTATTCGCGAGCTTACGTTGGGGGGATAAAAGGGAGCTACTCAGAAACACCTACTATTTCTGCTCCCGGATATATGGATCTGCTGACGTCCACGTGGGCCAACAAACACAATGTCTGGGACAATTATAACCAACAACCCAATTACCATTACTGGAATATCTTTCGCATGGTGGAACAGCATGATTCCAGCCTGCAAACAGCGATCTTTTCCACCTGGCAGGATAACCGAACCATACTGGTTGGCGAGGGGCAACCCCGGGCGGGTAACTTTCAGATAGACTATGCTTTTGATGGATTTGAACGGGATACGCTACAATTTCCCCATGATAAAGAGGCCCGTTACATCCAGGCTATCGACGAGCACGTCTCGACCGAGGCAGCCAGGTACATCCACGAAAAAGGGCCAGACTTATCCTGGGTTTATCTCGAATACACCGACGATGTAGGCCATGCCTCCGGTGACGGAGAAGCCTTTTATGCCGCCGTACGTCAGGCAGATGCTCAGGTGGGTAAAATATGGCAAGCCATCAAATACCGGGAATCTTTGAGAGAAGACTGGCTGATTGTTATTACCACCGATCATGGCCGGGACGCTCTCACCGGCCGGGGGCATGGTGGGCAATCCACGCGGGAAAGAACCACCTGGATGGTTACGAATGCAGCGAATCTAAATAGCCATTACACCAGTGAAGAGCCATACGTGGTAGACATCGCCCCAACCCTGCTGAAGCACTTAGGAATAGTACCCCCAACGGAAATTCGCCAGGAAATGGATGGTACGCCCTTTATAGGCCCCATTTCCATGTCAAATTTTGCAGCAGAGATTCAGGGCGATATGCTCCATGCCCGCTGGACACCCCATGCAGAGTCAGGCCAGGGTTCCCTGCGGATAGCCTTTACCAATACATTTGCCAAGGGTGGCCAGGATGATTATTATACCCTCGGAAAGGTTCCCGTATTAGACGGGCAGGCTAAAGTTAAATTATCCCAAAAGCAATTAGAGACTTATCAACGTACACGTTTTGCTAAAATAGTGCTTCAGGGCCCCTATAACACTTCCAATTACTGGATCGTAAATGCAGTTATTCAGTAGCTGTACGACCTAATCCACTGGCTCCTGGCAAACTTGGAAATAGTCAAACTTGCTGCATTAGCTTAGCTACTTGCCACATGCATTTCTTCAATATCCTAATGAAATGAATGAAGCAGATAGCATGCAAAAGCATTAGGCATGTACAAAAAATCCCCAACACGTAATTCCACCAAAAACATTGGTTAGCAATGCTTTATTGTTAGAAAAATATTTTGGTTTTCAGCCAAACTAAGGCATCGTCTTGTACTAAAGGTCAAAAAATGGTATTTTAAAAAATAAGTTAGTACTAGAATTTTCAATACCTAAAACCACACATTTTATGAAAATGCTAATGCACTGGGTATTCGTTTACCTGTTTTGCCTTATTGGCATACCTTCCTTCTCCCAAAATTATATTCAAATCAAAAACTGCTGGCAAAAGGATGGCCGCACAACATACAAGATCCACATTCAAAACCCAACGGTTGACGCCGGAGCTACCCAGCCCAACTGGTGGAGTACACAATGGGTTGTTGAGCCAGTAAGTGGTACTAATTATGTTCGGTTCAGAAACCGTTGGATTAAAGATGGGAGAACCAACTATTATCTCCACAACCAGAATGGAAAAATTGAAGCCGGTGCTATCCAACCAGGCTGGCCGAGCGCCCAGTGGGAACTGGAACCCGTTCCGGGTACTTCTTTTTTCAGAATAAAAAACCGTTGGAAACCAACTCAGTATCTTCATATACAAAACCCTTCCCTGGAAGTAGGCACTATTCAGCCTAATTGGATGAGTGCCCAATGGGAATTGGAAGGATATACACCTCCAGTTAATAACATCAGCCCAATCTCCTGGATTACGCGTAATTATGAACAACTGAAAAACAAGCCACTGAACCGGCTGGTATTACCCGGCACTCATGATTCCGGCACTTTTAACCTCAATGGAACCTGGAACCGGGGCGTGAATGATCCCTTTGCTCCCGATACGGATGATCTAAAAAGAGGACTTTCCTTTCTCGGTGACGGATATGACAAATGGGCCAAAGCCCAGGAGCGCACCATTTACCAGCAGCTCCAGGATGGGATTCGTTATATCGATGTCCGTGTTTGTGTTGACAAGAGTGGCAACTTAAAAACGTGCCACGGCCTTTACGGTATATCTCTCACAGAATTGATTAATGACGTCGTCAAATTCGCGAATGAATATCCTCGGGAGCCCATTTTACTTGATTTCAATCACTTTTATGACTGGGATGAAAAAATACGAAACGGAAAGGAAAACGATGCTGGCTATGGCGGTATTCGGCAATCGAAATTGGACGAACTAGCCGGAATGATTGAACGCACGATTGGGCCACGGTTAGCTCCTAATTCTTTATCCCCAACCAGTACATTGGCCCAACTAGTAGCCACTGGAAGACCTATTATTGTTTTATGGGCAAAATCCCGGCAAGGGACTTTCCAACAACAATACTTCTGGCAAACTGGACAAATCGTATCTTCTTATTCTGATGACATTAAGGAAATACGTACGGATAAAATTTCCCACCTCGACAGTCGTATTCGTGCAAATCAAACTACCAGTTCTTTTTTTAACCTGGTTGGACAAATTACGCCCTGTAATGATTTGTATAAAAGGTCTTATGACTTTACAGGTAACTACCCTTTTGGCCTGGAAAACCTGGCAAAGCAAACTAATCCGGTCGTCTTGAGTTACCTAGCAAACGAATGGAAGAATCTGAAACACAATATTATCTCCATCGATTTTTATAATCAAACCAGCCTGGTAGAGCTTTGCAAACAATTGAATGGGTTACCAGCTAACCCAACTGGCGTTTCCTTTGCCGACCGCAATAAATCAAGCTGGGGGCAGTGGAACTTGGGAGTAGGCGACCTTTTTGATACTGCTACAGATTCGGAATGGAAAGTTGAGATAGATGCCTGTCATAGCGACCTGAGTGATACCGAAACAGGAAATCGAATCACCGTACAGTTTTGGGCAGGATCTGAACGGATGGGTTCCGTTTATCGCGATGGCGTTTCCTCGGGCTGCAAAATCTGGGAAGGTAATGCCGTATATACTTTTAAAACATCCAGGGAGATTACCCATATCGTGGTTACCACCAATGGTAGTGATGCATTCTACATTGATGAGATCTATCTCTACCGAGGTGAAACCCTCAAAAAGCATCATGGCCGGGATGATGGCAGTGGCTGGTGTCTCAGCACAGACCCTAATGATGCCAAGGGTAATTGGGCTGGGAAGGTAGCAGGGAATACCTGTAAATCAGAAGTACGGTTTGATTACTAACCTGAAGATACAGGTCCACATCCGCGAAACCACTCCAAAACCTAAAAATTTTAAGGCAGTGGCCTTTAATGCTTAAGCGAAACTGTGCGCTGTTTGAACCAGTGCTTTTGTTCGGGGTGTCAATATTTCGTTTTGACACCCCGAATTACTGTCAAAGGGGACGCCAGACTCCCCCTTCCTGAAACTCTTCTACATCGTCAGCAGGTACGTTGACCATCGCGTTGCATTCACAACCACCCCGACAACCATAGTTGGTTCCTGCGGGACCGGAAGCCAGTACCACCACACTACAATCCTCGCAACCAATGCAGTTGAGGGTAGCACCTCCGGGTAAACCTTTTGATCCTTTACCAATGTTCATCGTACTGATTCCCTCCCCTGCCGGAAAGACGATTAAATGGCTCGCTCCTTTCCGATACTGAATAGTGTAACCAGCTTTAGGCCGAAGAATACCCTTACTGTCGAGTGTAAAGGCAGGAACACCTACATTTTTAAAGGCTGTTACAAATTCCGGTTTCATTTTCAGGGCAGTCACTGTTCCAGGTGGCTGAGTCGGCGAGGTAAATAACCATTGGCCAGTCAGACTCAGGCAACAGGTCAACCATAAAGCAATGTTCATCTTGGTAGTATTTTGGGTTTGAAAGAATAGGCATAGATTGCCCTTTTCAATCCAAATATGGACCAATTCGCTTATCACAAACATCACCCACTCGGGTGAAGCGCCAAGAAAGTAGAACTTTATACAGAATACCGTATTTTGCACAACCAGATTCCCTAAAAGAAACAATCAGTGACTGAAAAACTCCTTACTGCACTTAAATTTGGCCTGTTGTGGCTAGGGTTAGGGATTTTACAAGCGACGTATGAGTTATTAATGTTGTATAGTTATAAAATCGATCCTGGGGGTGCCAATTTCTGGGTGCTCCTCAAATCCTACATTGTAACCTCTTTTGTGGCGGGAGTGCTCGCAGGGTTTTTCATACTTCCACGGGTGAACTCCTGGCTGCGCACTCATGCTTACGGAAAAGCCTTGCTCTGGGTATTGCTCAGCATTTCCGTTCTTTATGCATTGATGAGTACACTGGGATCATTTGTATTCAACTTATTAAAACATGGTGGCAGGATAAACGACCCGATCATCCTTTCCGAGGTAGCTACCTATATGCAAGGTTCTGAAAATTTAAAGAATTACCTTTTTTGGTTGCTGGTTGGAGTTATTACTATTGTGGCTATTCAGGTTAACGACAAGTATGGCCCGGGAACCTTTATCAACTTCTTACTGGGCAGGTATTTTCACCCCAAAGAAGAGCAGCGGATTTTTATGTTTCTGGATATCCGCTCCTCAACTACCATTGCTGAAAAGCTCACCGCCTTAAAGTATTTCGCTTTCATCAAGGAATTCTTCCAGGATGTTACCCCCGCGCTCCTACGGGCCAAAGGTGAGATCTATCAGTATGTAGGCGACGAAATCGTCGTAAGCTGGACCTTGGAAAATGGGTTCAAAAACAACAACTGTATCGCCGCTTTCTTCGATGCCCAAACGTGCCTTACACAACGGCAAGGCGAGTATCAGGAAAAATACGGCATTACTCCCGAATTTAAAGTAGGGATCCACTGCGGGCCGGTAATCAGTGGTGAGGTAGGTATTATCAAACGCGACATTGCCTTTTCGGGCGATGTTTTGAACACCACTGCCCGAATCCAGGCTCAGTGTAACCAGCTGGGGGTTAACATATTAGTTTCGGACGCTATTAGCACCCAATTAAGGCTTACAGGAACGGCCTACCAATTACAATCAGTAGGGCAGGTAGACCTGCGTGGCAAAGCACAAGCATTGGAATTGTTTACGGTGTACCATTCCCCTGCCGAATAACCCAAAACGAGTGAATTATGCCAGGGAAACCCCTTTCATTGCCGACCTCCCCCAACCATTGGGTTTTCAACCGTGCCGCACAGTTACTGGTTGCTACCGTGTGGATCAGTGCAACTTTATTTGGCCTGTATATCCTGGCTTTTTACTTTGCTGCTTTGCTGCAAGGCAACCCCGCTCAATGGAACGAGATGCTCCCCGGGCTTTATGACACTCGTACGGAATCTGCCACCCTTGGTATTGGATTACATTTTGCTGCCGGTGGCGTTATTCTGGTGTTAGGTTGCATTCAACTAATTACCTATATCCGAACTACATATCCATCTGTTCACCGCTGGCTGGGACGGGTTTATATATCCGCTGCTCTTTTAACCGCAGTAGGGGGCCTGATTTTCATTTTCATAAAAGGAACCATTGGCGGGCTGGTGATGGATATTGCCTTTGCCGGATATGGTATTGCTATGTTCGCGGCGGCCTGGCTGACCTATCGGCACGCCCGAGCCCAACAATTCGAGGAGCATCGAGCTTGGGCCATCCGGATGTTTGCCCTGGCGATTGGCTCATGGCTGTACCGGATAGATTACGGGTTTGGGTTACTCTTCACTGATGGGCTGGGGCATTCCGCCAGTTTCCAGGGCCCTTTCGATTATTTCATGGACTTCTTTTTACCTGCCCAATTTACTGGTCGCGGAAGTATTCATTGGCCGGCGTAAAATGATGCGTACCCCGATGGCCCAATGGCTGGCAGCAAGTGGTATGCTGCTGGCTACCGCCTTTTTGCTACTAGCCACCTATTTTTTTACCAAGCACTATTGGGGCCCGGCTATTGTTAAGTTGGTAATGGGCTGATTCCCTTATCTTAGCTTCTGAGCATGCAGTTCCCGGTATTTTCTGCAACGAGCCGGTTAGTCGCCGCAAATAGTCAACAAAAACACGTTTTTCATGTCCCGATTCACCCTTTTCGTGTGCATTTTATTCCTTACATCACTCCTTACATCCCCTATGGCTATGGCCCAAAAACCATTAACAGCTGAACAAGTCGTTCAGGCAAATCTGGATAGTTACAACCAGCGCGACATTGATGGCTTCATGCTCGCTTTTAGTGAGGATATCGCCATTTTCACCTTTCCTGATGCTGCACCTACCACGGTTGGCAGGGAAGCGGTTCGGCAACTTTATGCAGGATTATTCCAACGCTCACCTGAGCTACATTCCACCATTGTCAACCGCATCACCTTTGATAATAAGGTCATTGATCATGAAAGTATCGTAGGTCGCAATGGCTCACCGGATATCCTGGAATTAGTGCTCATTTACGAAGTGCGAGATGAAAAAATCTTTCGAATAACAGTCTTTAGAAAATGATATCCCCGAAGAAGTAACTCCTGGACCAGCCCCTACGAAATTGTCTTGTAGATAAATTTGACTTGCATATTGGATTGTCTAACTTCAGGTACAGAACGAAGCCAGATTAACCCAAGGTGAATTCGCTTTGGCAGTCCAACTTACACACCCATAACCTTAAATGTTGAATATCAAAAACATATACCTTGCAACACCAGGGTTCCTCTTCACAATTCCCCTGGCAGCACGAGATTGCGACTGCTACGCCAAAGATGCTTACACGTATCTAAAGCACTAAGGATGCTATGTAACTAGCGAATAGTATTGGATAAATGGAATTAACGCCACAGATCATTACGACAAATACACTCCGTAAACCGAACACTGCTTCTTAATGAAATTCAATACGATCTCATTCTTAATACTGTTTGCGCTAACAGGCCAAGCCCAAACTGCCCCATTGATTAAAACGGGGCCATTAGCTATCGGGGAAGTCAAAACGATAAAATCAGCTACGCTCCAGGAAGAAAGGACGTTGAATATTTACCTACCGGGCAACTACGATGCAGAGAAACCCTATCCCGTAATCTACCTCCTGGATGGATCCCTGAACGAAGATTTTTTACACATCGTAGGGTTAGTTCAATTTTTCAATCTGCAATTTCAAATGCCCGAATTCATTATTGTGGGCATCGCGAATGTGGACAGGAAAAGAGATTTCACTCACCATACCGATCTGGAAGAATTAGTAAAAAGCTACCCTACCACCGGCCATTCCGATCTTTTCATCCGTTTCCTTGAGAAAGAATTACAGCCATTTATTCAGGCAACCTATCGAACTACGGCTACCCGCTATCTCATTGGGCAATCACTCGGGGGGCTTTTGGCTACCGAAGTTTTATTGAAAAAACCAGCCCTGTTTTCGCACTATTTAATCGTTAGTCCGAGCTTGTGGTGGGACAATGAAAGCCTCCTTGACCAAGCCCAAGCCTTATTGGGCCAGCAAACAGACAGCGATTTTTATACCTATATTTCCGTAGGTGGTCAGGAAGACAAAATCATGCAGAAAGAAGCCCGGAAATTAGCTGCAGTATTGATGGCAGCAAAGCACCTCAACCTAACTGTAGATTTTGTTCCGCTGCCCCATGAAAACCATGCTACAATCCTGCACCAAAGTATCAACGAAGCATTTAAAAAGCTTTTTCCTTTCCAGGAATAGCCCAATAATTCGCTTGCAGGTTTTCGTAATTCTTTTTCACCTAAAACCTAAATCATGTTCACGTTCATTGACCAATGCCGAAAGATAACCGCTTTTCACTGGCTGTATTGGGCGACTCGAATGGGTATGGGGATTACCTTTATTTTATCCGGAATCCGAAAATTGCCGGGGATTGAATTTACAATTCTGCCAGTGACCAATCCGGTTGGTGCCTTTTTCCATGCAATGCATGAAACCGGCCTTTACTGGAATTTTATCGGGTATTTTCAAATAGCCATTGGTTTTTTGATTTTTTCCAATCGCTTCAGGGTTCTTGCCGGCTTATTGATGATGCCGGTTACGGTTAATATTTTTTTAGTGTCAGTGGCACTACACATGCGCGGAACCCCCATCATCACCGCGATGATGCTCTTAGGCAATATTTTCCTGTTACTTTGGCATTATGAAAACTATTTACCGGTAGTAAAGCGGTCCATTTTTGTGCAAGTCAAAAAAGCTGGAACAGAGCACTAAATACTGATATTAACCGGTGGGGGTTTTTACCACGGAGGGCATGGAGGGGCAGAGGGCACGGAGTGAGACAAACACCGATTCAGGACAGTATAGGGTGAAGTGAATGGTCCTTTTTCTCTCCGAAAACCTATAATTACAGAATTAAGATAAGGGTAGCCTGCCCGCTAAATTATCTTACATTGGGATCAAGTCGAAGACATCCACAACGCAGAATACCTTCAATATGAAATACTATCTTTTTATGGTCGCAGCCTTGGTACTCATTTCCTGTGATCCCAAAAACAAAACCAATAGCGACACACCAGATAGCCACAGTACTGATACAAGCAATACACAGACAACACCAAGTATCGCGACCAATACAACCCCGGCGGTAGTATTGCCTCGCTTTGATCCGGTTTTCCCCAAAGGCTATGACAAGATTGGCGAAGATACTGGCGACTTAACAAAGGATGGTATTCCTGAAAAAGTACTTGTTTTGAACACTGACAAACTCGGTGACATGGGAAATGAGCGTGAAATTCGTATCTACAAAGTGGAGAATGACACCTGGAAGCTCTGGCATACATCCACCGGGGCGGTGCTTTCAAGCGAAGCCGGGGGTGTCATGGGTGATCCGTTTGAACGTATAAACATTGAAAATGGCGCTATCGTCATTAAGCACTTTGGCGGTAGCCGTCAAAAGTGGGAATATACCCACCGCTTCCGCTACCAAAATAACCAATGGGAACTGATTGGGGTTACCATCCTTAATACCGATCCCTGTGAAGAGCTGGAATCCTTTGATTACAACCTTTCGTCAGGCCGGGTTAATTACCTGCTGACCAAGGAGTCATGCGACAATAATGGTAATGAGCTTTCCAGCAAAACCTTGGTCAAAGAAGACTTTTCCTATAAAATGAGTTCCCTACCCCAAATGGATGGTTTTATCATCGGTACTACCTATGCCGAGCATAACGGCAAGTGCTACCCTCCAGGGAATTGCGGACATTAAACAAAGGACTATCCCCCACCCCGGGGTTCTCTATCCAAAAAAATTGCAGTACCTTAGTTTTGCCAGGGTAATACCACTCGCTTGGGAATGTTTTCCAATTAATTTGCTCCCCTGATATCCATATGGATCTTGCATTAACCGAAACTTATGGAACGAACAGCGATCGCTACGCAAATTCGGCAACTGATAGCCCAGAATCAAACCCGGGATGCCCTGGAATTCCTCTCCCAATTCCAGTTCAGTGATATCGACCGCGAAATCATCATGCTCAACAACCGCTACAACAAAATTGCGGAAGAAGAACGATTAGGGACCATCTCGCGCCAGGAAGCCAACCAGGACTACAATAAAATCAATGTGGCACTTCTGGAGCTGGCCGAAAAGATTAAACAGGAGGCCCCGCCAGTGGTAACACCCACGCCCCCCAGCGCTAACCCCAATGCCCCTGCAGCCGCAGTTCCCACTGGAAATGCACGCAAATATCTGGGATTAGCGAGCCTGATCCTGGTGGTCATTTTTAGCATTTTCTATTTGATCAATCGCAGCAACCGCAAAGTGACCAATAAAAAGGCCGGGCAAGTTCAAGTGGATACTAGCGAAGCCGTGCGGGATCAATCAGAGGCGGTAATTACAAACCCAGGCTCCGAAAAAACAACCCTGCCAGGCGGAGAAACGCTGCTTCATCTTGATCTGGACCATGTTAGTGCTTTTGGTCAATTTACTACCCCCAAAGGAAAAATCAGCGTCGCTGTTGATCGCTTCCTTAACGATTTCCGCAGTGCTGTCATCAATAAAGAAATCCTGGGCATGCTCGCCGCCATCGATGGTGAAGCAAAAAACTTCGGAGCCAATGCCGGTGACCAGGCCCGCAAAGCCAATGAAATCCTCTACTACTTTTTTGCTGGTGGAACGGGTGGCCGGTACAGCTCCTCCAAATACGCCAAAATAACTAACCTGACTCTGGTACGAAATACCCCGCGAGTCAAGGCTAATGCTTCCGGAGTGGTCAACCTGGGGCTCGTCTTCCAACTAACCTACGCCAATGGTACTCAGGAATACTACGACGGCTGGTTTCTCATTGTCAAAGAGGTAAATGGAAAGTTGGATATCAGTATTTCGGGAGGGATTGGGTAGTTTCTGGGTTCCTAATACCTTCCCAAAGGTCAGATTTATCCCACCTCTTTGTGCCATCTTGCTCAAAAAGTTGTTATCCTGAATTGGGCTATTTACCACCGCTGTCTGCGAGTAAAATTCAGAGGCGTCAGTCCTGTAAACAACTAAACTCAATATGATGGAAATAGGCATTGATAGTTTTGCTGCAGCTACTATTGACCCCGCTACCGGCCAATACGCTGATCCAGTCAAAGACCTGAACCGGCTACTGGAACGCATGGTTTATGCGGACGAAATGGGGCTGGACACCTTCGCCATTGGCGAGCACTATCGCAAAGATTTTCTCGACTCGGCCAATATCGTTATCCTGGCGGCAGCCGCTGCCCGAACGCGCAGAATTAAACTGAGCAGTGGCGTGACCGTCCTGAGTGCCGCCGACCCCGTGCGGGTTTTTCAACAATTTGCAACGCTTGATCTCATCTCCAATGGTCGTGCGGAAATGGTGGTTGGCCGCGGGTCCTTTATCGACTCCTTTCCCCTTTTCGGGCTCTCCCTCAACGATTATGATGAGCTCTTCGAGGAAAAACTGGAGCTGCTGCTGCAAATCCGCGACAATGAGGTCGTTTCCTGGCAGGGTCGTTTCCGGCCTGCATTGACGGAGCAGCCGATCTATCCCCGACCGTTGCAACCGAAAATCCCGATCTACCGGGGCGTTGGCGGCACGCCTGCATCGTTCATCAAAGCCGGGCAAATGGGCATGCCCCTGATGGTCGCGGTCATCGGCGGGCAAACGGAACGGTTTCGCCCCCTGGTAGATGTATACCGGCAAGCATTCCGGGCCGCCGGCCACCCACCGGAAAATATGAAAATCGGCCTTCACTCTCTGGGGTTTGTTGCCGATAATCACCAGGAGGCTTTGGATACCTACTTTCCTGGGTATGCGAAGATGTTTAACGAAATTGGTAAGGAAAGAGGCTGGCCGCCTGTTACCCGGCAGGCTTTTGATGCCCAATCGGATGCCCGGGGTGCCCTGGTTGTGGGGGATCCAGAGCAGGTCGCTGCAAAGATCCTCCGCCATAGTGAAGCGCTGGGTGGTGTCGATCGGTTTACCTTTCAGATGGATAGCCCCCTGCTCAGCCA
>JACJXV010000035.1 GCA_020636445.1 Lewinellaceae bacterium | reverse complement strand
TGGCCACCTGGCTGGATGTTAATCTGGGGAATATTTACCTGGTGAATTTGGCGATTGGTCTGATCAGTGCCTTTGTTGATAACGTGCCACTGGTAGCAGGCGCTATGGGGATGTACCCGCTGAGCACTTATCCTCCCAACCACTTGTTCTGGGAGCTGCTGGCATACTGCGCAGGCACAGGAGGCAGTGTATTGATCATCGGTTCGGCTGCCGGAGTCGCTATTATGGGGCAATTGCATATTGAGTTCTTTTGGTATGTGAAGCGGATTAGTTTATTGGCCCTTATCGGTTATTTGGCGGGTATTGGTGTAGCCTTACTCTTGGGATGATATTCGTCATTGGGCCCCGAGGGGTTTCCAGCGAACTTTAAGGAGAACAATACATGTTCTTTAGTAAGTAATGGGTCATTACTATGTATAGGCTTTGTTCAGCGCAATTTTGGGGTTCAACAAGGCAAAAAACGTAGGCGACAGAGCGCGTCGGCGAGACTTTTTAACGAAGTGGAAGTCTAAAAGGGCCTGAAATAAGGTATAAATAATATTGTCCCATTACTTTAAGTGCTAACAGCTTATGAAATGGTCATTGCGAATCGCCCGGGTTCAGGGGATTGATGTTTTTGTTCACTGGACTTTTTTGATTCTCCTCTTTTGGGTACTCCTGAGTAACCTGCAACAGGGAAGTAATGTGGTTGCCGCCTTACTCAGTCTCACTTTTATTTTGCTCATTTTCTTTTTTGTGCTCTTACATGAGTTTGGACACGCCCTGGCCGGTCGGCGGTTTGGCGTAAAAACCAGCAACATCACCCTGCTTCCGATTGGTGGAGTTGCCAGTATGGAGCGAATGCCGGAAGAACCACGCGAAGAATTAATCATCGCATTGGCCGGGCCCCTGGTTAATTTAGTCCTGGCGCTATTACTCGGTATTTTTCTCTGGGTGCAGGAAGGCGGTATAAACTGGAGGGAAGTAATTTCGCTTACCCCAACCAATTTCGTTTTGGGCCTGTTTGCCGTAAACGTGATGCTTTTTTTGTTCAACCTGATCCCCGCTTTTCCCATGGATGGCGGGCGCGTCTTGCGAGCCTTTCTTTCCATGCAATATGGGCGGACAAAAGCAACGAATATCGCTGCCCGGGTTGGACAACTGCTGGCCATTGGATTTGTCTTCTGGGGCGTATTCTCCAATTTCTGGATGATGTTTATTGGTATTTTTATTTACCTGGGCGCCGGAGCCGAAGCCAACTACGAATCCACCCGCTCCCGTTTAAGCCACTTTAAGGTCCGGGACGTAACCATGCACCGGTTTACCCTGTTAAGTGCCATAGATCCCTTAGATCGCGTAGTGCAATTACTTTTAGATGGGCAGGAAAAAGAATTCCTGGTCATGGAGAACGAAGAGATTATGGGCTGTATCACCCGGGATGGCCTCATTCAGGGACTACAGCAATCAGGAAGGGACGCACCCGTTGGCTCTATTGCCAACCGCCAGGTGGTTACGCTTCATCCCGATCTTCCCCTTGATAAAGCCTGGGAAATCCTGCAACAGGAAAATGCTGAAATCTGCCCGGTGATGGAAGATGAGCGACTCATCGGTGTACTCAACCGCGAGAATATCCTGGAGGTATTAATGATTCAGGAGGCGGAAGCAGCCAGCAAGCCGGCATTGGTGTGAGATAGGGTTGAAGGTTTATATCGCTCACTGACGTTCGCTGGTTTATGCCACTCACTGCGTTCGTTTAGTTTATATCGTTCGCGTTGCTCACTCGGTTTATGATGTTTATGTTTAAGCTCACTGCAATACGCTAATAGCCAACGCGCAAATTGCTAATGCGCTAATGTGCTGGTTTATGCCACTTTGCTCGGTTTATTTAGCTCACTGACGTTCGCTGGTTTATACCGTTCGCTATCGCTCACTCGGTTTATAGGGTTTATTTGAGCTAATATTCTAATGAGCAATTATTTATCGCCGGTCAGGAGACCGGCCAATAGCCCGCATGGAATCAGAATATTCCAACGAACAAGGGGCTCACTCGGTTTATGATGTTTATGTTTAAGCTCACTGCAATAGGCTAATAGCCAACGCGCAAATTGCTAATGCGCTAATGTGCTGGTTTATGCAGTTTATCTCGTTCGCGTTGCTCACTCGGTTTATGATGTTTATTTTTTAGCTCACTGCAATACGCTAATACCTAACTAGCCAATACGCTAATTGCTAATGCGCTAATGTGCTGGTTTATGCAGTTTATTTTTCAGCTCCCTGCTCACTGCAATGCGCTAAAAAAATCATCCCGAATGCTGGACGGGGCCAACATTCGGGATGAGCTATACTTGAAAAAAGTAATTCAGGTTAATCAGCGACGCACGTAGGTAACTTCCTTGACTGCTTTAATAATTTTAGCGGGATTGGGAAGATATTCATCGACAAAGGGTGCGGAGTATGGCAATGAAGTATCCGCAGCATTTACCCGGGTAACTGGTGCGTCGAGATAGTCAAACGCATATTTCTGAATGCCGTAGGCTACCTCAGCGGAAACACCAGCAAAGGGCCAGGATTCATCGATAACTACCAGGCGGTTGGTTTTGCGTACGGAGTTAACGATCGTTTGGTAATCGAGCGGGCGAATGGTCCGCAGATCGATTACTTCCGCTGAAATTCCTTCCTTGGCTAACTCTTCAGCTGCCTCCATAGTTGGCAGCATCATCTTATTATAGGATACCAGCGTAACATCGGTTCCTTCCCGGCGAACAGCAGCTACGCCAATAGGTACAAGATACTCTCCTTCGGGAACCAGGCCTTTATATCCGTAGAGCATCTCTGACTCCATCATACAGATGGGATCATCATCGCGGATAGCCGATTTTAACAAGCCTTTGGCATCGGCTGGATCAACACACGAAATGACTTTCAGCCCTGGAACGTTGGCCAACCAACTTTCGAAGGTCTGGGAGTGTTGCTGTGCCAATTGACCGGCAGAACCGGAAGGCCCGCGAAAAACAATCGGGCACTTGAATTGTCCGGCAGACTGACTTAGTGTTTTTGCGGCGTTATTCACGATCTGGTCGAAAGCTAATACGGCGAAATTCCAGGTCATGAATTCAACAATCGGCCGCAGACCATTCATTGCCGCGCCAACGCCAATACCAGCAAATCCCAATTCAGCGATAGGGGTATCAATAACGCGTCTAGCGCCAAACTCTTCCAGCATCCCCTTGCTAACCTTATAGGCACCATCGTATTCCGCTACTTCCTCACCCATGAGGAAAACGGTCTCATCCCGATGCATTTCTTCGGCCATCGCCTCGCGCAGGGCATCACGTAATGCTAATTCTCTTGCCATTATATCGGGTTTATTTTCTTCCAATTCAATTCGCTGCAAAAATAGAAAAATTGCATTAACTCCTACCCCATCCGCAAGGGAATGCTTCAGTTAAAAGCTATAATTCCGTGAATACAGGTAATTGTCAACCAAAACGCAGGTATTTTTACAGCTTTATCAGTAATTTTACCGATCGATTTGGAAAAGGATAATATTTATCAGCCGCTAACCGTTGATGGGTATATTCTTGTTTGAACTATTCAAAGATCAATTTATAATCATTGCCATGAAACGTAGAAACCATTTAGCAACGTCCGCAAAAGTTATTGCTACCCTGATGGTGTTCGCACTATTCACTTCCTGCAATCGCGGTTACGGCTGCCCAACCAACTTTTCTCTTCCGGATTTTTTGATTGACGCTGCACAGGTCCTCGTTCGCATTTTCTAGCTTTTTTGATAACTGCTTTTGTCGGTAGATTCCCAGGGAGATGAACCTACGACTCCATACGCTGTTTTATCCCATTAAATAGGGTTAGTAATGGCGGAACTCCATTGGATAGCATTGCATTCGACTGAGCAGGTGGATACCTTCCTGGAACAATCACACCGGCAGGCTTGTATGGTATTTAAACACAGTTCGCGCTGCGATTTAAGTGCTATCGCCAAATACCGATTGGAAACGGACTGGGACTTCTCTGCCGAAGAAATGGTTCCGCTACTGGTTGATGTAGTGGCTTATCCTGCTTTATCGCGTTACCTTGCTGAAAAGCTGGCTGTATATCACGAATCTCCGCAGGTATTGCTTCTCAAAAAAGGAGAATGTACCTATGAAGCTGCCAAATTGGAAATAAACGTACCGGAACTGCGCGAATGCTATGAAGATGACCGATGGTAATGATCTTGAAATTATTATAACCCAGGATGGATCTCATTCGTTGATTGCCCATCAGTTTGGCGTCAGCTACCATTCCCGGTACGGAGCCATTCAGGAGTCAAGGCATGTATTTCTCGATGCCGGTCTGATGGGGTTTCTTCCCCGACAACAGGAGATACGCATTTTGGAAATAGGCCTGGGTACTGGGTTGAATGCCTTACTCACCTATCTGTTGGCTCAGAAATACAACACAACCGTCTATTACGAAGCTATTGAAGCGCATCCCCTACCCCTGGATCAGGCCCATCAGCTGAATTATCCGGGGCAGTTGGAAACGGACCCGGCGCTGTTCATGCAGATCCATGAACTTCCCTGGAATTCCTGGCAAGAACTTGCCCCAGCATTCCATCTTCTAAAACGCCACGAAAACTTATTACAGGCTGCGTTTCCTTCCAACCATTTTCAGGTTATCTACTTCGACGCTTTTGCCCCAACGGCACAACCTGAATTATGGGAGTTTCCGATCCTGGAAAAACTATTTGCCAGTCTGGTGCCTGGCGGTGTCCTGGTAACCTATTGTGCGAAGGGCGGCTTTAAGCGCGACCTGAAGCGTTCCGGATTCCTGGTTGAAGCACTTCCCGGACCGCCGGGAAAACGCGAAATGACCCGAGCCACCAAGCCTGCTTAGTAACCTAAGGCCATGTAACTTAAGTAACCTTGGGTTGTTATCGCCTGAAAGAAGCCGAATTAAACTGCTGACTGGTTTCTGGTTACTGGCCCGCCGGAGGCGGGTGAATTTCTGGTTTCTCGTTACTAATTAAGCGTTGAGCGGTTTTGAAGCATTCAATCCTAGACACATTTCCCACTCCGACTGCGTCGGAGCAAGTTTTTTACCCACCTATGGCGGGCACTGCTCACTGCTCACTGCCCACACCAACAAAACCAATAATTTTTAAATTGCACTGTATTTAAATTACACTGTACTTAATACTTTGTAATGTAAGTAACGTTGAGTTTTTATCGCCTAAAAGAAGCTGGAATAAACCCCTATTGGTATCTGGTTACTGGTATCTGGTTACTGGTATTTTACCCTCGACGCAGTCGGGGCTGGTATCTGGTTAAGCGGTTTTTGAACTATTCAGCCACTGCCCACTCCTCTACCACAGATTTGCACAGATTACCACCGATTTAATATATGGTATCCAGGCCCTGCCAACTGCTCACTGTTCACTGCTCACTCCAGTAAAAAATTGGCAATTATTTAAATTACACTGTACTTAAGGCCATTTCGCGTCATCCGGGGTGGTTTATTTCGCCGGTTTAAAGCGTCTTACGAAAAAATCACTTATTGCTGCATCTACCTTAACTGCATTGGCATGTAGCATGAAGTGGTGCGTATCATCTACCACGACCATGGTTTCCAGCGGAACACCCTTTGCCTCCAGGCGCTGGACCAGGTCAACGCTTTGGGAAAAGCGAACATTCCGGTCATCATCACCATGAATAATCAGCACAGGGGAAGTCCAGCCAGATACCCAGGCGATTGGTGAAGATTCCCAGGCCACTCTGGCTGCTTGTTCTGCATCAGGAGCGCGTTCATAGCTTTCAGGAAGCAATAAATTGCGCGTACGACTCGTCCGGTCATGGACGCCATGGATATCGACTCCCGCTGCAAATAAACGGGAATCCTTGCCCAGGGCCATGGCGGTCAGGTATCCGCCGTAAGAACCGCCGTATACTCCAATACGGGCAGGATCAACCTGTGGTTGACGGGCTAACCATTCACCGGCGGCTTTAATATCCCGGTATTCCGAGGCGCCATTGGTCCCGCCGTCGGCAGGGCGGTGAAACTCATAGCCGTAGCCGATGCCTAAGCGATAATTGACACTAAGGACGATAAACCCTTGACTGGCAAGGTATTGGTTCTCGGCGTATGCATTGGCGTAATAATCTGAATAATGCCAACCCAGCAACATTTGCCGGGGTGGCCCCCCGTGGATATAAACGATGGCTGGCTTTCGTTCCTGGCGGCCATCATTGCGCTCAAACCACTGGGCATGAACAGTTACCCCATCGGCAGCTTGAAAAATGACTTGTTTGGGGGTCACCAAAGAGGATGCCGGGAAGTTTTGGGGAATCCGCTCTTGTGCTATCAATCGCATCGGACCACCAGCCATTGGCATAGTAGCTGGAATCGGCGGCCGTTGGGTCGTTGCACTAATAAAGACCAGATCACCGGTAGCTGTAACAACAGGAGACCATTCGAGACCACTACCCGGTGTCATTACCTGCATCGCAGGGCGATCAACGGGTACCCTGACTACATGGCGACGATCAATATCCAGGGGATCGGGCCCCGTATTACCCGCGAAAACTAACCATTTACGATCAGGGCTTAATGAAATATGTTCGGCCATAAAATTACCTGCCGTTAGTAACATGGCTTCTTTGCCCTCCCCTTGTGGGTCAAGCGAGTATAAATGAGGCCAGCCATCGTGGTAGGAAAGAAAAACAATGCGGTTGGCAGCCCAGTGAAGATTAGTTCCCCCGTGGGTACTGGGTACTGAACCCCGCAGTGTCGGGGGCGCCTGCCAGATGCGCCGCGTCTGTCCATTCGCCAGGTCGGCAACATAAATGCCCCAGGCCTGATGCCGGGGAACAAGGACGGAGTCCGGAGCGCCACCACCTCCAGGCATGCGAACAAAGCACAGCTGATCGCCGGTTGGGGACCAACGGGGAGATTCGTCCCGATGAAAACTGGGAGCAATCCATTGGATGGGCGTTTCGGCGTTAGTAAATACACCAATGAAGGAATGATCACCCCGGTTAGAGCGAAATGCCAGGCGGCTGCCGTCAGGGGACCAAACCGCGGAACCATTATTACCTCTCGCCGAGAATAGTTGCTTGGCAGCAGCTGAACCATCCACGGGAGCCGTCCAGAGTTGGTTGTTGCGTTCAAACACAATTTGATCAGAACGCGGGGAAATCGTTGGATTTTCGCCTTCACCAATCAAATTGGGTTCTCCGCCTGTAAACGGAACGCTCCAGATTTGCACCTTAGGCGGCGTGGGTGTAAAGGTTGGGTTAACCGGTACTCCATCATCCCAATTGGATCCATGGTCTCCTCCACGTAGGTAAACAACCCAATTACCATCAGCTGACACGGATACACTGGTAAGCTCCTGTCCATCATCCATCTGGTAACTGGTCAGACGACGGGCAGCAAAAGAAGGCCCTTCCGCTACATAAATATTACGCAGGCCAGATTCGTTAAAGGCCCAGGCGATACGTGAGCCAGTGGCAGAAGCGGTCAGTTCATTGGGGAAAGGGTACGATTTCAGCGCAGCCAGGGAAAGGGAATTTTGTGCTCCAACCTGACCGAGGACCAGAAAAAAGAGGCATGCTGCTAACAGGGAGCAACGCAGTATTCGGTTTTTCATAAAAAAAGTGTGTAGATAGTTATATAATCCAGCAAATGCCGAATGCAGGGCAGGTGAATAAAATGTTGGCAAGGCCAGGAGCCTCACTCCCCTGTTAATCTTTTGCTTTCGGTTTACGGCCCCGTTTTGCCGGTGGCTTGGGAGGTTCGTGATCCCATTCCTCCCGGGGTTTGATTTGGTTCAGCTTGCCATCATCGCCATACAATTTCTTGGACATAGCATTGTAAGCCATAGCGGCTTCTTCGGCAGTGCTAAACATGCCAATATGGACTGATTTCCGGTTGACGGAAATAACAGCCCGATAGCGGTTATTTTCCTTATAGACTCCCGTGTAGCCGGCTTTACTACTGGTTTTGCGTTTACGGCTGGCGACCGATCGGGAGCGATAAACCAGGTTTTCAAGTCGGCAATC
This sequence comes from Lewinellaceae bacterium, assembly GCA_020636445.1. Lineage (GTDB taxonomy): Bacteria > Bacteroidota > Bacteroidia > Chitinophagales > Saprospiraceae > JACJXV01. The sequence goes on along the minus strand of JACJXV010000035.1, from coordinate 30,596 downwards.
CAGTTTGTTACCATTTTTTGCTCCTACCAACCGGCGGTCCTGAGTCTTGCTGACGACCAAAAACTTTTCAGCAATTAGTTTGTGCAGGTAAATGGTTTCCGTTTTATATCCACCATCAGCCTTCTTCCAGGTTTTCTGAAAAACGGCGCAGCCACTGGAGTGTTTACGCAGATTGTTGATAAAATCGACTTTGACCAGGTATGAATCCGTGGTCAGGTATTCATAGACCTTGTCATCTAATAGTACGGTGTCGTCGGCGTTTTTTAATTTTACTTTGTACAGCACGTTGTTGGTGTTTTAAATGAGCACAAGCACTCCAATAGGAGCGAACCTACGAGGCGATACTATCACGGGAATTGTTGTAATTATCCTTTAACAGCGGATTGCCGGTATAATGTACTACTGGGGAAGGAAGCAAACCGACAATAGTGCGGATGTATACGACTGGAACAAAGTATTGTTGTTAGAAAGATACAAACAAATACCTTAATGAACAGTCATTTTACGTATTTTCTCACAAAGATTTTCCAAATGGAGTGTTATGGAGGGACCTGTAATGGCTAATCATGAATCCTATATTCGCCGTTGTTTTGAATTAGCACGCCTTGGGGCGCCCTATACTTCTCCTAATCCGCAGGTAGGTGCCGTGTTAGTTCATCAGAATCGAATTATCGGTGAAGGCTATCATCAAAAGTATGGCCAGGCACATGCGGAAGTAAATGCGGTGCGCAGTGTCCGCGAGGTTGATCGCGGGTTGATTTCTGCTTCCACGCTGTATGTTTCCCTGGAGCCGTGCAGTATTTTTGGTCGTACGCCTCCCTGCACCGGACTGATTCTGGCCGAACGAATTCCGCGCGTTGTTATCGCGGCGATTGACCAGACACCAGGCGTCGCCGGATCGGGGGTAGCTCAGTTGCGGCAGGCTGGGGTTGACGTGATCACCGATGTCCTGAGCGAAGAAGGTAATCAATTAGCGCAACCTCGCAACACGTTTGTCCGGGAGCATCGCCCCTACGTAATCCTAAAAATGGCAGTGAGCACTAATGGATATATGGCACCCAAAGATCGTTCGCGGTTCTGGCTGACGAATGTGTATTCCCGGCGATTGGCACATAAATGGCGCAGTGAGGTAGATGCAATTCTGGTAGGAACGACTACTGCTCTTCATGATGACCCCCAACTTGACAATCGACTTTTTTGGGGGCCATCCCCGCAGCGCATTGTCCTTGACCGGCAATGCCGCCTGCCGGCACATTTACAGGTTTTTAACCGGGATATTGCAACTTGTGTCGTGGTGGCTGCTGAAAACTGGCAGCCTAATGCCTATGCTCCGGGGAATGCGCAAGTGATTCCCATTCCAGCTGCTGATTTCCAATTACCCACTATTTTACATGAATTAGCACAGCGAAATATTACCGTTCTCCTGGTGGAAGGGGGCCCTACCCTGCTACATGCCTTTCTGGATGCAGGGCTTTGGGATGAGGCCCGGGTTTTGCGGAGTGCAACAGCCTTACCCAATGGAATACCAGCCCCCCTGCTTCCCCTGGAACCCATTCACAGGGAAGCACTGGCGGATGATTTGTTGGAATGGTACCGGGCCCCCGCCAAACGTTAAACATACATTAAAGTGAGTAGGTAATACCATAGCAATCCCTGCATTTTTGTTTTTTAGACATTGGATTTGACAGGAAAATTTAAAAGGTATAATCTTCGGTAATGAGAAAACTTACCTACACCATGCTACTATCCACCTTGTTAGTCCTGGGGACCAGACAAGCGTCGGGGCAGTCTGCCGGAGCAAGTGATGGGATTCGCTGGTTATCCTGGCAGGATGCGCAACAGTTACAGGAAACGACGCATAAAAAAATTATCCTTGAAGTGTATACCGATTGGTGTAGCTGGTGCAAAAAATTGGATACCGAAAGTATGCAAGACCCCGCAGTGGTCCAGTACATTAATAAAAACTTCTACCCCGTTCGGTTAAATGCACAGGAACGCGCTGATCTGGAATACCAAAACAAGGTGTATCACTATAACAGTACGGCAGGTATGCGGGGCTATAACGAATTAGTCACCAAATTGCTACAGGGAAATCATAGCTTTCCCAGTATTGTCTTTTTTGACGAAAACTTGGAGATCATCCAATCGTTTAGTGGGTTCCGCACCGCAGCTGAATTACTGCTTATTGCCCAATACTTTGGCGCCAATAGCTATAAAAACAAGCCCTGGTCTCAATACCTGAAGGAGAACAACCCACCAGCGTCACCAGCACCTAATGCTCCCGGGCGCAACCAATAGGCCGTAGTCCTGTTTCGTAAGACTACGGCCCTGGGGTCAGTATAAGACCTTATTTCTTTCGGGTACGGGTTCGACTACGACTGGAACTCACCCCTAAAACGGAAAGCAACCCCCGCGTGAGCTCACGGGCGAAGGTCCGGCCAATCTGCCGTGTTGTCGGGCTGTTCACCAACTCGTCAAAAACGGATTTCTGCTTACGGGTTGAGGTACGACCGCTGCTTGTGGTTGTAGTCCGGGAAGCTTCTTTGCGAGCCTTTTCCAAATCCTGCCGGCGGGTTTCCTGCTCCTCTGCCTCTACTGCGAAATCCATTTTCCGCTGGAGAATTTCTTTCGCACTTTCACGGTCAACAACCTTATTGTAACGAGGCACCAGGGGTGACCGGCTAACAATGCCTTCGAGCTCGCTGTCCGTCAGGACATCCATTCGTGACTGCGGAGCACGCAGTAAGGTTTGTACCAGCGGTGTAGGAATACCCTTGTCATTCAGAACGGTTACCAGGGCTTCGCCGGTACCTAATTGCGTAAGCAGCTCGTCTACCGGATAGAAATCGGAAATGGGGAAGTTCTCCGCGGCCAGTTTGATGGCCTTGCGATCTCTGGCCGTGAACGCACGCAGGGCATGCTGCACTTTCATCCCCAGCTGGCCTAATACTGCATCGGGAATATCCGCGGGGTTTTGGGTGACAAAAAAGATCCCAATACCTTTGGAGCGAATCAGTTTCATGATGATCTCAATCTGATCGAGGAGTGCTTTGGAAGCTTCTTCGAAGACCAGGTGGGCTTCATCAATAAACAGGACCAATTTGGGTTTTTCCAAATCTCCTTCCTCTGGGAAATTGGCGTAAACTTCGGCCAGCATCTGGATCATAAACGTAGAAAACAACTTCGGCCGATCCTGAATATCCGTTAAGCGCAAAATGGAAATAATTCCCCGGCCGCGATCATCAATCCGACACAGATCGTCCACCTCAAAGGAAGGCTCGCCAAAAAAGCGGCTGGCCCCTTGTTGTTCCAGTTCCACAACCTTTCGGAGGATAGAACCAGCTGAGGAAGTGGAAATGGAACCATATTCTCTGGAAATCTCTTCTTTACCCAAATCAGTGACATATTGGATCACTTTACGCAGGTCTTCCAGATCCACCAGCGGGATTTCATTATCGTCGCAGTACTTGAAGATAATCGCCAGCACTCCCGATTGGGCATCAGACAAATTCAGCATCCGGGAGAATAGCACCGGACCAAATTCCGTAACCGTAGCCCGAAGGCGCACGCCCTTTTCCTCCGAAAGACTCAAAAACTCTACAGGATTTCCACCGGGAGTATAAGGAATGCCAATTTTCTGATGGCGTTCGTCAATTTTCGGATGGCCAGGACTGGTCATGGCGATACCGGAGAGGTCACCTTTTACATCCATCAGGAGCGTTGGCACCCCGGCCCCCGAAAGTTGTTCGGCAATGACCTGCAATGTTTTGGTTTTCCCGGTACCCGTGGCACCACTTATCAGGCCGTGGCGGTTAAACATCCGCAGAGGGGCTTTCACCAAGGTATTCGTCTGGCATTCGCCATCAATCATTGCTCCACCTAAAACCATGCACTCACCTTTGAAGGTATAGCCTTCACTCATGGTTTGAACAAACTTGTCTTTACTCGTCATAACACTTAATATTGCTATTCTTTATTCCATCGCTTCACGCGAAGTTCGAATTTTTTGGCACTAAATGGCCAGCGTTTAATGTCGAATTTTTTTTCCAAAGAGCTTTCCAGTTCTGACGTCATTAGCTGTGGAAAAAAATTTATCCCCGTCAGGGTTTCTACCGAATCAATGCTTACGGCAAAATCCGCCAGGGGTTGTTCGCTTATTTCATTGGGGATCAGAAAACCGATGCCTTTAAGTTCGGGTTCGGATAAATCCAGGAGTACTTTATAATACGCTGCTGGCACACTCACTTCATTTTTACCAATGTACTTTTTGACGGGTAAGGTCAGCACCGGCCCCGTAACTACGTACAGTTTTATAAATTTGCGGGCCCAATCCCGGGTGAGCTCTTCCAGCTCCCGCCAAATTCCATGGTTGAATGCCCGTTCTTGCGGACTGATATTACTCATCAGGAAGCTTTCCTCCATGGCCACCTGGTCAAATGACATATCCGCTGCAGCGGCTAAATGCCCCCGGTCAAATCCGGATCCCCGATAATCATACCAGGTAGCAGAACCGGTTTTCACCAGTGGATCTTCAGTAAACCGGTTCGTCCGTTCTACACGGGGCAACTGTAATCGCTCCCGCGTGAGGATGAAAGCCACCCATTCGGCTTGTTCATGGGGTTCGGCATAGGAGAGGGTGAAATGAGTATGGGAGACTACTTGCCCTGTTGTGGAGGTTGGTAGGTAATACGACCGGTCATCGAGTTTATCCTGGAGTGCAGGTGCCAGTTCTTCCTGCAGGTACGTATCGCTGAGCAGCCTGGCTACTACAAATAAACCCAGCAGTAAGGCAGCAAAAAGGCCAATGCGTAAAACGACATTTCCCATTTTTCCCTCACGGGCGTGGTTGGTGCGCAATTTTGCCATGAATTGGAACTACTCCCTTTTCCCCAAAAATAGTAAATTAAGTGCCAATAACCGAACATATGCTAAAAGTAGGAATCACAGGTGGTATAGGAAGCGGAAAGAGTACGGTTTGCCGGATTTTTTCCTTAATGGGCATTCCTGTTTACAATGCCGATGAACGTGCAAAGTGGCTCATGCAACATAATGCGTCCCTGGTCGCAGGTGTAAAATCATTGTTTGGCGAGCAGGCCTATAACGCTGATGGGACATTAAACCGCGGTCATATCAGTGCACAAGCGTTTACCCAGCCCGAGATGCTCCAACAACTGAATGCCCTGGTTCATCCGGCAGTAGGGTTGGATTTAATTCACTGGCAGCAGGAACATGAACACGAAGCTCCGTACACCCTCAAGGAAGCGGCCTTGCTTTATGAAAGTGGCAGCTATCAGTTGCTGGACAAAATTATTATGGTGTATGCGCCCCGGGAATTGCGAATTCAACGGGTAATGGACCGCGATGGCGTAACCCGGGCTGCTGTCGAAGCCCGAATCGATAATCAGCTGCCTGATGAAGAAAAAGCCCGCCGCTCCCATTACATTATCCAGAATGACGGCCAGCAGTCGCTGATTAAGCAAGTTATGGATGTACATAAAGATTTGGTAAAACTTGCCAGGCTTGTTGATGAAGGAAGCGGCTATTAGTCTGAAAAATTTGAAAATAAAAGTTAAGGCTGTAAAGAAAAATTAAACTAGACTTTAACTGTTTTTAAAAAGCACATTCCAATATGAATTTCTTAGCCGTATCGCGAGGCAGGTTTTGACTTTTTAGTATTAAGGAAGGAAAAAATGATCTTATGCTGAATTACCACCAGCTAGGTGCACCTTCTTTTTGGCTTGGCCCAAAAAGAAGCAAAAAGCCCAAGGCTGTTACCGCTGACGCTAAAATGAAGCGGCAATTAGGGTAAAGTATCCACCTTTTTTTAGCATTAATTAGGGGCACTACACTGCCGGAAAGAAACTCGCTCTATCGCTGAGAATCCTGATTTACCTTTTGTGATTGCCTGATTAACACGTTGTCATATAACCAATTGCGTTAGCTCAAACACCTTTCCGGCGGACGTTTCGTTGGCTTTCATACCTACTATAGGCCGTTCCATTTCTTAACGCGCCACCGGTAAAGGCCGATAAAAAAGTTATTGACCTGCTTGACCGCTCAAATGGCTAAAGTCTAACTTAGATCCCACAAAATTTCATTGAAATTATAGGGTAATAATTTTTCTTTACAGCCCTAAATAAAAGTTGGCAATAATGATACGAATTGTTAGTACTCGGCCCTTTAATATACTGTAACGTAAAAAACTACTGGTTTTTGCTGGTGTGAACACTGAGCAGTTGGCAGCCCCTTGATACTGTATATTAAATCGGTGGTAATCTGTGCAAATCTGTGGTGGAGCAGTGGGCAGTGACCCGCCGGGGTAGAGCTGTAGAGTTCAAAACCGCTCAACGAGTAACTGTTTACCTTTCCCCTACCCTTCGTCCCCTTTAATGCCTTTTTGGTAAACAGCCAGGCATCGTTCGCGGGCAGTCTTGTGGTCGACCATCGGGCGGGGATAGCGTGTTGTGCCATATTCAGGCACCCACCGGCGTACGTATTTCAGCTCTGGATCAAATTTTTCTTGCTGGGCGGTGGGATTGAAAACCCGGAAATAAGGAGCGGCATCCGTTCCACAACCAGCCGCCCATTGCCAACCGCCGTTGTTACTGGCTAAATCAAAGTCCAGCAGTTTTTTGGCAAAATATGCTTCGCCCCAGCGCCAGTCGATCAACAAATGTTTCGTCAAAAAGCTGGCCGTAATCATCCGGACACGGTTATGCATGAAACCCGTGGTGTTTAACTCCCGCATCCCTGCATCAACGATGGGGTAACCGGTAGTCCCTGCACACCAGCGTTGAAACTCGGCTTCATCGTTACGCCAGGCAATGCGGTCATACTCCGGACGGAAGCTCTGGGTAGCCACGTGGGGGAAATTGGCCAAAATTTGCGCATAGAAATCACGCCAGATGAGTTCATTCAGGTAGGTTTCATTCAAGGCAAGGGCCTTACGTGCCTTTTCCCGAATACTGATCGTACCAAAACGAAAATGGATACCTAAACGCGAAGTACCCCGTTGTGCTGGAAAATTTCGGGTTTCGTCGTAATGGCGAATGAGTTCCTGGCTCACCGTCGTCGGGGGGAAGGACATTTCGGCAGGCTCGAAATTCATCGCCGCAAGGGATGGTATCGGGGTTGAAATTGCTGCAAATAGATTCCCGGTCAGTAGCTTTTCACTGGGGAATGCCTGTAAATGGGGAGAATCTTTACCAGAACCTGGAGTGGTTTGCCCTGGAAAAAGAGCAGCTTTCCAGGTACGGCTATAGGGGGTGAAAACGGTGTATGGAGTACCTGATTTAGACAGGATTTCCTGCTCCTCGAAAATAACATGGTCCTTGAATGTATGGAGGGTAATTCCGGATTCTGCGAGTAAAGCGGCTACCGCGGCATCCCGCTGTCGGGCATAGGGCTCATAATCCCGGTTGGTATAAACAGCAGCAATAGGATATTCCCGCAAGAGTTCCTGCCAAACTTCCTGAGGCTTTCCATACTTTACCAGCAACTGACCACCATGCTCATGGAGCGTCGCTGCCAGGGAAAGAATGGTTTGGTGAATGAAATTTACCCGCAGATCGGAGCGATCTTCCAGCTCATCAAGAATATTTCGGTCAAAAATAAATAAAGGCAAAACCGGATACCCCGCGCTTAATGCATGGAATAGCGCAGTATTATCCTCTAAGCGCAGATCGCGACGAAACCAAAAAACTACTACTTTTTGCATTCTCTGAAATTTTCCTGGCAACGCTACTTGAAAATTACTGTAGTAATTATCCTACGGGCTACATACTAAAGTCTATAACAAACGCGGTTTAAACACGAATTGGTGTACTTTGTTCGACATCCACGTGCTTGGACTGCATTGTGTTTTGGTGGGCGTTATCCTCTATTCCCCTGGGTAGCTAACATCCTAAACTTGATTGTATCAGGTATATCGGGTCGGATTTTGTAACTTACCCCGCTATAACAGTAAATTTCCGCTATCTGCTTTAAACATGAAGAAAGGCAGTTTTCTATTACTCCTCCTGCTGACGAGTTGCCAACCGGATCGGGATCAATTTGACCGCCGTATCTTACGGATGGAAGCGGCTTTTGCAGCAGCTCCTGATACCCAAACAGCCAGCCAATTGCTGGCTACCTATTTTTCTTACGTAGGGCGTTTTCCGGAAGACCACGACAAAAACAGCCGGTATTTATATCGGGCTGCCGCCTTAGAATTTCAGCAGAATCATATTACTTCTTCCCTTGAATTAACCCTGCGGGCCCTGGCTGATCACTATTCTGCAGAAAACACTCCTCAAGTAGTTCAGTTCCTTGTTTTTTTATACGAATCTCCGTTAGATCAACCGGAAGTAGCCCAAATAATACAACAGCTTTTTCGCCTGGCCTTCCCGGATGACCCTGACCCCTGGCAAACAGAGGCAGCCAACCCCCTATCCGTGCGATTGGATAGCCTGGAACAAGTCATTTATCGGGATTCTCCTCCTCAGGCAGATACGTATGCAGCGGCTGATGTTTTTTTAAGCAGCTGCCGCATGTACGCCTTAGTTGTGCCAGGAGGGAGGCAGGCCACTGAGTATTTGGCCAGAGGAGCAAAAGCTGCCTACCATTTAGCGCTGTACAGTAAATCCCTTGAGCTTCTGGAGTGGATTGCCATTTCCTATCCGGCATCTTCCGCTGCACAGGAAAGTATGTTGTTGCGGGCTAAAATCTTGGGAGAGCATTTAAATCGGCAGGAAGATGCCCGCAAGCTTTATAGTGAGTACCGCCAACAATATGGAGACAAGCTACTGCCTCCCGATATTGAAGAGAAGTTATTAGTGGATTCGATTCCCAATCAACTGCGATCCAACCGACGGCCGCTGAAGCTCCAGTAGCCTGTTCCATTCATCAGCTTACCGCCGTTTAATCACGATGGGCTTTCGGTCAAACGGATTGAGTGCGGTGCCCTTAACCTTCGCTTCCGCCTCAATGCGAAAAGCGGAGTCCACATTATTAATCAGTTTGGCGGCCCGGGCTAATCCGGCAAACAGCAAATTTCGGCGCTCAAACGAATCCACTTCCGAATGAACTATAACGAAGGGCAGTGTAAAATTAACTTCTACTACCTCATCGGCAGGAATAACGATTCTCTTTTCTACCGCAGTTGATCCCAACTCGTATTCATCTACCAGTTTTTCTTTACCTCTACCACGAGCGTACCGCTCGATCAGCACAATCTTGATCGCTACCACTTCTTGTGGATTCATCGACTGGAAACGAATTTGGCCTTCAACAATACCATCAGATTCCAGGACTTCTTCAGGCAGAATTAATTCTAATTTTACGCCTTCGATCCCCAAAAATTTTTTGACTTTCCCAATCATGATCACTTGTTTTGAATAACGTACAAGCTAGCCTATTCCGGATTGCCAATCTAAAAAAATGGCCAGAATGAGCAAAAAGCCGGACGAATAATCTTTGGGGGGAAATAATGGCAGGTGATTGCCTGGTCGGTCAAGGTTGTAATTGCCGGTAAAGTGTTACAGAGAAAACGCAAACTGATTTCTTCTTTTTTTCTTGGCAAAAAAAGAAGCAAAAAACCCAAGGCTCTTACCGCTGTCGCTAAAATGCAGCGGCAATTAGAGTAAGGTATTAATCCTTTTCCCGCTTTTATTAAGGGGCACTTCACTGCCGGAAAGAAACTCGCTCTTACCTCACTGGTTTCAATTCACCTTTTTGGATTGTCGGCCTAATGGGTTGTGCCCTTAGTAATTGCGTTAGCTCAAACACCTTTCCGGCGGACGTTTCGTTGGACTGCATACCTGCTGTAGGCCACTTCATTTCTTAACGCGCCACCGGTAAAGGCCGTTTTAATGGAAATCTGATTTCCCATTTTTTACCCGCCATAGCTTTGCGCAGGCGGGTCTTCATTCCTCCCTCTTCATTTTCAAAGTTGATAAAGCACTAGATTAACCGCTTATGCCAGCTTTGTGCGAGCGGCTTGATAAAACCTTTGTCAAAGGCTTCTTTGGTGCTGACAAGGGTATCAAATACCAGTGTTTCGTCGGTAATAGCCCCATCCTGATACCGGCTTGCAAATAATTCCCGGTTAGCCGTATGAACCTGATCGCCTTCCAGGTAGGTAAAGGTCATGCGGTCAAAAAAGTCGACCCCTAACTCTGCCTGCAGGTGTTTGATGAAAGCTACCGATTTATCGATGGAACAGCCACTGGCACCCGCCTGGCTTTCATCGACCATAAGTACGACAAATTGATTAAAGAGAATATCGGCGGCGGCCCGCAATTGGTTGTTGTGACTGATCCACTGCCGCGCAAAGGTTTGTGCAGCCTGGCGGATTGCCGGTATTAACTCGGCGTGAAGCGCTTGATTACTTTGGTAAATCCAAACCCGGGTTTGGGCAGGAAGTTGTGTAAATGCATCAGAAGCAGTAGCTACCATGAGAATAATTTTTGACAGAACAATGAAAACAGGGGTTAAGGTTGCATCTGTTGAATAATAAGCTCCGCTAAATCATACACCATGACGTCATCCTGCTTGTCTTTGGCTTTTATGCCATCCTGCATCATGGTTAAGCAGAAAGGACAGTTTACGGCAACAACGGCAGCTCCGGTATCCAGGGCTTCTTCTGCGCGTTCCAGGTTAATGCGTTTTTCCCCGGGCTCGTCTTCTTTCCACATTTGCGCTCCTCCGGCACCACAGCATAACCCATTGGTACGGCAACGTTTCATCTCAACCAGGTCGGCATCCAAGGTTTCCAGCACCTCCCGAGGAGCTTCATAAACGCCGTTAATACGCCCCAAATAGCAGGAATCGTGATAAGTGATCCGCTTGCCTTTGAAGGATCCGCCCCCGGTCATTTTGATACGCCCTGCGGTAATTAACTCCTGGAGCAACTGGGTATGATGAATAACCTCATAATGCCCACCTAATGCCGGGTACTCATTCTTTAGCGTATTAAAGCAGTGCGGGCAAGCCGTAACCACCTTCTTGACCTGATAGCCATTGAGCACTTCAATATTCTGTAAGGCCATCATTTGGAAAATGAATTCATTCCCGGCACGGCGCGCCGGATCTCCGGTGCATTGCTCCTCATTGCCGAGAATGGCATAATCGATGCCAACGGCTTCCAATATCTGGCAGAATGCCAGGGTAACTTTTTGCGCCCGGGCATCAAAACTTCCAGCACACCCTACCCAGAAGAGGATCTCGGGTTCGCGGCCTTCAGCAGCAAGGTCAGCCATGGTCGGAATACGCAGTGTCATAAAGTACAATTTTTCTTGGGTAAATCCTGTCAATAAAAAGTAATCCCGCGGGTTATTGCCGGGCTTCCTGTGCCCACTGATCACGGTCGGTACTCATCGCCCAGGCAGCTCCCCCATTTTCGATACTGTTGAACATGGGTAGCCAATCTGAAGGCCCTTGTGATAGGGTCAGAATCTCATAGCGACGCATTTTCAGAATCGGGTCTAAGGGGTTAATGAGCACCGGACAAGCTTCCACACAGGCATTGCAGGTAGTGCAGGCATGGAGTTCTTCGGCAGCAACATAATCAAACAAGCTTTTGCCATCATCGAAATTAGTTGCCGATAGCGGTTGTGACGCATCTTTGGCCCATTGTGGATCACCACTGTCAAGTTTGCTTCCAATCTCAGTAGCCCGATCCCGGATGTCCATCACAATCTTCCGGGGAGATAGCTTTTTGCCGGTCAGGTTTGCCGGGCATACTGCGGTACAACGGCCACATTCGGTGCAGCTGTAAGCGTCCAGCAGGTTTTTCCAACTCAGGGAGAATACATCATTCGCCCCAAAATCCGGAAGCTCATCATCACCGCCATCCGCCGGGGCTTCCCCCAATCCCATCATGGATTTAACTTCATTCATGATGGCGGGCATATTTTCCATCTCGCCGCGCGGGGTCAGTTTGGCAAAATACGTGTTGGGGAATGCAAAAATGATATGCAGGTGCTTGGAATAAGGCAGGTAATTCAAAAAGGCAAAAACCACCATAATGTGTCCCCACCACCCTACTCGTTCCAGGAAATGTAAGGTTTCAGGAGCCGTTCCAGCCCATAATGGGGAAAGAAACTGACTGATGGCAAACCCATACGCATTATCGTGGGCGGCCATATCGGTGCTGTTCATTAAGAAAATGAAGAATATCAGAAATATCTCCAGAACAAGGATCCAGTTGGCATCCTGAAAAGGCCAGCCTTTCATTTCGGGTTTGTGAAAACGCGGAATTCGCAGCACATTCCGACGTGCCAAAAAAGCTATTGTCGCTATGAGTGCCAGCACGGATAGTACTTCAATAAAGCTAATGAGGAAGGTATAAAACCCTCCGAGAAAGGGTAAGAAAAACCGGTGGTATCCCAGCAAGCCATCGATGAAAATCTCCACGAGCTCTACTTGCGTCAGCAGGAAGGCCGCATAAATGAAAAAATGCAAAACGGCGGGTATCCAGCGTTTGAACATTTTTTGTTGTCCAAAAGCAACCAGCAGAACATTGCGCCAGCGTTGGCTGGTATCACCCGTTATGGGTTCATCCTGCCCGAGGTTGATATTGCGCCGAATGCGCAGAAATTGACGGCCTGCAGCACCAACAGCAAGGCCAGCTACGATGAAAAATGCAATTTGTCCGATCATAAGCGCTGCCCGTAAGGGGGTCAATAATTAGATCTTGATAAACTAGCGAATTTTCGCTAATATAGTGGAAGTTGCTGTTTTTTGCGAGCAACCCCGGTAAAATTTCTAATTTAGAGCGAGAGTTTATTCCCTGCAAACTTATCTCGTCCATGAAGATACTGAACGAAAAGGAAATAGCACGCAAGATCCAACGATTAGCGATCGAGATTCTGGAAAACAACTTTGAAGAGCCCGAATTAATTATCCTGGGTATCAATAACCGGGGACTGGCATTGGCGCAAAAGCTCAAAGACCGGCTGGAACAAATCTGTGCACTCCAGGTAACCCTAAGCCAATTACGGATCAGCCCGGCTGACCCCTTGAGCAGCCCGGTGGAAATGGACTATCCGGTTGCTGATTTGCAAGGAAAAGCTATTCTGGTGGTAGATGACGTAGCAAATACCGGGCGGACCATTTTTTATGCTTGTAAACCGCTAATGGATACCCTGCCCAAAAAAGTTGAAGTAGCCGTGCTGGTCGACCGGCAACACAAATCCTTTCCCATTAAAGTAGATTATGTAGGGCTGTCTTTAGCGACCACCCTCAAAGAAAATATTGATGTGCAAATTGGGGATCAGGAAACAGCCGCTTTTTTGCAGTAACCAGTAACCGTTAACAAACCAAGGCGAAACTGTCGTTGCTCCTGACCCAGTACCGCCAGGCACTCCTCGATATCCAGCACCGACGTGAGCTCCTCGCCATCGATACCGAGCTTTTCCGCATCCAGGAACAACAGTACCTCAACCTGGAAATATCCCCAGCTGATTTCCTCCAGGCTAAACGCAGCTTACTCACCCAGCAACAAGCACTCGAAAAACGGGAAGCCGACGCGCAGTTGCTCCTCCTCCGCTGCCAACAAGCGGCCCTCATTGAGTAAGGGTATGTTCGTTAGCCGCCGCGTCGAGGACTGCACCAGCCGGCTGTAGCTATCGTACCGGTAGCCCGTCAGGTGCCGGTCCTGGCCCTTGAAATGTGTTCACTTTGCGCCGGATTATGCAGCAAGCGTCATAAAGAGGTGAAGTAATTTTACCCGACCAAACGCAGTGAGGACTGGCTTTGCTTGCTAACTTCTACTATCCCCACACATCCGCGGTCATCCAAAAATCCGTGTAATCTGCGATGCTGACGATTTGCCGGGCACTACCTCATTATCAGCATCATGGATTAGGGGATTTCACCGATTTTTTGCCGGATGCTATTTGTAGTCACCCTCCTCTGGCAGGCCGGAACTATGCCTGTTTCCCGTCAATTCGCCAACGGACTAAAAGCAGCATCCCGAATGCCGGGCACTTACCAACATTCGGGATGACGTATATTTAAGGTTTTACGGGAATGCCTTGTCCCTTATTTCTTTTTCTGCCGTTCGGCGGCAACGCGCTGCTGCTCTTCCAGCGCTTTTTGCAGCCGCTCCTGAAATCCACCTTTTTTCTTAGGCTTCTTGCGGAACTGATCCATCTCACTTTTGATCTTCTCCTCGTCAATGATGAATTGCTTGGTAACAATGGTTTGGAGGATGTTGATCACGTTGCTGAAGAGCAAATACGCGGTTAACCCGGAGGCATAGCTATTGAAGAAACCCAGGAACATGACCGGCATAATATATTGCATCCACTTCATCGCCGGATTGGCGGAAAAGTCCATGTGCCGGGAGTTATAGTAGGTGTAAATGAGGGTAGTGATAGCCCACAGGATGGTAAACAAGCTGAGGTGATCTCCAAATCCTAAGGGGATACTGAACGGCAACTGGATCCACTCATCGTAGGACGACAAGTCATTTGCCCAGAGGAAGCTGGCTTGTCTGAATTCGATAGAAGCGGGGAAAAAGCGATAAAGGGCAAACCAAATCGGCATCTGCAGCATCATAGGCAGGCAGCTCCCCAGAGGGTTTACACCGAATTCGCGGTACATTTTCATCGTTTCCATCTGGATTGCCTGGGAGTCGTCCTTGTAGCGTTCCTTTAAACGTTCCAGTTCAGGTTTCAAGGCCCCCATCTTACTCTGGGAGTAAAGCATACGATAGGTAAGCGGGAATAAAGCCAGCTTGACAAAAAAGGTCAGGACCAGGATCACAATTCCTTTGCTGCTGATAAAATCAGCCAGCCAGCCGAAAATTGGGCGGATGATCCAGCGGTTGATTGTTCCGAAGACCGAACTACCGAAGGGAATTATATCTTCCAGGTCGTGCCCCATGCTCTGGAGGCGCTTGAATTCATTCGGGCCAACATAAAAATGCATAGCAAAGGATTCATTGGCCTTGCCACTTACGGGGATGGCTATTTCGGCGCTCAATTTTTTGAGGTCAGTAGCGCCATCCGGCAGCATTTCGGTAGCCAGCCTGGCTCCGGCAAAATTGGTTTCCGCCAACAGCGAAGCGTTGAAGAACTGTTGCGCGGATGAAACCCATTTGACAGGTATCTCAGAAGCATCTTCTTCATCACTTTTCACGCAGGAACAGTGATCCGGGCGATCGTTGGTAGGTTTGAAATAAATACTGGAATAGTTCCGCTCATAGCGGATAGCCTTTTCCAGAGGCTCCAAATAATTCACCCAGTTCAGCGAAATAGCTGCGGTGTTGCTGGTGAGGATATCATTGAGCCCTTGCATCCGGATATTGTAATCCAGTTTATAGGAATTGGGAAGCAAGGTATAGGATTGTTCGAAGTACCGGTTATTACCCGCTGGAGCCCGGAAAGTAATGGTTTCCCCTTTCAGTTGCGCCTCAAAATACAAATCTTCTGTGCTAATGGTTGGGGTTGGTAGCCCGGCAACGGGAAGCAGGTATTCAAAGCGGTTTTTAGGGTCGTGGAGCAAGTAAAGTGGCTCCTTTTGATCTTTACGAGCGGAATCAGGAACCATTTTAAAGTGCTTTTTGAGCAGCACTTCCTTGATTCTTGCGCCTTTCGACGTGAAGGTGACCTTCATGAGCTCATTTTCCAGCACATGATCCGTTTCGGTTCCGGCAGCAGCGGGAGCAAAAGCGCCATAGCGAACACTCAGCTGCAATTGCTGGAGTGAATCAGCGGCAGGTGTTGCGGCCGTATCCTCGGTGGCAACCTCGGAAGTAGTGGTTGGTTGTGTGCTGGCGTTTTGAGGCAATTGGGCCAGGCTATCAGCGATAAATTGCTGGCGGGCTATTGAGTCCTGTGCCCGCTTTTCAGCTTCCATCTGGGCGCGGGAAGGCGCCAGGACCATTTGCCAGGCAAAAAACAATCCAAAAATCAAAAGCAAACCAACGACGGTATTACGATCCATGTATCCTTATTTTACCAAATCGAGACGTTTCCGTAGATTCGGAACAGCCCTCGTGGCGGATTTTCTAAAGCTCCGCAAATCTACAATTTTGCTGCCGTTAATGTAAATTTGATGGATAATTCTTCCGAGTCATTCGATTAACATTCATTAGGGGCATATCAAGCGACTACCCATCAGCCAGGGAAGCCCAAGTTCCCAGCCGGATCGAAATGTTACATCCAGCTGCTGGCCATTACCTGGAAAAAAGTCGAACCATGTTTTGTGCTTTCCTGACTGTCTGAAACCGTAGGCAAGTGGTTATTCGGTGAACGGTTTCAAACCATTCAACCCTATTTAGGTGGGATCCTTCACCCTTCACCCCTCAGTAAACCCTATACCTGCTGACTCAGTGCCTTTACCTCCGTATCAACCCTTTGGGGATATACTTCCAGGGCTTTTTCCAGACAGGTCATTGCGGCTTCCAGATCATCGACATTCAGGATGTAAGCAATCCGTACTTCGTTAATCCCTCTTCCAGGAGTGGCATAGAAGCCTGCTCCGGGAGATAACATAACGGTTGCGCCTTCGTATTCAAACTCTTCGAGGAGCCATTTGCAAAAATGATCGGCATCCGCTACTGGAAATTTAGCAAAGCAATAAAATGCGCCTCCCGGCAAATAGCTGACAACGCCAGGCATTGCCGAAAGGCGACGGTAAACCACCTTACGGCGGCGGTCGTACTCAGCCACTACCCTTTCCAGGTAGTCATCTTCCAGGTTAATCATGTACTCGGTAAGCAATTGCCCGAGTCCGGGCGGGCTTAACCGCAGTTTAGCATACCGCAAAACACTGTCCAGTAATCCGTGATTGCGCGTGGTTATAGACCCTACCCTCGCACCACAAGCACTGTAGCGTTTGGAAACAGAATCGACAACGACAACATGATCATCAACGCCTAACAGGCGCAAGGCAGAGAAAAACGTCTGTCCATCGTAGCAAAAATCACGATAGACCTCATCGACGAATAAATACAGATCATGCTTTTTGATCAGGCCTGCCAGGCCTTCCAACACTTCGCGGGAGTAAAAAGTGCCGGTGGGATTACTGGGGTTGGTAATCAGAATTGCTTTAGTGCGCGGAGTGATCAACTTTTCAAAAGCGTCAACCGGCGGCAGCGCAAACCCGTCTTCAATATAACAAGGGAGTGGCGTAACCTTCACATCGGCAATTTGCGCAAACCCATTATAATTGGCGTAAAAGGGTTCCGGAATCAGCACCTCGTCATCGTGATCAAAGCAGGCATAAAAAAGCATCTGTAAGGCTTCCGAAGCGCCGGTGGTGATGACGATATCGTCGGTGCCTACCTCTACTCCGTAGGTGCGATAATAGTTCGCAATCTCCCTTCGGGTAGTGGCCCAACCTTCGGCGGGGCTATACGCCAATATTTTGATGGGCGTTTGCTGTAGCTGTTCAATCGCCCGGGGGGGCGTTTCAATATCCGGTTGGCCAATATTCAAATGATAGACATGGCGACCCCGGGCTTTCGCCTGGTCAGCAACTGCCGACAGTTTGCGGAATGGGGAAAGTGGAACGTGATGTGCTCGCTGGGAAATGCGCGGCATGTAACTCAGTATTGGTGGATAAATGGCCCGCAAGATACAGTAATTATATCCGGCGGGCAATGCGTTTTACCACCATTTTACCTGCCGATGCTATTTCCAGGGCTTGAATAGCGTAAACGCTTGATCAGGTACCTGGTCGTAGACAGCTATATTGGACAATTGGCGCTCGCCACGGTCCCCGGAGAGGAGTATCTTGCCATGGCGTTGATAATTTCCCCAAGAGGTAGTGAAATTTGGTTTTTGGTCAGCAGCTGATCGAAAATAAGACCACTGAGTAATCAGTTTCGAGGCTTTATCCACATAGATTAAGTACTTGTTTTCCGGAGTGCGCCCTACGGCTTCGAAGGTAAGCTGGATAACATCGGCTGGTTTTCCATTTTCGGTGGCTCCTTCGTTGAGGTAACGCAACGTAACACCAGAATCTTTTAGCTTATACGGCATGACCAACCAGTAGGAATCATTAATCCAGATACTTTCGGCAGTAAACAGGTATTTCTTTAAAGAATCAGGCTCCGTTTGCTCCTTCCCTTTGAGTAAGACTTTCCCCGTCTTATCCCACAGGTTGAGTAGAAAAACGGTAGAATCGGCGGGAATTTCAATGCGTACCCTTCCGGCTGTTTTATCCCACAATAAGGTACGCCGACCGAAAAAAGTCCATTCAATGAAGCGCGTGGCATCCCAGGCAGTCCTTCCTCCCATAGCCTCCATTACCTGGTCGGCAAGGTCAATTGCCTTGGCGTCCGAAGCCACGGCGTTAAACCCGGGAGCTGCCGGATTTGTGGGGGCAGACGGTTGTTGCATCATTTTGTGTTGACAGCTACTGAGTAGCCCCAGGGAAAGCATTACCAGGAAGGAATAGCCTGAAATTTTCATAGATTTTTTTTGTTCTTTGAAAAATTCCGCGTTTTTGAATCGATCATTAGCTTGACCACGGCACTTGTCAAAGAAGGAATTTTGATTTAAACGAAGCTTCCCGACTGAAACTCAAATTCCAGTCGGGAAGTTCATCTATACACGAAGAAATTTACCTAGCCGGGATCTTTGCCCCCGTCGAGGAAGTTTTGGTATTCCTTAAGCTCAGCCCACTTTCCTTCGGCAGCCAGACTAGCCTGTTTGGGCCAGGTTTGTGGATCTGCTAACCGATAGCGATCACCAGCACCATCAAGTACGGCTTGAATGCGCTCCAGGGAGGCTGCAGCAAGATCCGCCCAGGTCTTAATACCGGCATTCTTCAGCAGCTCTTCAATCTTGGGTCCTATTCCTTCGACAATCTTCAAATCCTCCGGATTATTGCTGCGGAAACCCATCAGCTTCATCGCCAGGGTTTCTACTTTGGAGGGATTTTCAAAATCACCGGCCTTTTCCCGGCCAGTATCCAGGAATTTCTGGTATTCCACCAGTTCGTCCCATTTTCCTTCAGCAGCCAGTCGGGCCTGGTGAGGCCAGGTATCCGGATTCATCATTTGCAGGCTGGCTGCGGCCAACAGACCCCGAAGTTCCTCCGCTGATTTCAACCGCAGGTCATTCCAGGTTTTAATGCCTTTCTCATGGAGCAGTTTTTCAACCTTAGGTCCAATCCCTTCAACAATTTGCAAATTGTCGTTGGTAAAATACGCACCTATTCCTTTACTCGCACGGCCTCCAGTCGCAGCTGCGCCCATGGATGCAGCCCCTGCAGAACGGCTGGCAATTTCAGCCTTTGCCTGCAGGACAGCCATATCGGCTTCCGCTTTTTGTAATGAGGAATGCAGTGCATTATTGTCTTTTGACAATTGCTCGTGATCATATTTCAGTGACATGAAGTTTTTCTCCATGTCGGTAAACTGGCTATGGTACCGATCGCGTTCACGAATCACTTCTTCCAGTTGTTGTTTACCACGGCTGCCACATAAAATACATCCCAGGATAGCACCCAGAATAAAGGGGATTAACCCTGCCAGTAAAAGCAATGGCCACAGGCAGGTCCAGTTTATCTCTAAGAGGAAATTATTGGAAAGCATAGTGCCTTATTTTTCAGTGTTGGTTAAACGGGTTATTGTTTTTTGATCAGCCGCAATTCCACACGGCGGTTTTCATGACGTCCGGCATCGGTATCGTTGGAAGCTACCGGTTGGGATTCTCCGAAAGACTCGGTAGTGATTTGATTAGCAGATACCCCTTTCTTGCGCAAAATATCGCGAATGGCCTTGGCCCTGCGGTCTGCTAAAGCAAGATTAGCATCTGCTTCACCAATGTTATCGGTATGTCCACTTAGTCGAACAGCCTCACCACTTTGAACCAGGCGCTTAGCCAGTCGATCCAGATAATCGTCAACTTTTGGGTCGTATTCTTTCTCCGTTGAATTGAAGGGGAATCGAATGATGATTCGATCTTCCAGCTCTTCCACAGTCTCTGAAACCGTTTTTTCAGGCGCGAGCCAATTAAAGATACCGCTGGCGAAATAGTTCGTTCGGGTATCGGCATCGGCTTCCATTGCACGAGCCCGTAATTGGATACGCGCAGCGGGAATATCAGCAAAAAAGCGACTGCGGATGGCTTCGGCCCGGGCGAGTCCCATATTTTCAAATTTTGCCGGAGTCTTTTCTTCTGGGTAATACAACCCAACGATCTCGAGAATATTGTCAGCTTTCTTTCCCGCCTGGACTGCGGCGAGTAAGGAGTCTGATCCCGGACCGGTAAATAAATCGGTACGATCCCATAGCGAAGCCAGGGGGAAGCGATTTTGCGGTGTAGCAACATTCTCATCGGTGGAAGGCGGCGGGGGCACCGTAGCCTCGGCTGTGGCACCTATACCACAGCGCTCGCAGATATCCCGCGAGCAGAACTGTACCAGTCCCAGCATGTACAGCAGGAATGCAGCCACAACGAGAATGGCTCTGGTCGTTGTTGACATATAATTGATTGGGTTGATGGCTTTTCGTTGACCACCCCAGGTTTTTAGGCAGGTGTGGGTGGCGGATTGACTGTAGCGAACACAACTTGCTTCTCTCCTCTGACTGAGCGGGGGTAAAACATACTTATCCTCCGCCGCATTCTTTCCATAATCGGCTACTGATAATCTTTCTAAATATAACCACTAGCCCGCGATTTATTGGTATTTGGCGATTTTTTTTTGTCTATAGCAGGAGAATCCTGAAATTCCGGGGCTGGTAAAACAATCTTCGGGTCGGGATCATTATATTTGCACCACTTCTTGGAAGTACTAACGCTATTTAATTCGCGCAAGCATGTTTGAAAGTTTAAGTGATCGGATGGAAGGTGCCTTTAAGGTACTGAAAGGGGAAAACAAGTTAACCGAAATTAATATCGCCCAATCGATACGCGAGATACGTCGCGCATTGGTTGCTGCCGATGTTAACTATAAGATTGCCAAAGACTTTACCGATCGGGTGAAAGACAAGGCTCTCGGCTCCGAGAATGTCCTGAAATCGGTTTCTCCCGGCCAGTTGATGGTGAAAATTGTGCAGGACGAACTGACCGAGCTCATGGGTGGTTCGGCTGCAGGGATTAACCTGAGCGGCGCGCCAACGGTAGTCTTGATTGCCGGTTTGCAAGGGTCTGGTAAAACGACCTTTTCCGGGAAGCTTGCCTTGTTTTTGAAGGAAAAGCGCAAAAAATCACCCCTGTTAGTCGCCTGTGACGTATATCGTCCGGCAGCCATTAACCAGCTGTCTGTCCTGGCCGAACAAATTGGCGTCGGGGTTTATAAGGATCTGGAGAACAAGAACCCGGTTGACATTGCGCTACAGGGGATTTTGTACGCCCAGCAAAATAAGCATGATGTTGTCATAATCGATACCGCCGGTCGATTGGCGATCGATGAGGATATGATGACCGAAATCGCCAATATCAAAGAGGCCGTCCAACCCAATGAAACGCTTTTTGTGGTGGACTCGATGACTGGTCAGGATGCCGTCAATACCGCAGAGGCTTTCAATAAGGTGATTAACTACGATGGGGTCGTTTTGACTAAGCTGGATGGGGATACCCGTGGTGGTGCAGCCTTAAGTATTAAATACCAGGTAGGCAAACCCATTAAATTTGCCAGCACTGGTGAAAAAATGGATGCCCTCGACTTATTCTACCCCGACCGGATGGCCCAACGAATCCTGGGAATGGGGGACATTGTCAGCTTCGTAGAACGTGCGCAGGAGCAGTTTGATGAGAAAGAAGCTGAGCGGCTTGAAAAGAAAATTCGCCGCAACAAGTTCGATTTCAATGACTTCCTGGGGCAAATCAACCAGATCAAAAAAATGGGGGATCTCAAGAGTGTGATGAACATGATCCCCGGCATGAGCAAAATTACCCGTGATATCGACATTGATGATAATGCCTTTAAAAAGGTGGAGTCTATTATTCAGTCAATGACCCCTGATGAGCGGAGTAATCCTGAGCTTTTATCCATGAGCCGTAAACAGCGTATTGCTAAAGGCTGTGGGCAGACCATCCACGACATCAATATGTTCATCAAGCAATTTGACCAGATGCGGAAAATGATGCATAAGATGAGCAAGATGCCGGGCATGGGAATGGCTCCGCCTGCACCTGGCGGGAATCGCTTCAAACGGCGATAGGATTGTCAAACTAGCCATGTCGCATTGAAAATTACCGGGTTACAACCTCTTGTCACGAAGGACTGCCTGCTGTTTTGTACACTTCTCTGGTGTACTTCATCGTGGGCAACCGCCCTATCCTTAAAGGATACCCTGCCTGCGAATCCCGATGTCCGTCATGGCGTGCTGGCGAATGGCATGCATTATTATATCCAACACAATGCCTACCCGGCGCATCGGGCGGAATTGTGGTTAGCGCTCAGAGCAGGCTCTTTGCAGGAGGAGGACAATCAGCGCGGCGTTGCGCATTTTGTCGAGCACATGGCCTTCAATGGCACCCGGCATTTTCCCAAGAATGAGTTGGTCAGCTATCTTGAACGGACCGGCATGCGTTTTGGTGCCGATTTGAACGCTTATACCAGTTTTGGCGAAACAGTTTACTTTCTGCAGGTACCAACCGATAGCCAGGCTGTCCTGAAAAACGGGCTCCTTATCTTAGAGGACTGGGCTAGTGGTTTATTGCTGGACAGCCTCGAAATTGACCGGGAACGCGGAGTAGTGTTGGCGGAATGGCGTACCCGCCTCAATTCGGATCAACGGTTGCAGCAACAATATTACCCGTGGCTCTATCGGGGCTCGCGTTTCGCTGACCGCCTGCCCATTGGCGACACTGCGGTAATTAAGCATGGTGATTACCGTCTTTTTCAACGGTTTTATGCGGATTGGTATCGCCCGGAATTGATGGCGGTTATTGCTGTTGGCGATTTTGATCCGGATTGGATGGAACAGGAAATTCACCAGCGTTTTGCCCAATTGCAAAATCCGCCATCCGCGAAACTCCATCAGGATTATGATGTTCCCTTTACACCGGATACCAGCGCTCAACTTTTCACAGATACAGAAGCTGCTTTTACAGAAGTAAGGCTGGCAATGAAATTTTCTAAAACAGGAAAAGAGTCTGTTGAAGCCTGGGAAGAAGCGCTTGAACATGACCTGTATAACCGAATTCTCAATGCCCGGCTTATCGACTTGCAACAGCAAGCCGATCCTCCTTTTACGTTTGCCTATTCAGGGTTTGGGCAAGACCTCGGCGATAACGGGGTGTACAGTATTTCGGTAATGACCAGCCCGGCTAAAGCACTTAATGGTTTTTTGGCCGTTTATCGGGAAACCGAACGCGTTCGGCAATTTGGCTTCACCCATGCGGAATTGCAAAGACACCTGGCCGATATTCGTAAGACCCTGGAAAAGGCAGTCAGCGAACGGAAAAAAACCAATTCTAACCTGTGGGCCAGTAAGCTGTTAGGGCATTTCCTCCAGGACCAGCCTTTACTCTCCCCTGAAACGGAATTACAATTATTTGATGCTGTTTCACCCCGCATTACACTGGAAAGACTCCAACAGTGGGCCCAAAAATGGTTAGCGGGCACGAACCGTAGTTTGTACATTACCACCTGCAGCGGGACCGAATTGCCGTCTCCCGATCGTTTTTTGACGGCTTTAGCCCAGGTTAATCAGGAAAAGCTAACGCCTTTCGAGGAAAGTTTCGTTGACCAACCCTGGCTGGACAAACCCCTACCGCCAGTGGAAATCCTCAGCGAGGTGAACCATTCGGAAATTGGAGCTACGGAATGGCGCTTAACTAATGGCGTAGTCGTGGTAGTAAAACCTACTTCCTTCAAAGCTGATGAAATTCTGGTGCAGGCTTTTAGTCCCGGAGGCACCTCCGTCGCCAGTGATGCGGAGTACTTCAATGCCGGATCCGCACTAGCGGTTGCCGGGCAAAGCGGCCTGGGGCCGTTTAGCTACCCCGATATGCTGAAGAAATTGGCTGGCAAGTCAATTAGCATAGGCCCCTATGCTAGTGATTTATACGAAGGATTTTCCGGACGCTGCGCACCAGGAGAGCTGGAGGAAATGCTGCAACAGATTTACCTCTACACTACCCGGATGCGATTCGACAGTACAGCACTGGTTTCTTATCGGGAACGACAGCGAACCATTTTTGCCAATATGATGGCTAACCCCTATTACTTTTATGGCGACTTGAAAGAGCGACTCAAGTACGACAATCATCCCCGGGCGGGACTGGCATCAGAAGCTGATCTGGCTACCCTCGATTTGGTAAAAATGCAACAGTTTTACGAAGATCGCTTTGGCGACTGCGGTGATTTCACCTTTGTACTGGTAGGTAACCTGAATCCTGACTCGAGCAAATCCTTAATCACTCAATACCTGGGAAATCTGCCAGCCAGTGGCCGTAAGGATGGCTTCCGGGACACAGGGATGGCACTTCGTGACGGGCAATTTGATACCTTAATCGTACGGGGAAAAACGCCCAAAGCCCTGGTCGAATTGGTTTACCATGGTGGGTTTTCCTATGAGGCTGACAACCGGTATGCTTTTTCGTCGCTGCTTTCCGTGATGCAAATTCGCTTTCGGGAAGTACTTCGGGAAGAACAAGGGGGCGTTTACGGGGTTCGTGTCACTGGTAGTTATCTGCAACATCCCAAACCACAGTATCGAATAACACTGACTTTTAACGCAGATCCGGAAGTGGTGGATTCCCTGGTAGCCAGTGCAAAAGGTGTTATTCGGGAATTAGCTACAGCAGGTCCCCTACCCGATCTGGTGGATAAAGTTCGCGAAATGCAGTGGCAAAATCGGGTGAAGCAACAGCAAGAAAACAGTTATTGGTTAGCACAATTGGTCACCCGCTATCGCGAGGGGCTTCCGCTGACCGGCATTTCCCTGGAGGATTTTCAGCGAACGCAGCAAAAACTTACCCCTGCCTTTATTCAACAAGCTGCACAGGATTATCTGCAGGGAGTTGATTTAATTCAGTTTGTACTTAAGCCGGAACAATAAAAAAGGCTCTCATCTCGAATGATGGAGCCTTACATATGGGCACGAACCTGTTCAAAAGGCAAAAATAAAAACTAAATAAAACTACTAATAAAGATAGTAATACTTTAAAAACAGTTCACAACAAAACATGTTCGCTGTTTGTGGCAAATTAATTTGAAAAGAACAAGGCTACTGCCGCAGGCTGCTATATCGCTAGGGATGGGCAATTCGGTGAAGGAAACCCTTCATTGCTAACTTAAAAAGCATCGAGCGTTGAGCTACGGTCGGCTGCTCAACGCAGTGACTGACTGTTGTCGAAGGGCTGATTTTTTACCCAGACGAAGTCGGGGCTGATTTCAATCAACTACAAATCATTGATAGCGGCAGCAGGTTGAATAAAGCGGCCCGTGAGTTTTGTATTGCGGGTATCCTTTCCTGTCTTCTGTAAAATTTGAAAAACCTCCTTGGTTGTTAAGGAAGGATTGAGGCTTTTCATAAGCCCTACTAGCCCGGCGACGTAAGGAGTTGCCATCGATGTTCCGCTAAAGGTTGCGTATTGGTTACCCGGTATCGTTGAATAGATATCCACCCCAGGGGCTGCAACGCCCATGGCGATATCGGAAACGTAGTTAGAGAATTCTGCCCGGTTAAGTTCTTTGTCAACGGCACTGACCACTATAATGCCCTTAGCATTGGCCGGACTAAATTCATTAGCGTTGCGGTTGGAGTTGCCTGCGGCAGCGACTACGATAGCGCCAGCTTTGTTTGCATATGCGACAGCTTGATTATAAGCGCGTTGCCGACTGGCATTTGCGGGTCCGCCCAGTGAAAGCGAAATTACTGCAGCTCCTTTATCGGCAGCTTCCAAAATACCGGCGATAATCGTTTCCTGAGTACCAAAACCATAGCCGTTAAGTACTTTGATGCTGGTAATTTCAACGTAAGCATTATCCCGGGAGAAAGAAGCCACCCCTTTGCCGTTATTGGAAACAGCTCCGGCAATACCTGCGCAATGCGTACCGTGCCCTTTGGGGTCATCATTATACTTGCGTTGGAGGGAGCGAAAATTGCCCTGTAAATCTTCATGTTTACTGTCAACCCCGGTATCCAAAATGGCTACCAGTGCTTTTTGGGCAGGCCGAACAGCTTTTTTATCCAGGGCAGTATAAAGCGCATCCATCTCCATTGCAGGGAAACTCCAGAGAAAACTTAGCCCGGGATCATTCAGCCCAAATTTGCGGGAGATTTCCGTAGGGGTACGTTGTGGCTGAAGGGGATCAACTGTAATGATTTCATTTTCTTCCACCCAACTAACTGCTGGATTTTTGAGCAATTGCTTGCGAATGCGTTCGAGTTGATACCTGCGCAGGTCGGGGATGTCTACAATGATGTATTCATCCAGCTCGGTCCAGTCAAGATGTTCGGGTTGAAAACCTGGGTGAGAAGTCAATCCAAAGTGGCGGAAAATTTCGTCAAGCTCAGCCACCTCGTGGCCGGTTTTTAATTCTACGAGTAATTCCCCTTGTTGGTCCAAGCGTAAATCATCACGATAAGGAAAGGTTTTTCCCAGGTATTGTTGGTAAAACCACCATAAGCCGATCAGGGAGATGCCTAACCCGATCAGAAACGAAAATCGCTGACGGGCGATAAAACTAAAGACAGTCCCGGCCGCCGCAATAACGAGCAAATCGCGAAAAATGACCTGCAGTTTATAGTCGGCCGGCGCAGCCTGAAATAATACACTTAATGCATAGCTGGTCAGACCGATACTAACCATAATGGGGAAAATGGGAAAGTTCCCTCCCCTTCTGTCCTGGCGAAACCAAAAAGCTAATCCGCCAAAAACTACCAAAAAACTAAGCACGTAACCGATCATCGCTTGCAGGATTTATCTTTGAATCAAACACCCTGGCTGGCCTGACAGTTGCGGGATGTTTCTCGAAACTTACCATTAAATAAGGGAAGATGCAAATTGAATAGGTAGGGTTATGCCCATAATCGGCCAACTGAGCAATCTGCGGGATGAATGCAACCAGAAACCCTCAAAAGATGTTTCGGATTTACAATCAGGAAATCAAACACGCTCTAAACAACATATGCATTGGGAAATCCTGGAAAAGTGTGATAAATATTACCGGACCTTCCCGTGGTATGTTGTAATTTCGCCACGCGAAAAATGATTATCAGATACTAAATCGTGAAAATATGGCTGATGCAACAGCACCCTTGAAATGTGTTATTATTGGTGCCGGCCCTGCCGGATATACCGCTGCCGTTTACGCTGCCCGGGCGGGTTTGGAACCCGTATTGTTTACCGGGAAAGAGCCCGGCGGACAATTAATGATTACGACTGACGTAGAAAATTATCCGGGGTATCCAGAGGGCGTTATGGGCCCGCAGATGATGGAAGATTTCCGCAAGCAGGCCGAACGATTTGGAACGGAAGTACGCTACGAGCTCATTACCAAAGTAGATTTTACCGGCCCGGTACATAAATTATGGACGGAGAGCGACCAGGTCATTGAGGCGCATAGTGTCATTATCTCCACTGGAGCCAGTGCTAAGTGGTTAGGTATTGAGTCTGAAAACCGCTTAAAAAACAAAGGCGTTTCGGCTTGTGCTGTCTGTGACGGGTTCTTTTTCCGCGGCCAGGAAGTAGTCGTGGTAGGTGCCGGTGATACCGCGGCGGAAGAAGCCTCCTATCTGGCTAAGCTTTGCCCTAAGGTGCATTTGCTGGTACGCCGTGACGAGATGCGGGCATCCAAGATTATGCAGGAGCGGGTGATGAAAACCCCGAATATTGAAATCCACTGGAATACCGAAACTAAGGAAATCCTGGGTGATGACCAGGTTACGGGGGTACGGGTATACAACAATAAAACGGGAGCTGAGCAAGATCTTCCTGCAACCGGTTTCTTTGTAGCTATTGGCCACAAACCCAATACCGATGTTTTCCAGGGCTGGTTGGACATGGATGAAACGGGTTATCTAATCACGATTCCCGGTTCAGCTAAAACCAAGATTCCTGGGGTATTTGCCAGTGGTGATGCCCAGGACAAAGTCTATCGCCAAGCGGTAACGGCCGCAGGTACCGGCTGTATGGCCGCCCTGGATGCCGAACGCTATCTGGTGGAGCACGGAATTGCTTAATGCTGGTTTGGGCTTAAATTTTCACTGCTTTTAATTTCGCTTAGGGGGAAAAACCTGGCAGGAAAACCCAGTCATTTATCTAAAATCCAGTGAGGTTGCTTATCTTGGCAGGGTCATTTCAGCCCTGACACAAGTAAACTCAGTATTTATTTACAGCAACAAACCCGCTTTTGTATGTCATCAGCAACTAAAACCCGTTTTCGTCCGGGAGTGCTCCACGGCGACGAGGTTACCGAGTTATTTAATTACGCCAACGAGAACAACTTTGCCTTACCGGCAGTCAATGTTATTAACACCAGCACCATTAATGGTGTGCTGGAAACGGCCCGGGATGTCAACTCTCCGGTGATTATTCAATTTTCGAATGGGGGGGCTGCATTTTATGCTGGCAAAGGCTTGGCTAATGATGGCCAGCAAGCAGCTATTTTAGGGGGCATCTCTGGTGCCATGCACGTACATACAATGGCTCAGGCTTATGGGGTGCCTGTTATCCTGCATACGGACCATTGTGCTAAAAAACTCCTGCCCTGGGTTGATGGGCTTTTATCTGCTGGGGAGCGTTTCTTTGAGTCGCGGGGTTACCCCTTGTATAGCTCGCACATGCTGGATCTGTCCGAAGAGCCGCTTGAAGAAAATGTAGAGACTTGTGTGCAGTATTTTAAGCGTATGGCTGTATTAGGCATGACGCTGGAAATTGAACTGGGTGTTACTGGTGGCGAAGAAGATGGTGTTGATAATTCTGATGTCGACAATGCGCGTTTATATACTCAGCCGGAGGAAGTAGCTTACGCTTATGAACATTTATCAGCCGTAAGCAACCGGTTCACCATTGCTGCCGCTTTTGGCAATGTCCATGGGGTATACAAGCCGGGGAATGTCCAGTTGCAACCTAAAATTTTGCACAATAGCCAGGTGTATATTCAGGAGAAATTTAAAACGGGGGCCGCTCCCGTCAATTTCGTTTTCCACGGTGGGTCCGGTTCAAGCCGCGAAGAAATTCGGGAAGCTATTGAATACGGCGCCATCAAGATGAACATTGATACCGATATGCAATGGGCCTTCTGGGATGGGGTTCGTGCTTTTGCCGCCAAAAATCACGATTACCTGCAGGGGCAAATCGGCAACCCGGAGGGAGAAGATAAACCCAATAAGAAATTTTATGACCCCCGGGTTTGGATGCGTGAAGGTGAGAAGGCCTTTGTTAAGCGTTTGAAAGGTGCTTTTGAAGACCTGAACTGCCTGGATCGGAATAAATAAACCGAAATAGCAGATCAGATTACCTGATAAAAGGAATCATCCCGAGCTTTGGAAAACCGAAGTTCGGGATTTTTTTGCCTTTTCCTGTCGGGGACAGACATTGGAGTTTTCACCGTTTAAGAACAGTGGCAGCGAAACGAATGGATGATTGCGCTTAAAAAACTACAGTACCTAAGTCTTTGGCAAGGTCGGTGTGTATGTCTTTTAAGCGCTGATGCAATTGCAGGTGAGCCATTAGTTCGGGGGAATGAGAAGCTGCCAGTTCTTTAATTTTTTCCTGGTTGCGCTTAATGAGGCGGGTAAGTTTGCGAAACTTGAAGCGTTTGAGCAGGTTTTCTGCATCCTGGTGGTAATTTTGTTCCGGGTGTTTTTGGTTAAGGTGAATATCCCACTTGTTTGCCCAGTTTTCGCTGTATTCGTAGGGCGACGTAAGGAAACCGACTGCTAGCTGGCGAATTGCGTCGTCTGCGTGACTAGTAAAATACCCCTGGCTTATGGGTTGGTGGGCATCAAGACGATCGCGACACTCCAGGATCACCCGTTGGTAAAGTGGATGGTCGAACTCCTCGAGTACATCTTCAATGTTGTGAATGATGAATTCAGCAACCGTCAGTTCTTCCGCAACGTCATACCATTCGGCACCCGAAGTAATAAGGAGTCGGGTAATATCTTTTTCCTGGAATTCATCACCGGTGACGGCTGCTGGCCCAGGAATGTTAATGTCTGGTAAAGGCTCCTCTCCTATTCCTCGATTCCCTTCAACCTGCGTCTGCTGGTCCAGTTTATCGAGTTCCCGGCGTAAGTGACGATTAATTTCCAATACCAGGGCCCCTTCATCCACCTGGAGCGTCTCGCGGCAAATTTTTACATATTCGTCTCGTTTCAGGGGGTTCTTAACCTTGGCTATTGTTTTGGCAATCTCCCCCAATACGGCGGCACGGCGGGTGGGATCTTTTCCCGCTTCCTGAAGCAAAAGCTCTGTTTCAAACTGAATAAGATCCTTGGACTCCGACTTCAGGTATTCCTGGAATGCTGCTACTCCAACTTTTTGAATATAGGAATCGGGATCCTCGCCGGGAGGAAGAACAACGAGACGTACATTCAGATCTTCTTCCAGGGTCATTCCCAGGCCTCGCAAAGCTGCCCGAATCCCCGCTGCATCCCCATCAAAAAGAATTTTTATATTATTCGTGAAGCGCTTGATAAGGCGTATCTGTTCGGTAGTAAGTGAGGTGCCGGAGGAAGCCACCACATTTTC
>JACJXV010000034.1 GCA_020636445.1 Lewinellaceae bacterium | reverse complement strand
AAGACCAGCATATCTTCGTTGCAGCCACGGAAGAAGAAGCCCTTCAGCAAGCGCGCGCAGCTACGGGGAACCCCAACCTGACCCTGGCCGACCTGCGCCAGGATGACGATGTAGTGGATACCTGGTTTTCCTCCTGGCTATGGCCTATCTCCGTTTTCGATGGTTTTGAAAATCAGGAAGAGCTGCGCTACTACTACCCTACCAATGTATTGGTTACCGGATGGGATATTATGTTTTTCTGGGTAGCCCGGATGATCATGGCCGGCTACGAATGGAGCCCGGCCCTGCTGGATGCCGAAACCATCAAGCAGAAAGGGGCCATGCCTTTCCATGATGTTTATTTCACGGGGATGGTACGCGATAATAAACGTCGCAAAATGTCGAAATCGCTGGGTAACTCTCCGGATGCACTGGAGTTGATCGATCAGTACGGCGCCGATGGCGTTCGGTTCGGCATGCTGGCCAGTGCCGCTGCCGGCAATGACATCATCTTCGATGCTCCTTTCGACCCTGCGAACAATGCGGTCCTTAATGAGAGTAAGCTTTGCGAGCAAGGGCGGAATTTCTGCAATAAAATGTGGAATGCTCTGCGCCTGATCAAAGGCTGGGAGGTACAGGCTACTGCCCCGGATGCTGAAACGGCAGCTATCAATCACCTGGCCGGCCGCTGGATGGAGCAGCGCCTCTCACAAACCCTGGAACAGCTGGGAGAACAATTCACCGGCTACCGCCTGAGCGAGTCTCTGATGACGCTGTACAAGCTGATTTGGGATGATTTCTGCTCGTGGTACCTGGAAATGATTAAACCGGCCTATGGGGGTGGCATCGATGCCGCAACCCTCGAAACCACGCTCGCTATTTTCGAGAAACTACTGACGGCACTCCACCCCTTCATGCCCTTCGTTACGGAAGAAATCTGGCATCAGCTCCGCGAACGCCCAGCCGGTGAGGATTGCGTTATTAGTCGCTACCCGACCCCACAACCCTTTGATCAGGCATTCCTGCAGCGGGTTGAAGAAGCCAAGCAGGCTATTACCTCAATTCGGGAAATCCGCAACAATAATGGCATTAAGATGAAAGAGGAGTTACGGGTTTTTGCGCAGGATTCCCCCACCGTACAAGCTATTTTCCGCGAAGCAGGCCTGCAGGCCATGTTGCTTAAAATGGGTTCTCTGGCCAGTCTGGAAATAGCCCAGCAGGATCAGCCGAACACCGTTGCTTTCCTGGCCGGGACAGCGAAGTTTTTTGTTGAGCTCAACCAGGAGATAGATGTAGAAGAAGAACGCAGCCGCCTGGAAAAAGAACGAGAATATTATCAAGGCTTTATAGCCTCGGTACAGAAAAAGCTCAGCAATGAACGCTTCGTTGCTGGTGCGCCCGCTGAGGTTGTGGACCGCGAACGCCAGAAACTGGCCGATGGCGAAGCCAAATTGCAAAACATCGAGGAAGCGCTGGGGAAATTAACCCAGTAAGTTTGTTGGGTTTAGAAAGTTTAGCGGTGTACTATCCTTACCAGCCTCAGGCTGGCAAGGATAGTATCTCTAAATAAAGCTTGCCCAGCTTGCCCGTATGGGTCTGGGTGGGAAGCACAAGCGACCTACTGCGCTAAACCAAAAGGCCAGCTACTCATTGGGGATGCCTGAGCTTTTGGGCTGCCAAGCATGAATACCTGATATAGGTTACCTACCCCTTTCTTAAAAGATAGCTTATCAGCATCCCCCCCTTTGGGGTTAGCCACTTCCATGCTGAGTTCATGCGCAAAATGCGCTTGAGCAATGCGTTGGTTTCCCACCCCACACTCCCGGGAAACCAGCCAATTCCCCGCTAAACTGAAAACATTCCAGAAAAAAGTGCCCGCAAAACGGGCCAACTTCCCGTCTTGTGTCCCTATAAGACAACACCTTCCTTATGCGCCCCATAAAACAATAACTAGCTAATATTCAGCAATTTACAAGCCATTCTTTTTTCCAAAAAACAGCAAAAACTTACCGCCCCAGAAATTGTAAAAGCTTGACAACAGCGCCCAAAAAAGAGAAATTGTAAGTGCTACAGGGCCCGAGCCGGCCGAACCCGAAAAGCCGTTAATCGAGTAGGGAATCTGTAAAACTAAACCTCCACAGTTATGAAAAAATTACTCACACTCATTTGTTTGCTACCCATGCTGACCTATTTGTCGGCCACTTGTACTGATTGGTATTTGGTCACCTATGACATCTACACCGGGTACGTCTATGGCGAGGAATATTTATATACCACCTGTAACAACGAACAAACCCTCGGGGATGACTCCATAGGGGGAAACGGGTATTTTGATATGGCAATGTGCTCGGCGACGAGTTATTTGGCGAATACCAAAGTATACCGAGAGGACTTTTTCGGTTGCAACCTGGATGTAAATGGTCGAATAGCAAAAGACAACGGAAGTTGGAAGGCCCACATGTTCTTTGGATCCAATGATTGTCCAACAGTTCTCGAATTACGCAACGATCATTCCTTTGCTTTTGGCTTCAAGGAAAGGAAAGAGGTTGTCGCCAATTATTTTGGAACCCTTTTTTCCAGCCAGAAAGTATCTTTTTTTCCCGGTGGTCCAACTGTGAATTATTACATCCACAATTACCAATATGAGAAAAAGTACTATGTCCCTTCATTCTACTGCTGGGGATAATAATTTTTTTCACCTTATAAAATTTATCACTATGTGTAAAACGAACTGGTTATTATTTGGAATAGTACTCTCTTTCCTTGTGCTAACTGGATGTCATCGAAAAAACGAACTTGCCACCCGCAACGGATTGACGGAGGAGCGAGTGATTGAAATAGCCCGCGAACACGGGGTAGATGCCTGGTTTGAGCCTCCAAGCAAGGATAGCAGGGATACTCGGGAAGAATATGTTTTTAAATCGGAGGAAGAAGTACACCAGTATTTCGCAGAAGTGGCTCGGCTAAATCAATCTATAAAAGACTCCAATGAACATAATAGACAGCGTGTGATAGAATTAAATAACGAATTAGCACGATGCCAAACACATAAAGATACTCTTAGAGTATATCTAGCTTTTCCGGATGTTGTAACCATGGATGAAAGCGGCATCCAGGAATGCATCGACCTCGGCTTGTTAACCAAGCACGACCGGCGGAATTAAGTAAAATGAAAATCCCCGGACCCACTACGATGGGGTCCGGGGATTTCATTATTAAGGTTGATAAGACCTTAACTTATTTATGCTGCACTACGAAGCGTTCTGTGCGCACTCCTTCAGCCGTTTGGATGTAGAGGAAATAGACGCCATCATTCCAGCGGCGGGTATCGATATTGATAACCCCTTGCTTAAACTGCTGTAGGGGCATCCGCTGAAGCGTACGACCGGCAACATCAAAAACGCGCAGTTCGGCCGTTGGAGAAACGGTTTCCAGTTCCATTTGCACCTGCAGCAGGTCATCTGCCGGATTCGGCAACAGCTTAACCTGTGAAGCAGCCAGTTCGGGTTCCCGGGTTGCGGTGGCAGTTTCCCGGATTCGCATCCGCACCAGTGCGGTTACATCATCTCCAAATCCGCCGGTAAACCAATCGCCATTCTTAACGACAGTCGCCAATTGGTTATAGTGATAGGTCAGGGAGCTGTAGGGGCAAAACATATCCGCAGCATACTGCACCATCAGGAAGTAATCGGCATTTGCTTCCAGGGGAATCCCTTCGTTATTGGTTTCCAGGTCAAAAAGCTTGGTCGTAATGAGATCGAAGTTTTCCTCGGTCTTGAACTCGTGGAAGCCATACCCAACGATAGTTAAATCGGCATCATTAAACTGGGCGTCTCCATTATCGGTGATTTTGTAAAGAAGCAAGCTCACTGATTTTCCCTGGTGGGCATTGTTTTCACTGGCTACTGAGAAGCTGGCTTCATAGGCCTGATAACCGCCTTTAGGCACAAAATAATAGTTGCCAATTTCCCAAATATCTCCCTGGACATTGTCGGGAGCCGTTGCCGAAATTATTTCCCCATCATCTTTGGAAAATAAGCCCCGAGTGACTAAGAATCCGGCAGTCACCGAGTTGTCCCCGGGGATACCGTCGGTTTGGGCAGAACTCACCAGGTACTGCATCGCATAGGAGCCAGTGTCGGCAACTGTCATTTGCCGGGCAAAAATGAGGGTATCGGTCAGGCCTGACGCAAAGCTCGTTAAGGAAGTATCCCGGTTGAATGTCTGCCCATTGGAGCTCAGCACCTGAATCCCCGCCGTAATCGGTGATTGTGCTTTAGTGCCTTTATTGGTAATGGTAAACCCGAAGAATATGTCCTCCGTCTGGCTGAGCGGGGTAGCAAAGTTATTGGGAATTAAAGGTGCACTGGCAATCAGGTCGTACTCCGGCTGGGGATCAACCTCGAATAAGCCTATATCGTCAAGGCGCCAGGCGTATTCATAGAAACCGCGCCAGCGAAAGCGCAAAAAGACCGTTGCCTTATTGGCTGCCTCCGGGATTTCCAGGATGACCACTTGTACGGCATCCCGGACTGAGTTTTGGGGTACGCTCTCCAATACCCTACGGTAGGTAAAATTGGTTCCGTCGGTACTTACCCCCAATTCAGCAATCGACTGAGAAGGGGCAGAATAGAAGCCATATTGGCTTTCAAAGCGAATGTATACCTTGCTGCGGCCGCTACAATCGATAGCAGTGGCATTCGTCAGGGTAACGTCATGCTGAAAGTTGCCATTGGCATCCGAGTTAAACAAGGCGAAGCCATTGGCTGCCGTCGTTGCACCAAAGGCTGGCTGGCCTTGGAAAACGCCCTGGGTGGCGTTACTCCATTTCCAAACTTCGGGGCCAGAGTTTGTTCCTCCGCTCTTCCAGCGGGTAGCGAATTGAGCCTGATCGCCGAAGTCTTCACTAAAAAAAGGCGTTTGGGCGGTAAGGCTCACTGCCCAGCTAACGAGCAAAAGTAGTAATGTAGTAGTTCTGCAGTTCATGAAACCTAAGGTTAATCGGTGAGGTGATTATACCCACCACTTATGATGGGTAGCGTTTTTTGTTTGCAGGGGGAAAGGTCGGAAATTCTCTCCCGCTTTTTTACTATGAAAATCATAAAATTCCGCTTTGTCAGTCCGGCCGACAAAAGAAATGGGGCTTTGAATGGTATTTCTTGCGGATTAATCAACTAACGGTGACCAGGGCTTTATACTCACGCCAAAGTTGATCTTTATCCACTGGTACAACGCCCAGCCGTTCACACACCTGCCCCCCTGCCAGGTTGGCCAGTAATGCCAGTTCATAAGGCTTCATACCCAGCGCGAGACCTACCGCCACCACGCTTATTACAGTGTCGCCAGCACCACTCACGTCCGCAATAGCACGGGGTTGCGTAGGCACCAAAATGCTTTCTCCCTGCAAGTCAAGAAAAAGGCCTTTATCAGACAGGGTTATCATGGTATACTGGTTGCCTAGTTTTTTGCGAATTGCGGCAGCGGCGGCCTGCAAAGACGCCTCATTGGGCTCAACTCCCTGGGGAAGTTGCTCCCGAATTTCTTTGAGGTTCGGTTTGAAAAGGGTGACGCGCTTGAACGCCCAGAAATTGCGAAATTTTGGATCAACAGCGG
Source organism: Lewinellaceae bacterium (assembly GCA_020636445.1). Lineage (GTDB taxonomy): Bacteria > Bacteroidota > Bacteroidia > Chitinophagales > Saprospiraceae > JACJXV01. Next base: position 35,083 of record JACJXV010000034.1, on the reverse strand, counting down.
TAGGAATATCCCGCTTGACGGCTTCCAGGACGACCTCTCTGATTACCGTCGTACTAAGCACTCCCTTGTTGTAATCCTGCAACAGCACCACCTGGATTTCCCGGGAGTCCATCAGCTCCCGAATTTGTTTTAACAGTTTTTTTTCTTCTTTTGCCGTTAAATCCCGGGAATCTTCCCGATCCAGACGAATCAATTGTTGACTCCCAGCCAATACCCGTGTTTTTACGGTAGTGACACGCTCCGTACTCTGGATAATTCCGCGGGTCGATAGCCCCTGCTCCTGGGCCAGGGTACAAAAGCGATCCCCATCGGCATCTTGCCCCACCACCCCACAAAGCAATGGTGTAGCACCCAGGGCCTGGATATTCCGGGCAACATTCGCAGCCCCACCCAAACGATCATCCACCTCGCGCCAATCAACTACAGGCACGGGAGCCTCCGGGGAAATTCTGGTAACGGTACCTTTCAAGTACCGGTCAATCATTACATCACCGACTATCAGTACCGTAACTTGCTGGAACGCATCAAAGGGTGCTTGGTTATCTTGCATAATGAGGTAGCGCTGTTGGCGCGTATCGGTTCGTTGATGTTGACAAAGGTAAAAAAGCTGCGCAGAGTTCACCCAGGAATATCCTGAAGAATTCGCTCCACAATGAGCTGGGTAGCACCCTGGTTTTTTCGTAAATAATCCTGGCTTGCCTGCTGAGCCTGATCATACGATTGAGCATCCAATAAACGCTGAAAAACTTGGGCGAATTCTTCAGTATTGGCAATGGAGAAAGCCCCTCCCTGCTGGATAAGCATCCTGGCTTCAGCAAATTTCTGGTAACGGGGTCCAAAAATGACCGGCAGGCCAAAGGCAATCGGTTCCAGGATGTTGTGTATTCCCACGCCAAAGCCACCCCCGATATAAGCTACTTTTCCATAGCGGTATAAGGCTGCCAACATCCCGACATTATCAATAAGCAGCACCCGGCAAGGCACGATCGACGTACCGTCCAGTTGCGAAAAGCGTAATACAGGTTCCGCAAAGTGCACAATCAGGTCCTGCATTTTGTCTTCTTTGATTTCGTGAGGGGCAATCACCATTTTCCAACCAGCGGGCAACCCTCCGGAAGCCACCCAGGCGGCAAGCAATCGCTCATCAGGTTCCCAGCTACTTCCTACTATCAGCAGCTGGTCCGCCCCGGCAAATGCTTCCAGGGCAGTGATTCGTTGTCCTTCCTCAGCAATGCGCATAACCCGATCTATCCGGGTATCGCCAGCTACGGTAAGATCACGCACCCCAATTTGTTGTAACAAAGCGGCATCGTCAACCCCTTGCACGAAGAGATGCCGGTAATGCAGCAATTGTCGCCGAAACCAACTCCCGTAAGGTTGAAAAAAAGGCTGCGAAGGTCGGAAAATAGCCGATACCAGATAGGTAGGAATAGCATGCCTCCGCAATTCAGCCAATAGATTATACCAAAACTCATATTTGACAAACACCACAGTCGTTGGATTCACCAAGGCCACCCAACGCTTAACCCGCCCGGGTAAGTCAGCTGGTAAATACTGTACCGCATCGGCCAGCGGGTAATTCTTCCGGACTTCGTAGCCAGAAGGAGAAAAGAAAGTTAGCAAAATAAAAAACTCCGGGCGTTCTTGTTTGAGTGCTTCCAAAACAGGTCGCCCCTGTTCAAATTCACCTAGTGATGCACAATGAATCCAAAGCAATGGCCGATTGGCACGCCCCTGCAGGGCTTCCTGCAGATTAACGTGCCAGGTTCGCCTGCCTGCTACCCAGGCACGTGCCTTAGGTGACCAGGTGGCAGCCAGGTGGATGGCTCCGAGGTATAGTCCAATGAAAAAGGTATATAGGATGCGCATCAGCTTATTGCTAGTATAAAATTCCGGATCCTTCTCCCAAATAAAATGGCAGGACTATCCCCGCTCGTAAACCCAGCAGGATATCCAGGCGATTAGTGGTATCGGGCAGGCGGGTATCAAAGTTGACCGTTCGCCGGTTGCGGGTAAATGCCTGAAATCCCTCCAGGCCAATAAAGTAGTTTAGCCGCCGGTCGGCCGCCAGGTATTGGTATCCCAACCATAGCTGCAGGGCCAGGCCGTTGCTTAAACGGTCATAGCCCTTTTTATAGGTATCATTGAGTTGGGGAACATCCCGGGCAGGGTCATCCTGAATGCGGATTTTATGCTGTAAAAATCCGGCTCCAAGATTGAAGCGAATTCCGGACCGCGGGTTACGTGCCGAAAGTCCCCATAATTTCCCCAGGCTCCCCCCCAGGAAAAAGCCGCGCTCCCGCAGCTGGATACCAGCCGGCGTACGGTCATTGCCGATAATAAACCCCTCGACGGTTTGTAACCCCTGCAGTGGATTTTCTTTGACCTCACCACCAAAGAAAAAAAGGCCATTGATGCCCAATAGCCAGTTACCCTTTGCCGTTAGGTAATCAGTTTGTAAGCCGGCACTAAAACTGGAGCCAAACCGCTGGCCAAGGTCAGCTGCCGGCAGTTGCAGGGCATAACTAACCCCGGTCAGAATGCCCTGGCCCTGATTTTTTAACGTGCTTTGCGCCCCCAATGATGAAGCCACCAGCAGTCCAAAAAAAAGAAAAGGAAGTATTTTCATGTGCATTGCGTTGGGGCAAAAATAAAGCTTGTTCCGGTAAATACGTGTTTTGGGTTATCTTTGACGCCATAATTGCAAAATCCTCTCCATCGTGAAAAAAGTACTTATAACCGGCGCTGCCGGATTTTTAGGCTCCCATTTATGCGACCGTTTTATCCGTGAAGGATACCACGTTATTGGCATGGATAACCTCCTGACCGGTAATATGGCCAACATCGAACACCTCTTTCCCCTGCCTCAGTTCGAATTTTACTACCACGACATAACGAAGTTCGTCCACGTTCCCGGGGATTTAGATTATATCCTGCATTTTGCCTCACCGGCCAGTCCGATCGACTACCTGAAGATGCCCATTCAAACCCTCAAGGTAGGCGCGTTGGGCACACACAACCTGCTGGGGCTAGCCCGTGAGAAGAAGGCCCGCATCCTGGTTGCCTCTACTTCCGAGGTATATGGAGACCCCCTGGAGCATCCACAATCCGAAGAATACTGGGGCAATGTTAATCCGGTAGGGCCCCGGGGTGTCTATGATGAGGCTAAGCGATTCCTGGAGGCCATTACCATGGCTTACCATACTTTTCATAAAGTTGACACCCGTATCGTCCGGATTTTTAACACCTACGGGCCGCGTATGCGCGTGGAAGACGGGCGAGTATTGCCGGCTTTTTTTTCACAAGCAATTCGCGGCGAAGGGTTAACCGTTTTTGGTGATGGTTCCCAAACCCGATCGTTCTGTTATGTCGATGACCTGGTAGAAGGCATCTACCGCCTCTTGTTGAGCGATTACACACAGCCGGTAAATATTGGCAACCCCGCAGAGATCACCATCCGCGAATTTGCCGATGAGATCATGGCACTGGTAGGCAACCCCAAAGCCCATATCGTCACGCGCCCACTGCCGGTGGACGATCCCAAGGTGCGGCAGCCTGACATCACTCGGGCCCGGGAAGTACTCAACTGGGAACCAAAGGTTGATCGCAAGGAGGGTCTGCAACGGACGTATGAATATTTCAAACAAGTGGTTAAGGCCGATTAAACTTCCAATGCATGTTGAATACCCCAACTATACTAGTCACCGGAGGGGCTGGATTTATTGGTTCGCATTTGGTGCGCCGGTTGGTCAACCGCTACCCGCAGCATCACCTGCTCAACCTTGATAAGCTTACGTATGCCGGCAACCTGGCCAATTTACAAGATGTAGAATCGGCTCCCAATTATACGTTCGTGCGCGGTGATATCCTGGATGGCGATTTGCTCGCCGACCTATTTGTGAAATATCCGATTACCGGAGTTATTCACCTGGCTGCTGAATCCCATGTGGATCGGTCTATTGCCCAGCCCATGGCGTTTATTGAAACCAACATTGTGGGCACTGTAACCTTACTCAATGCCGCCCGCCACGCCTGGGGAGATGACCTGGCCGACAAGCGTTTTTACCATATTTCTACGGATGAAGTGTATGGTTCGCTGGGAGATACCGGGTTATTTACCGAGCATACCCCTTATGACCCACGTTCTCCCTATTCAGCATCCAAAGCCAGTTCGGATCATTTGGTGCGTGCCTATTACCATACGTATGGCTTGCCCGTACTCCTTTCCAATTGCTCGAACAATTACGGTCCGTATCAGTTTCCGGAGAAACTAATCCCCCTGATGATCAACAACATCCGCCAAGGGAAGCCGCTCCCGGTTTATGGCGATGGCCTTTATACCCGAGACTGGTTATGGGTAGAAGACCATGCTGAAGCTATTGACTTGATTTTCCATCAGGGAAAGTTTGGCGAAACCTACAATATTGGCGGCAATAACGAATGGACGAATATCGATTTGGTACGCTTACTCTGCGACCTGGTAGATGAGCAACTTGGGCGTCCGGTTGGTCAATCGCAAGGGCTTATCACGTTTGTTAAAGACCGCCCTGGACACGATCGGCGCTATGCCATCGATGCCACTAAAATACGTACAGAACTGGGTTGGGAACCCTCCATACAAGCGGGGGAAGGATTCCGCAAAACGGTACAATGGTATTTGCACAACCCCGAATGGCTGGCCAATGTAACCTCCGGTGCCTACCAACAATATTACGAGAAACAATACGCTGGTGGGCGCTAGAGTGTCTGCCGAGATTGAAATTGCTGGTAGACCATGGATGCTGGTGGCTAGTGGACTTAGAAATTGGCCCGCCTTCGCCAGGCTACGGCGGGTAAAAAATCAGAAATTGGAAATCAGAAATCACCCGCCTACGCAAAGCTTCGGCGGGTAAATTATAATCCAACCCCAAAGAAGCTGGACCTTCAAGGAGGTATCCCGTTGATTATCCTTATTTTTCCTTAGCTTTTGGACCTGGCAGTGGTGGTTACTGCTACCAGGTCTTCACTGTATTTTCATCCACCCAATATACCTGACCCATGAGAGCCACTGGCGAAGCATCAGCAAAAGAAATAGCCCATTGGCGCGCCGACACCCCCGGATGCCGCAATGTCATTCATTTAAACAATGCCGGATCCAGCTTACCACCGCAGGCAGTCTTACGGGCGATGGAAGACCACCTGCGCCTGGAAGCCGAGATGGGGGGTTATGAGGCAGCAGCCTACGCGCGGCAGCGCATTGCCCAATTTTACCCGGCACTGGGTCGGCTGGTGGGTGCCGAAGCCCATCAGATAGCCTACGCCGGCAGTGCTACGCATGCCTACAACATGGCGCTAAGTGCCATTCCTTTTCAGTCGGGTGATGTTATCCTGACCACCGATGATGATTACTCATCCAATCACATTGCCTTTATTGCACTGACCCAGCGCTTCGGTATCCAGGTCGTTCGGGTCGGACAACGCGAGGGACAGCTCGACCTGGAAGCGATGGAGACAGCGCTAAAAAAACACCGCCCACGCCTGGTAGCCGTTACCCATATTCCTACTAATTCCGGCCTGATTCAGCCCGTAGCTGAAGTAGGAAAATTATGTCGCACCTATGATTGCTGGTATCTCGTCGATGCTTGCCAATCAGCAGGCCAACTTCCGTTGAATGTCAATGAGATTCAGTGTGACTTCCTGAGTGCGACCTTCCGCAAATTTCTACGCGGGCCCCGGGGCGCCGGTTTTTTATACGCCAGCGACCGCGTCCTGCACGAAGGGTTAGCTCCTCTCCTACCCGACCTCCACGGTGCTACCTGGCTGAGCCCTGACGAATTCCGGATTAAGCCCGACGCCACCCGGTTTGAATACTGGGAGATCCCCTATGCCCTCCAGCTGGGCAGCCTCGCCGCCGTGGAATATGCGTTGGCAGTCGGGCTGGAGACCATCCGCGACCGGGTACAATCACTGGCAGCTTACTGCCGGACGCAACTGAGCCATATCCCCGGGATTCGGGTACTGGACGAAGGCACAGCACTAGGTGGAATAGTGACCCTCTGGCGGGAAAATGGGCGTGCCCAGCGCCTGCAAGCCCATCTCAGCCAGGGGGGCATTAACACTTCGGTGAGTATGCGTGAAAATGCCCTGATCGATTTTGACCGTAAAGGGGTAGATTGGGCCTTACGCATTTCGCCACATTACTACAACACGAGCGGAGAAATTGATATTTTGGTGGATAAATTGATGGCCTTGTCGGAGAAATGACGAACGCCATCCGTTCCTAAGCCTGTCAAATCTGCCATAAGAAGTGCAACTTGTCAACGCAAATGTGGCCAATGAAATGTTGGTCGAAACCCGTCCACACCCTATGAAGCAGCTACGTTCCAGAATTTTCTTATTCCTCGGCATGCTACTCGCTACAGTCCTATGCGGGCAAGGCGAAAAAGCAGCCCGGATAGCCGTTGTTAAAACCCCAGATGAAGTATTTAAAGGAACATTCCTGCAATTAGGCGCGGGGTATTCCTACCAATCAATTCGCGACTGGGGGGTATCTCCCTTAATCTATAATGGGTTTGTTCCACTGGGGATGGGAAGTATCCAGGTTGCAGGCAGGCGCTGGCAATTCGCTGCGGAATTTGGTATTGGCAGTGGCACGGTCGATGCCGTCAAAAACGCCCGTTTCAATTCCAGCAGCAACACCTACTTTCACAGTGGACATTTGCTTTACCGGCTGAAAGCACCGCGGGAGATGGGGCTCCATTACGCCGTGGGGCTTCGCTATAATGGCCTTACCCTGCAACGCAGTACGCCCTCCTTCCTCAATGCCAGTGGCGTGGTAGAAAGTTTAAATGCCTTGCTAGCCAGTGGAGAAGTTGCCTGGCGCTTGCAATGGAATCAAAAACACGGGAAGTTTTTGTTCTTCCCGCACCGGCCGGGAACGCGTTATATTCAGGCCCGGGCTCAACTTAGTGTTCCACTCCTGAATACCCAATGGCGGCCCACATTCAGTTACGTTGATGATTTTACGAATGGCAATACCAGCCTACTGGACAACAATACCCTGCGCACTGGCGGGTGGTGGCTAAATACCCACCTGGAGCTGCAATATTACCTCCACAATGGGAACGCCCTATTCCTGCAATACCGATGGGATGCACTCCAATCCGGTGGTGAAATCAACCGCTACGAGTTGGCCAACCACGCCTACCAGCTAGGTTTACTCTTCCGGCTCAATTAACTGAAAAAATGAAGCCCATGTCTCGTTTATATGCCCCGCTGATCGCACTTTTCGCTTTTGCCTTGATGGGATGCGAACAAGTTTTATTCGACGATAATATTGCCGATAACCCCCAGGAGAATTTCGAATACCTCTGGCGGGAATGCAATGAAAAATACGCCTTTTTCGACTACAAAGGCATTGATTGGGACGAGGTTCACGACCGTTACGCTACACAAGTGCGGGGGCGCATCGGGAGTGATTCGCTGTTTCGGGTATTGTTTGCCATGCTCAATGAATTGCGCGATGGCCACGTCAACCTGATTTCCTATTTCAATGTATCCCGCTTCGATGTCCGGCTGCTGGGCCCGGAAAACATCAATGATCGCGTGGTGCTGGAGCACTATCTGGGGGATAATTATTACACCACAGGCCCCTTTCGACACACCTTTTTAGCCAACGAAGAGGTGGGCTATATCCGCTATGAAAGCTTCAGTAATACCGTTTCGGAGTTCGACATGAGTTATATGCTCAACCGCTACGGTAAAACCCGGGGGATTATCTTAGACCTACGCCAGAATGGAGGCGGGCGGGTTTCCAATGTGTTTACCATGCTCAACCGGCTGGTGAGCAAGAAAACCCTCTTGTACAATTCGTATATCAAAAACGGGCCGGGCCGGGAGGATTTTAGCGAAGCACAACCCGCCTATGCTGAACCCCCTGAAAAAAGTATCCGCTATACGAAGCCGGTAATTATCCTCATTGATCGCGGTTCCTTTAGTGCCACCTCTTTTCTTGCCCTGGGAGCCCGTGAATTACCTAACGTTACGCTGATGGGAGACACCACCGGAGGCGGGTTAGGTATTCCCAACGGCGGACAGCTCCCAAACGGATGGACATATCGGTTCTCCATTTCGCGGACCCTAAGTCCACAGGGAGAAAACTTCGAAGCCGGGGTCCCCCCGGATATTCGGGTACTGCTGGACCCTGCAGATGCGGCACAGGGAAAAGATACCGTAATTGAGCGGGCAATTCGGGAGTTAATACGGTGATAACGGTCGAATAGTTATCCGGTTTCGTCGTACGGGGTCGTTTTCCAAAACGAATTTAAACGTGTAACTCTTACTTTTATTCCCCAAGAAGCAGTTGCCATCTTTTTTATGGCAGTTGCAGGTATGCTTCTAATTGACAGAGAAAATGAAGCATCAATCCAGCAATTGCAAAAAAATGCCCAAATACAATTCTTCTTTTACGCCATTTTACCCTATTTTTGAATATGACTTTACGCTTATTTTATTATTAAGGTAATGCTCATTTATTTACTCACTCACTAAACACTGCTATCATGAAGCTTAAGTTTTTGCTTCTTAGCGTGCTATTGTCGTGCCTTTCGGCAACGGCGTTCGCACAGTTCACCGTCCGGGGAACTGTCACCAGTGACGAAGGGGAAGCTCTGATTGGAGCTACGGTAATCGTCAAAGGGACATCCACCGGTACCGTTACCGACATCGACGGTAGCTTCTCTATCCAGGTTCCTGGCCAACAGGGGGTCCTGGAAATTTCTTACACGGGCTACGAGTCCAAATCCTACAACGTTTCCCCTTCCAACAACAACATCGCTGCCAGTCTTTCGGTGTCGAGCAGTGTATTGTCGGAAGTAGTTGTTGTGGGGTATGGCGAAACACGGCGTGAAGCCATTACGGGTTCCGTAACCTCGCTGCGTTCAGACAAACTGGAGCAAGTGCCGCTGGCCTCTGTCGAGCAGACCCTGCAAGGAAATATCGCAGGTTTGCAGGCAGTAACCGGCAACGGCCAGCCTGGTGCCAACGTTCAGGTGCGAATTCGGGGTATTGGATCCATTTCGGCCTCCAGTGAGCCCCTGTACGTAATTGACGGGATTCCGGTAACAGCTGGTGACATCACCCGGTCTAATACTACGGCCAACACGATGGCTTCGCTGAACCCGAACGACATTGAATCTGTCACGGTTCTGAAGGATGCCGCGGCTACCTCCATCTACGGATCGCGGGGTTCAAACGGGGTAATCCTGATTACGACCAAAAGCGGCCGGGCCGGGAAGCCTAAAATCGATGTTCGGACCCAGACGGGTTGGAATACCTGGGCTATCTCCGAAGATCGCCGGTTAAAGCCGCTGACCTCTCAGCAATACACAGAAATGTATCTGGAAGGGTGGATGAACCGGGGGGAAACGCTTACCCGTGCCATTCAGCGTTTTAATGGTCACTACCCAGGTGCTGTAACCTTTGGTGCCAATGGTGAAATCCAGCAAATCAACGTAGAAAGTAACTGGATAGATGCTATTTCCCGTACGGGTGCTAACCAAAGCTACGACGTGAGTGTTAGCGGTGGTAATAACACTGTAACCTATTTTGCTTCGGGTTCCTACTTCAGCCAGGATGCTCCAGTCATTTATTCGGGGTTGGATCGCTATTCCTCCCGTTTAAACCTGGCAGTAACACCAAGTGAGAAATTCAAAATCACCAATAACCTTACGGTTTCCTATCTGGACCAGTTTGGTATGAGTGACGGTAGTTTCTGGGCCAACCCCTTGTATACCGGCTACTTCCTGGCACCAACAATTCCCATCTACGATGACCAGGGTCGTTTTTATGGCGATCACCAAAGCTTCTTCATGGGTGGTAACAACCCGGTTGGTAGCTTAAGTGGGGATGATGAGCGTAAGTTCAACCAAACCCGGATCATGGATAACCTCTCTGCGGAATATGAGATCCTGAAAGGATTGAAATTCCGTTCGGCCTGGGCATTTGACTTGATCAACGTACAGGAATTTTTCTACCGCAACCCACGCTACGGCGATGGTCGTAACAACGGTGGTTTTGCAACTGAAACGGCAATCAACGAATTGAACTGGATTGGTACGCAAACCCTGAATTACAACACGACGTTTGCTGAGAAGCATGGCTTTGGTGCGCTGGTAGGCTACGAGGCACAGAAGAACCGCCGCAAAGGTGTAGTTGCATCCGGAGAAGGATATCCTGATCCTACCCTGCGTACACTGGCTAGCGCAGCGACGCCGACTACGGCGTCCAGTGACCTGACGGAATATTCCTTCGAGTCGATCTTTGCTCGTCTGGACTATAACTTCGATTCACGCTACTTCCTGTCGGGATCTATTCGGAATGACGGTTCATCTCGTTTTGGTGTCAATAACCGCTTTGGTACTTTCTGGTCGGTAGGTGGATCCTGGCGGATCAGCCGCGAAGATTTCTTCCAGAATATCAAGGGCATTGATGAACTGAAATTACGTGCCAGCTACGGTACCAACGGTAACGCAGGTATTGGCAACTACGAGCACTGGAAACTTTTCGGCTTTGGTTCCGACTATGACGGCGTACCGGGTGGTGCTCCAAGTAACGTGGGTAACCCGAACCTGACCTGGGAATCGACGACGGCTTTCAACGTAGGTCTGGACTTCGGTCTGTTCCGCAACATCAGCGGTACTATCGAATACTTTACCCGGGAATCCGATAACCTGCTGCTGGATCGCCCGATTTCCGCAACGACCGGCTTCACCGATCTGACGCAGAACTTTGGCGCTATGCGTAACAGTGGTATTGAATTAACCCTGAATGCAGACATCATCAACAAGAGTAATTTCACCTGGTCATTAGGAGGTAACATTACCTTCCTGAAGAACGAAATTACCCGCCTGGATGAAGATATTATCGACGGCACCAAGATTCGCCGTCAGGGGTATGACTTCCAGTCGTACTACCTCTTTGAGTGGGCCGGTGTCGACGCTCAGACGGGAACCCCCCGCTGGTATACGGACGAAACGAAGTCAGAGTTAACTGGTAACGTTAATGAAATTGAGCGATTCATTTCAGGCCGCAGTGCTACACCTGATTTCTTCGGTGGCTTTAATACCAGTGTTAGCTTCAAGAATGCCATTACGCTGGATGCGCAATTTGTTTACTCATTTGGCTTCTATCTCTATGATACAGAAGCCCGCTTCTTGCAGGGCGATGGTTCGTTAACGCCGCGTAGCCAGACGAACCTGGTGCTCGACCGTTGGAAGCAGCCTGGTGATGTTACCGATGTGCCTTACTTCCGTTGGGGCGGTAATAACAACTCCAACCTGGCAAACATGACCCGCTGGTTGAAGGATGGTTCGCACATCCGTCTGCGGAATCTCACGCTGGCTTATAACCTGCCAACTTCTCTGCTGGAAAAAGGAAAATTGCGTTCAGCTCGTATTTATCTCCGGGGAACCAACCTGTTCACCTGGACCAAGGACAAGACCCTCTATATGGACCCGGAAGCGGCCATCAATGGTTTGGTTAGCTCACCGGTACCGAACCTGAAGAACATTTCAGTAGGTCTCGACATTGGATTTTAATCATCGACAAAATTGAAGCGTGATGAAAAATTGGATTAAAAAAACCTTAATATACAAAGGGGCTCTGGTAGCTCTCCTCAGCATGAGTGCTTGCGGGGAGGACTTCCTGAACCTTCAGCCCTTCCAGTCAGTAACGCTCGATGGAGCCGTTACCACGCTGGATGGTTACCGGGCAGCTATATCCGGTGCCTATTCTTCAATGCAGTCTTCCAACTACTATGGCCGGTACTTCGTACTGGTGCCAGACGTTATGTCGGACGATGTTAAGCAGAATGCCCAGGCTAACCGCGCCCGGGACTTTTCGGACTTTGTTGCCAACTCTCAGGACGGTATTTCCAATGGGATGTTCAATACCATATACAACACCATCCTTCGTTGCAATACCATCATCAATGCCGACGTGGAATTGGCTCCGGCAGTTAAGGCACAGCAGGATCAGTACATTGGCGAAGCACATGCGATTCGTGGCCTGGCTTACTTTGACCTGGTGCGTTCCTTTGCCCAACACTACGGCTTTACCGCCGATAACAGCCACCCGGGAGTACCCATCGTGCTGGAATTTGACGAATCCGTTAAGCCCGCCCGCAATACAGTTGCCGAAGTTTATGCCCAGATTGTCAGTGATTTGGAAAAAAGCGTCCAGTTAATGACCATCAATCCGGCTAAACCTAAGACTATGTCTAAGGCAGCTGCGCAAGCGCTCCTCGCCCGGGTATACCTGTACATGGGTAACTGGGCCAAGGCTGAAGAAATGGCTACTGCGGTAATCAGCAGCGGTCGTTACTCCCTGGTGAGCAATGCGAACTATGTGTCTTCCTGGAATGCTGAATCCTCCAGTGAATCGATCTTTTCTATCTTCTTCCGTGCGGATGATGATAATGGATCTGACGCCCTGGGCCGTATGTACATCCTGGAAGGGTATGGTGATTACCTGCCTTCAGCAGATGTTATCAATTTAATCCCAGCCGGGGACGTTCGTTTGGGCGTATTCAAAACTGACCCGAACCTGAGCGGTAACCTGGGTACTGTTCGGGTAAACAAATTTCCGAACCCAACAGTGCAAAACAGCACGCCGGTTATCCGCTTGTCGGAAATGTATCTTATCCGTGCTGAAGCCCGGGCTCGCCAGAATAAGACTTCGGAGGCTCAGGCTGACGTGAACCTTATCCGGAAGCGAGGCTTACCCGGTGCCGCTGATGTAACGGCTACTGGCCAGGCGCTGTTGGACGAAATCGAAAAGGAAAAGCGGATTGAATTGATGTTCGAAGGTCACCGTCTATGGGAACTCATGCGCCTTAAAAAAAGCCTGGTGCGCACAAACTGTACGAACCTCACTTGTTCGGTAAATTACCCGAACGACCGGTTTGTTCAGCCAATTCCGCAACGGGAAATCGATGCTAACCCAAATATTGCTCAGAACCCTGGGTACTAATCGGATAGTTCATACCTGGTGAATGCGTAGTCAATAGAATGGCTACCTACCAAACCGCCTGCCAGTCCAACTGGTGGGCGGTTTGTTTTTTGGGCAATACGGTTACGGTTTAAGGTTACTAAACTTTTGAAGTTACGGTTACTAAACTTTTGAAGTTTAGTAACCGTGAGCAGTCCTCCGGGCTTTTTTCACCACTGATTACACGGATTTTCACAGATTTACATGGTTGTGTAGTATGTAGCGCATACCACACACCTGACGTACATTGAAAGGAGGCGGAACGGGAACCAACTAAAGTGGAAAAACATCCAGGGCCATTTTCATGGCCTTTTGAAATAATGGAAGGTCAACTCCCGTCAGGGCATTAACTTCCTGGAGGTAGGCAACGAGATGTTCGGTAGGCATATTTCCGGTCAGATCATCTTTGGCCATGGGGCAGCCGCCAAACCCCTTAATCGCCCCGTCAAAACGCCGGCAGCCTGTTTCGTAGGCCGCCGCTACTTTTTCACGCCAATTATGGGGCTGGGTATGAAAATGGGCACCGATCTCCAGCTGTGGATAGCCCGCCACCAGATGACTAAACAGGTAGCGGATACTCTCCGGGGTTGCTACGCCAATGGTATCACTTAGCTGAAAAATACCAATGCCCAGATGACGCAACCGATCCACCCAGTACTGCACAATTTCAACATTCCAGGGGTCACCATAAGGGTTCCCAAATCCCATGGAGATATATAATACCATTTCCTTGCCCACACGTGCCCCTATCTCCTGAATATCCTGCACGCGCTCCAGCGACTCTTCAATGGTGGCATTGGTATTGCGCAGTTGAAACGTTTCCGAAATAGAAAACGGATAGCCCAGGTAGCGAATTTCGGGGAAGGAAGCAGCTTCAGCCGCACCCCGACTATTGGCAACGATAGCCAGTAGCTTGGTTTGCGTGGCACTTAAATCCAACTGACTCAATACCTCGGCCGTGTCACGCATTTGCGGAATGGCTTTAGGTGAAACGAAGCTGCCAAAGTCAAGCGTATCAAATCCGACCTGTAACAGGGTATTCAGATAGGCTACTTTGGTGGCGGTGGGAATGAACTCCTTCAATCCCTGCATGGCGTCCCTTGGGCATTCGATGACTTTTACACGCATCCGTTTCTCTTAATGATTGAGCTATCAACAAAAATACCCTACTAATTGTAATGATACTACTTGTGCCCTGTCAGTATAACGTCATTAGTTGCCTCAGCATCTGCAGGGAGAGGGGTTTTTCGTACCTTTGGGTACCATTTTTTCTACCAATCATTTAACAATATGATCAAGCAAAAAGGTTGGCTCACCCTGGTGGGTTTCCTCCTGGTAGTAACAGGTTTTCTTGCCCTGGTGCTAAGCCTGGTAGGGCTGCAATTGTCCTTTTTAACCTGGATCGATGCTCCGGGGCGCTTATTCGGTTTTGTAATGCGCCTGCTGTTCATCCTGGTCGGCTTTGTACTCGTTTATCTGGCGCAAACCAATTTTAGTGGGGAAGATTAAGAGCTGACGTCAAGGCTCAATGATCCGGGAAATTTTCTGGACCTGGGTACCAAAAGGCGTCGTCAGGGTCAACAAAAGAATACCCCGAGCCTCTGATAATTCCTGGGGCCCTAAATTAATTTGGTGGTAACCTTCTGCGGCTTGCCAACGTTTCTGCCAACACAAGCGTCCCTGGAGATCATGAACCTCCATCTTAACCTCTCCCATGGCAGGAAGGTAAAAAGGCACGGTGGTCTGTTCCTGGAAGGGATTGGGAAAGGCTGGGTAGGTTGTAAACCCACTTACAACCGGAGCTGAAGCCTTGGGCGCCTCTCCGAAGGCCAATACCAGTGGATATACCGCCAAAGTGGTAGAATAAGCCTCACCAGCAACTAATCGGGGAGCCAGCGTAAACCAATCCCTGAGGTTTCCCCGGCGCAATGCCTTTATACGTAAGGTAAAGGCAGGTTTGTCATCTGTAACCATGGAACGTTCCCCTGTTTGATTCCAGCTGACCAACAGATAACCCTCGGCTTGAAATTGCTGCCCCAGGTGTTCTTCTTTCACCCATCCTGCGGCTACCTTTTCCACGGTTACCATGTCGCTGGGCCATTGTATTCCAGCCTGCCAGCCTGCCAAATCAAACCCGGGGCGCAAATAAATGGGAATCTCAACCGTTTCGCCGGCAGCAAGGGTCTTATCCGGCAACGTTAATTGAACGGGAGCCAGGTTGGCCTCCGTTTCTGGATCACCCCGCAGATTTGCGGGATTGGCATTGCCACTGACATCACCGACTTTTACCGCCAGGAAGTTCGCCTGCTCAATTTTGGCGTTAAGGTTATTATAGTTTCGCACCTCCGGGAAAGGTTCGCGCAACGGATTTGTGGGTTGCTGGAACCGATAGCTATCATCAATAAAACGCCAACTGGTATTCGCTTTGAATTCCCGGTCAATTAACAGGATGAGCTTGCGGATTTGGATTACATCCAACGTAGAAACGGTCCCAGACCGGTCAACATCGGCTGCAATAAACTGGGCGGGGCGGACAAAAGGCTGCATCCCCAGGATATGCCGGGTAATAAGCACAACATCGTAGGTGGTGACGCCATTATCATGGTCCCAGTTCAAATAAGGCGTAACCGTAAAGTCATTTCCGTTTTTGAGTTGAGTGAAGCTGTATTTCCCATCGGTGCCAGATACAAAGGTAGACGCCGTTCCTCCACTCAGATTCACCTCTACTCCACTTACGGGAACTCCGTCTTCTTTTAAAATCTGCCCATTAATAGAAGAAGTACCCGTTACAGTACAGAGCCCCCTGGGATCCTGCACCAGGATATAGGTTTCGCAAAAACTCTTGTTACCCTTAGCATCCCAGGCATATACATAGACGAGAACGGTTGGGCGGTCCTTACAGGTCAGTACAATATTTTTCTGTTGGGGAGTTGGTTTTTCTTTTCCGCTCTCAATTAAATCAGCACGATGGATGGAATAAGTTACCGGGCCCGAGCAATCCTGTGCTGCTCCGGCGCTGACGATCATATCCTCCGCCCACAAAACCACTGCTCCGGGATCAAAGGCGCCATCACCGTCAATATCTGTACGGGGAGCTAATGGTGTTAATTCCACTACCAACCCACTGATACACACCGGGCTGGGTGCCTTGGTGTCCACCACTTCAAATGGCAATATTTTCACCGAAGCATTCCCGCAAGCATCTCTAACCCGGGTGCGAATGGCGTATTTACCCAATGGCAATCGGGCCATAATCCGGAAGAAGGGATAGTTCCCCCGCAGATACTGGGTGACGTCACCACTTTCATAACTCCCATCAGCACCTCGGTCTAACTCCAGGGTGAATTCTAATTTTTGAGGGGTACAGTCTTCAGCAATGGTAATCGGAATATTAATGTCTCCGGAACAATCGGCATACCGACCGGCGAACGTATAGCTTGCACTGGAGGTACTAATCTGAGGAGCTACATTGTCCACAATTTTTATAACCTGGGTATACTTCCAATATCCATTCGAACGCAAGGCTGCATTCTCGAGGGTGCTTACCCAATACCCCCGTGAAGAAGGAATGGAATCTGTTTCATTCCTGTTTGCATCCAGATAAACATTGCCCGATGGCCGCACTAAAAGCCAGAATGGCTTATCTCCACCAATATTATTCCCATCAACATCGCGTGGCAAATCAAAAGGAATGGCAGATTCCTTATATTCACACCAGTTGATCACCGTGTAATTCCGGAATACTTTATAACAAACATCTACTTCCGAGAAGTAAGGTTCATCCAGCACATTAACGGCCAGGATATCACAACCTAATTCCTGGTAGAAAAGAGAATCGGCTGCCGGCAGGCTGCCGCAGGTTAGTGTTGTGTCCGCAGGAAACCGAATTTCATAGGCATGAACCGGCTGAATAGTCACTACCTGTTCACAGACAGGACTACGGTATTCCCTGGGGGTACCTGGATACTTAACAATTTGCCAGCGCCGGGTAATTGTTCCATTACCACAGGAGTTCAGTTGATTGATAATGGGTAACACTTCAACCTTGGCCAAACCACAAGGATCATTACCTACCTGAGCCGTTCCTAACAGGGAATAATCGCGTAACGCTGCGTCAGTACAAAGAATGGTCGTATCGCTGGGCGCCAGACAGAATGGGGTATTCTTATCTTCCACCTGAACAGCCGTCCAGCAGTAGGATTGGTTCCCCGCCAGATCACGGCCCCATAATTCGACAGTCACTTTGGAACCTGCATCACAGCAAAAAACATCAACAGAATTGCCAGGTTGTGTGAAAATGCGATTTCCTTCCACAATCAATCCATCTGCTGCGGTGAGTCGACCATCGCCATTTTGATCAAAGTGATCCAAACAGGCTGCCGTTACTTCCCTCCGGATCGACAAAAACAAGGGCCCACAATTATCGATACTTCCTTCATCCACATCCCGAACGAATACCCGGTTTACCCCAGCATTAGTCAGGCTTACATTCAAACCCGGAGAGCATTTCATTAATGGGGCTACCTGATCGGTAACCTTAAAAAACAGGGTGTCTTTGGTTTGTTGCGTGCATCCGTCCAATACGATGACCTCCAAGCCATAGCGACCGACGGGTATTCGGGAGGCCATTCCGCTGGGGTCAATGATAATCGAAGTTGGCTGCCAGGAAAACCCGGCAACTGCAGGCATTAGCTGCCAAAATTTATAACTATAATTAACTGGGCCACAGTTATCAGTAGCTTCCCACTTAAAAACGCGCTTCAGCCCTGCTGGCGTAGTTTCGAGAACTGCAGTGCAATCCATCGGGCCAACTGAAACGGTGACGGTATCAAGGCCTCCTTTGACCACCGGGGCCTGGAAATCGCCAATGCGAATGCGCGTAGCCCCCAGATCCCAGGATTCGTCGCGACACCAATCCCGAACTTCCCAAACCCGGTCAATAGTCAGTTGTTTACCCGCACATTGTGATAAGGTATCATCCCGATAAGCCAGGCTATAAAAACATCCATCCGCCTGCAAGCGAATGGTGTCCAGAAAAGTACCTATCAGATAGGGGTAAATGACTGGAGCAGTAATCGTATTGGCCGAACAGGTAACGGCCGACCATTGGGGTAAAACAGTTACCTGGGCCCAGTCAATGCGGCTAAAGTCAAGTATTTGTGTTGTGTCCCGGAAATTACCGGCCTGGTCTGTACCCCGAAACGTACGGTGTAACTGTACGAAAAAAGTGCTGTCACAATCGCCGTAGACCAAAACATCCGTTACCTTAACGCCAACATTTCCATTACAGTTATCCTGCCAAACCGGGCGGCCGGAAAAATAGCGATAGGTTGGGTCATTCCAGGACCTGGCCTGATTAGCTATTTTGGGTAAATCAGCGCACCATAATTTCCGGGAAGAAGCAAGGAAATTATGACTCAGTATCCGGGGTGGGCTTTTATCTTCACTAGTCACCTGTCCGCCACAAATCAGGGTGCTGGTGCTCTTGCGAATAACCTCATAAGAAAACTGCCCAGGGCCGTCAATGATGGATTCATTAGCGGAGTTGCTGTCATTAACAAGGATTAGAAAATCAGTAAGATCTTCTCCGGAGAGGTCTCCTGAAAAAACGAGTTCGGGGGTCAATATTGCCTGGCAGTTGGCATTGAGAGAAAGTGTAATTTCTGCCCGACAAGCAGGATCAGCCCATTCCTTAGCAGGGGAAAGCAGCAGGGTGCGACTCCGGCTGTCAAAAGCCAGGACGCTAAAAAACGCCAGTAAGAGTATTAGTCGCCTCATTTTCCCCAATATGGCTGAAAGTGTATTCAATCATTTTGGTAAGATGCAGTGCCCGTGAAAAGATGTCTTTTCGTCAAAAGTGACCTATAAACAAGTTTTCACATTCGGCTAATCCTGTTTGGGCAAAAGCATTTGTTCCTGCCGAAAAGCAAAAACAAGGCTGGTCCTGCCAATACATAGAACTCCATTTTCCTCATCAAAAAGACGAATACACAACAATAGCCTCTCAAAAGTTCCTTAAAGATAACGCCAGAACCGTAATTATGCTTTCCCGCTAGCAAAAATAAACCTGATTATCTGCGTTTCCTTCCCAAAATCTACCATTTCCTAGTGAAAATGAATCATTTTTTGCTGTCCTTGATATGCCGCAGACCGGTATCGGAGATATAAAACGCCTGCAGGTAAGCTTTTGCCAGGAATAAATACCCGGTGGTTACCAGGAGAAAAAGAAAGCGTACGAGACCAGACCATGCGGCCGGCAGCATCAAAAATGGCTAACGTACCTTGGTCGGCTTGGGGAAAATATAACTCAACCCGGGTATCCTCCGTAAATGGATTAGGCCAATTGGGGGTCATGGAAAAACCAGGAGCGACCCAAGTACTCTCCGTAAATTGTAGCCGGACAGGCATTATGTTTTCGCCCTGGTAGGCTTCCGCCGCAGTAATGCGCGACCCCAGCTTCATAACATCTGCCAAACGCAATGCGTGCCTGGCTCTGAGGCGAATTTGGAATACAGGTGCATTCTCCTGAAGCGGAACCTCGCCCAGCCAGTTCGTGGTGAGTAATCCCTCCTCCGGGAACACACCTAAATGGTTGGCTCCAACCTGCAAAGGAACAACATCCAGCAATTCCAATGCATCAACAGCCCATTGTAAAGTAAACTGATATCCCTCCCAGGATAAGCCTCCGGGAGTCCATCGCATGGGTATGGTTACTTCCTCCCCAGCAGTTAACCGGATGTCCGGAAGCCTCCAAATCAGTGCATTCCGAACATCGCTGCGCGTTGCTGCTGTCGTAGCTGAGGCATTTCCATAGGATCCATTGACATCGCCAATCTTGACAGCAATAAAGTTAGCAGCCAGCGATTGTCCCGCCAGGTTATTAATATTATACACCTCCGGGAAGAACGTTTGCCAGGGATTGGCAGGGTTAGGAAACTGGAATGCTTTCAGTATAAATCGCCAGCTGGTATTATCCCTGAATTCAGGCTCATAGCCAAGAATCAGCTTTTGAACCTGGATTAAATCGAGTGTTGTAATGCTGCGGGAGTTGTTCGCATCAGCGGCAATTCGTTGGTACGGTGTGCTAAGCAGTTTGTCGCCCAGAATATGTTTGCGAATCAGAATGAGGTCAAGGGTAGATACCCCTAATAAGTCATCTCCATCCCGGCGGGGGGTAATGGTATAATCATTCCCTTCGATAAGGTTGTAAAACCCATAGCGCCCTTGGGCATCAGACATCACCAGGTCGGTCCCTTGCCCGGAAAGTTTCACTTCTACATTGCTTAGCCGGCGGGCATTTTCCGTTTCTATAATGCCGGATATCTCTCCAGCGGGAAGATCTTCGCAAACGCCGGGGCCACGCTGAATTTCCACGTAACTAATGCATTTTGCAGCATTTGGTCCTCCAATACCCCCGCCAGGTTGTGGAGCCTGGGGGTTGTTGGCGTTGTCCCAGCTATAAATTTCCAAAAACACCAGATCATCATCGGCACAAGTGAGCCAGAGGCTATCCTGACCTAAACGAGGTTGTTCTCCTTCCCGGTTTATCGAATAACGAACGGGACCGCTGCAGTCTGGGCCTGAGCTGGCGATAAAGTCGCGTGCCCGAATAAGCATTGCTGCCCGATCTGCAACCCCATCACCATTAACATCGGTCTGGGGAGGGAGTAGTTCGAGTTGCACGGATAATCCACTAATACAGGCGGATACCGGAGCCTTGCAATCAACCACCCTAAACGGCATGGTTACCCGACGCATATTGCCGCAACCATCTTGTACTTCCAACACGAAGGCGTGGTTACCAAGTCCGAAGGTGCCTGAAATGCGGTAATTGGGATAGGTCCCCTGTAAGGTAGTTACCCGGCCATCTAACTGTCCATCAGCTCCTAAATCCTGCCAGGCGGTTAACGTAAGTTGGGTTGGACTACAATTTTCCTGAACACGGAAAGCAAGATCAACCTTTGCGGTACAGGAATTATCGCCCAACGTGCAGATCGCCCCCGGATCAGTGAAGGTGATCACGGGAGGAACTGTATCCACGACGGTAACAAACTGGGTATACTCCCAGAAGCCCCGCGACACCAAGGATGGTCGTTGATTGCTGTTGATCCAATATCCACGCGGATTGGTAGTACCATCACAGCTTATCCCTTTAGTGCCTGTTACCGGACTGCTATTCGTTTCATCGCTATCGCGATCCAGATAGGTAATACCATTGGGCCTCACAATCACCCAAACGTCTTCATCCCCTGATTTGCGATCACAGTCTGCATCGCGGCTAATAACCACTGGAGGAGAAACACCATCGTATTCACACCAATTCATTACGCGGTACGTCCTGATTAATGCATAGCAGTTATCATTGGAGCCGGTATAGCGGTCTTCTACTACCTCTACCGCTAAAATATCACAGGCAAATTCTGCTATTTCCAGGGAATCCCGGGCTGGCTCTCCACAGTATACAATTCCATCCTTAGGGAATTTTATTCGATAATCGTGAACAGCGGTGATTGTGACAACTTGTTCGCTGATATTAGATCGGTTTCCACTGGCATCTATCGCCCGAAAACGACGGCGGATCGTGCCAACACGGCAAGTATTCCATTGAATAACGGGCGTTAACTCTTCCCACTGGGCTTCACAATTATCTTCAACAGTGGGGATGCCAAACCGACGCTGTAAATCTACCAGGTCAGTTCCATCAAAATTCGAATCAAATGCTGTACAGGCTACTGATCGGTTAGGCGGGGCTACACAGATCGGATTTATTTTGTCCTGCACCTGAATCTGTGTAATACAGCTGTTTGCATTGCCATAACGATCCGTGGCACGCAACTCCACGGTTACCAGTGAACCTATATCACAACAGGTCACCTCAACCCAATTTCCCCACTCACTCGTTTCTGCTTCACCGGAAAGCGTACAAGCACTATTCCAAATCCGGCGAACCGCAAAAAACGGTGAAGGATCGCAATTGTCAGTAGTACCTTCGTTAATGTCAGCAGGGGTTATGCGAACTACCCCACCCTGAGGCAGCGAAACGATCAGCTGATTATCACAAATCATGGAAGGTGCAACTTTATCCACAACCCGAAAAAGGCAGGTATCCCGGGTTAAATTCCCACAGGCATCGCGAACGGTATGAATGAAGTAATGCTCCCCTACCGGTACGTCATAGGCAATATTATTCGTGATATTAACCTCCAGCAGCGCAAAAACACTATCACCTATGGGAATACCAAAAGGGCTGTTTTTAGGCACCCAGGAGTAGATGCTTGTTTCGACCGTATAGGCAGAGCATTCTTCTACCAGGGGCTGGGGCACTGTAAATGTTGCCCCACAACTTGAGGGACCTGTAGAGAATATCCAGGGGCCATCCGGCACGCCATTCCTATCCAGATCAGGGCCGGAACACTGTACTTTAGGGGGCGTAAAATCGCCAACTTGAATAAACTGGACCTGCGTAAGTAATTCCCCGGGATTACACTGGTTTAAAATCCTCCAGGTTCGAAGTAAAGCATAACTTGAAGCACACAACGTAAATCGCTGATCCTCATACGTTGCCACGTACCCACAAACGCTCGAACCATTGAGGGTCACACGCTCACCACGACCATTAAGGACGTAGGGGAATCCAGCAACCTGAGCGGCAATATTCCCTTTGTTATCAACTAAGGGCGTTGCTCCGCAGGACAAATTGATGGTCGTATCCGCTGGCCAGAACAATTCATCAGGGCGGTTAAAATAAATAATCTGGCTGCAAGAGGAAGCATTTCCAAAGCGATCCTTGATGATAAATACCCTGCGGATTCCACTAATGTAGGAGGTCTGACACTGGGTGCCAAAAAAGGCTTCATCCTGAAACGTCAGGGTAGTACCGGTACAATTATCCTGAACGATCGGCTGTCCGGTGTAGTAGGGATTGCCGGGAATTAAGGTCTGCGGATTATTAAATACCCGATCAAAGTCGGTGCAGATCAACCCCGTCTTAATGGTATCCGGGCAATGCAAAATTTGCGGCCCTGTTAAATCCAGAAGTTTAATCCGCCCCTGGCAAGGCGCAATAGTATTGGAAGGTTTGTAGCGCAGGTAGTAGGTTAACGTTAACCCCGCAAAAGATGCAGGGACCGGGTTTGGCACTAAAGAGTTGGCGTAAACAAGCACGACCTCATAATCATCATAACAAGGTAGTTTCATAGCCGTAACCATCTCGGGCGTAATCAGGATTTCACACCCACTATTCATACTTACGGTAACATCCAGAATACAAGCATAACTCGATGGTCCCTGAAAAATTTCTACTTCTTTGCTTACCGAAGTGGTACACCCCACATCAGGCGGGGCGAGTAAGCCCGCAGGGTTCCCAGCCTGGAAAGTATAAGTCACTATGTGTTTCCCCAGACTCAGGGATTTAGGATCAAGTATAGTTGCTGGCTTTCCATCAATAGTAAAGCTCCCCACCCCGCCAATACCGGCACCACCAGTTCCTTTTAGGGTTAGCGGATTAGCGCTGCGACAAACAACATCCGGAAGCGAAAGAATTGCCGGTTTGGGATAATAACAGCGGTTACTGATACTCAAAATATCCGGATAATTCAGACTGGAAGCGCGCAGTGTATACCCTTCGCCATCACGATGGGTACCGGCCAGAACATAAATGCTGGATTCAGGGCCAATACTCCGTTCAACAAAAGGGGTTCCGACTGGAAATGGCAAGCCCGTTGCCGGGTTACGCAAATTCGTTTCCAGTACTCGCCAAACCTGGCCTGGGCGGCTTGGCCCAATGTATACTTCTTCAGAAAACAGGCCATTTCCCAGACAAGAACACGGGTCACCAATTTCCGGCCGCTTGGTATTGACCAAGGGGGGTGGCGTACATGCCGCTGAAGCAATTACCCGGACCACCACGGAACGTACGGTAGTGTTCCCTGCTGCATCCCGTAAAGTGACGGTTACTTGACGGAAACCGACATCCGTACAAGTAAATTGGTTCTGAGATAGCCGCAGCGAAGCAAGTCCACAGTTATCACTACTTCCCCGGTCAACAGCTGCTGAATCCAACCGACCTATTCCATCCGCATTGAGGGTAATGCTTACCGTATCTCGCAAACTTGCCGTAGGAGCTGTTTGATCAACCACCGTCATTGTAAACGCACATGACCGTTGCTGGCCACTGCGGTCAACCACTGTCCAGGTTACTTGCGTATTGCCGATCGGAAATTTTGCGCCCAACAGCGTCGTATCCGACGGAGCCCCCTGGAAATTATGGAAAACCCGGCTAATACCGCAGTTATCACTAAGTGCTGTAGGGTTGAACTGTCGGGAGGTCACCGTAAAGAAGCAATCCGCTATACCGTCGGCCAGCGTAGTGCGCTGGGCATTTGCCGGACAGGAAAAGGTCGGTGCAGTTGCATCTAGGATCGTTACCAGGGCCAGGCAAACAGAGGTATTTCCCTCCGCATCTGTCGCCGAGAATTCAATCCAGTTATCCCCCAGGTCTGCGCAAGTGAAAACCGTCTTCTCCGCCCGATAACTGACAATGGTACAATTATCTGTACTTCCTCCATCTAAATCCCGGGGATTAAGGGATACCTGCCCATTGGTACCAAGCGTAAGGCGGAGGTCTTTACAAACGACTCGCGGCCGCACCTGATCTACAATAGTGACTTGCGTGCGGCAGCTATCCGTATTCCCGGAGGCATCGGTAACGTATAAAGTGACTTCACGAACCCCACGGTCTGCGCAGAAAAATAAAGTTCGGCTAAGCCTGCGGCTAACGACGCCACAATTATCGGTACTGTTGGCATCTACGCGGTCCGGAGTTAGCAAGGCATTTCCATCAGCCCCCAGGTAAATCGTTGCAGGGCGGCATAGCGCCCGGGGAGGGATAGTATCTCTGATGGTAACCGTGGTGCTACAGGATGCTTGATTTCCCTGAAAGTCGGTTACGGTTAGCGTAATAGCTTGACTACCCAGGTCTGCGCAGGAAAACACCTGCTTGCTTAGCTGCTGCCGGGCAATACCACCACAATTATCCCGCGTTGAAAGTAGTAACGCACGTGGTTCCAACGAAGCTGTTCCCTGATCGTCCAGGTAAATCGTTGCCGGTTGACAGGTCACGACCGGGCGGATCGTGTCTAACACCGTAACGGTGGTCGAACAGGAGTTGCTCTGCCCTGCCCCATCTCTTACTGTTAAAACGATGGTATTCTGACCAATATCCGCACAGGTAAACTGGCTGATGTTTAGTTCGCGGCTGGAAAGTGGCCCACAATTATCGGTACTGCCGGCATCAATCTGATTGACGCTTACACTAGCAATGCCGCCAGCATCCAGGTATACTTTTGCGGGTTGGCACCGCGGTTGTGGTCGGATGGTATCCCGCACAGTCACTTCTGCTGTGCAGGTAGCCAGGTTTCCAAGGCGGTCTTTTACCGTTAGCGTCACCCTGCCCTGACCAACATCCAGACAGGAAAATGTGGCTTTATCCAGGGTCATTTCTTCCCCCAGGGAACAATTGTCCGTACTGCCCAGGCCTACGAGCTCCGGATCCAAAGTAGCCTTTCCGCCTGCATCCAGGTAAACGACTTGATCTGTACAAACAGCTTTCGGAGGGATGGTGTCCAGAATGGTTATCAACGCTGAGCAGGATGCTTCATTCCCCTGCCCATCAATAGCCACCAACGTCACCCGTGGAGGCTGAACTATATCGGCACAGGTAAACCGGGAACGGCTTAGAGCCAAGCCTGTTATCGTTCCACAATTATCGGTACTGCCCCCATGAACCTGTGTCACAGAAAGGTCGGCCACCCCCGCAGCATCCAGATAAAGACTAACGGGCTGGCAAGTTACCCGGGGAGCAATGGTATCCCTAACCATTACCAAGGTTGAGCAGGAGGAGCTATTCCCGGAGGCATCCTGAATGGTTAAGGTTACGCGCTGTTCACCCAAGTCAGCGCAATTAAATGATGTCTTGCTAGTGGTCCAACTGACAATACTCCCGCAGTTATCCGATGAATTATTATCTAATACGAGAGGTGAAAGAGTTGCTTTGCCTTCGGTATCCAGGAATAAGGTCACCCGGGAGTTACATTGCGCTACCGGGGAGATTGTATCTAAAACGGAAACCGAAGTGCTACAGGATGCCTGGCGACCAAAGGCATCGGTTCCGGTGAGGACAACAGATTGCACACCCCGATCGGCGCAGGAGAAGTTAGTTTTACTAATGCGCAATAGTAAAGCGCCACAATTATCCCTGCTACCCTCATTAATCTGAGCCGGGGAAAGGGTCGCTTGCCCTTGTGTATCCAGGAAAATACTGGCCGGGCGGCAGGTTACTACTGGTTGGATGGTATCGATGACGGTAACTGTTGTTTGGCAGGTAGCCATATTTCCACTACCATCGGTAACCGTTAGCACAATGGGGTGAGTACCCGTAGTTTGGCAGTTGAACTCCGCGCGGCTGACGCCAATACTGGCAAGTTCACCACAATTATCGGTACTGCCGGCATTGATAGCTGCAGCAGGGAGCAAAGCGGTACCATCCTGGCCCAGGTATATGGTTGCAGGTTTGCATAAAGCAACCGGAGAAATAGTATCGCTTACCGTAATTTGCGCAGCACAATTTGATTTGTTTCCACTGCCATCTTCAACGGTAACCAGCACTGTTTGAAGTCCGAGGTCAGTACAGGTAAAAGTTGATTTCTCCAGCGTACGCAATGCTAATACACAATTATCACTGGATGCACTCACTTGTTCCGCGCTAAGAGAGGCCTTTCCTCCTGCGTCCAGAAAAAGGGGAGTTACTCCACAGGAAACCTTCGGAGAAATCGTGTCCAGAACGGTCACCGCTACCCTACAGGAAGCCTCATTGCCACTGGCATCCGTGGCGGTAAGTGATATTTCCCGAAGGCCAAGGTCAGTACAACTAAAGGTCGATTGACTAATGGACAATTCCGGAATTCCACAATTGTCCATGTTTTCCAAAACCAGGTCGGAGGGCTCCAGCGTCGCCAGCCCAGCTGGGTCCAGCAACAAGGTTATGGGTTGGCAAGTCAATTGCGGAGGTGTAGTATCCAGCACGGTTACCGTGGTAGCGCAAGCGCTAATATTTCCACTGCCATCCGTTACCATCAGGGTAATCGGCCATTGGCCTTTTTCTGCACAGGTAAAGACATTCCGATTAATGCCAATGCTCGTTATAATCCCGCTATTATCCGTACTGCCGGCATCTACCAGAGCTGCGGATAACAGCGCCTCACCTCCTTCATCCAATGCCAGGGTTACCGGTTGACATAAGGCAACGGGAGGCAGCGTATCAATGATAGTAATCGCCCAGAAACAGGTATCCCTGTTTCCTGAGGAATCACGCACATGAAAAGCCACTGTTTGCTGCCCCAAATCAGCCACCCGGAAGGTGTCTTGAGCAATCCAAAGGCTATCAATCCCACAATTATCCCATTGCTCAATAGAAAGGTCATTCGGGTTTACTACTGCAATGCCGGTAGCGTCCAATGCCAGGGTCAGTTCACCGCAGATTGCCTGCGGAGCAATAGTGTCTAAAACTTCGATTGTAGCTATGCAGGTGTCGCGGTTGCCAGCTCTATCGACGGCAATGAGCAACACTGCCTGGATACCGATTGCGGGACACCAGAGGGTGTCCGGAACCAATAGAAGGGTATCCAGTGTACAATCGTCTTTACTTCCCGCATCTACCGCCAGGGGATTGAGCACAACCCTCCCCAAACTATCCAAATATACAGGGATGGTATCTTTTCGGCAAAGAGCCATTGGAGGTTCTCCGCTGCTGACGGTAACCCGCAAGCCGGTGCTTAAATCAAAGCAACCGTATGAAGAGTTTAGCAGGTCATTGATCTGCCCCCCCAATACTGGTGGAAATTCGGCATTATTGTTAAAATGAAAATTGTAACTGTAAACGACATAGGTCCCCTCTGGCAGATTGGGGAAAAAGCCAGTCGTATTGTCGACGACCAATAAACGGCCATTGGTATCGGTGAGTAAAAAACGGGTTAGAAATGCAGGGTTGTCTTTATTACCCAGGACCTTGACCCGTAAAGTATCCCCGCCGCAAAGCGCAAGTGAATCAATCAATTCGACAGTACCAGCCACAGCAGCCTGGCCTACACACGTTTGCGTCACACCTTGGGAAACCAGTGCAAAGAAGACAATAACCGTTAATACACTGCGGAGTAAAAATAGCTTCATGGGATAATTCTTCATCATGCTCCCAATCGCTGGATTTGTAAACCCATTGAAAAGTACATGATCAATAATAGTAAATAGCCTAAGCCTCTTTTGCCGAAAGCAAAAGCCTGGTAATGGGTCGTGATAGAACTGATTAACGGATTAAAAACGGTTCCTTAGGTGGAACATAGTGGTCGTCTAGTGTTACAAAAATAGCCGGATGGGGGTTATAAACCAATTATCTCCGCAAAAAAATACCATATTAACATTCCTGGTATTTGGAGTTAGCAGCAAGTTATCCTGAAAAGGGAATGAAAGTAAGTTGTTGGGTATCCAAATTAAAAGCACATAGTTGTCCGAAGCCTGGACGATCATGATAAACACAACCTGCATCGATATCCAACCATGAAGTGGATTCCAGGTCAGAGAGTTGCTTTTCGATCGCTGAGCGGATCACAGGTGTGTGTCCGTGAATGATCTTCCTTTCCCCTAGCCATTCCTGGTTAACATCAGCATACCAGGCTCTGCTCCAGAGCATAGCTACTTGATTTTCCAGGGGGTTGGGATCAAAAAAATCCAAGCCGGCATGGACCAGAATATATCCAGGTGTTTCCAAATACCAGGAAAGTCCATGCAAAAATTCAAGATAGCGATCCGGAATATCAGCCAGCCGGGAGACACCAAAGCTTTCCAGGGTTATTCTTCCCCCATTTTGCAGCCACAGGGTACTCAGGAGTGTATTATCCGGGGCTGCCAGGGCATTAAGCAGCATGGCTTCATGATTCCCCCGCAGGCAATGCAATGTCCTTCCTGCCGCGTGAAACTGGAGAATAATATCCAAAACACCCTTGCTATTGGGGCCGCGATCAATATAATCACCTAGCAAGAACAATTGATCCTCCTGCTCGAAGCCGATCTTTTCCAATAAGCGGGAAAAGGTTACTGCACATCCGTGAATATCAGAAATAGCATACCGAGCCATACAGCAATTATCTGTCTGGCTGTAAAATTAAGGTACGCGAGAGGATTTCACCTTGCCAAACCAGGGTAATTCGATAAATTCCCGGTCCTGGCACCATATTCCGGGTTAACGGAAGCAGTTGTTCCCCTGCGGCTACCATTTGAGTATTCCGCCAATGGGGGCGCCCCAGTAGGTCAGTCAACGTAATCAACACCGGCCCGGCCTCAGGAACGAAATAAGGTACCGTCGTTGCAGACACCCAGGGGTTAGGAATATTCTGGCCCAACCAGGCTAATGCTCGCTTCGTGATATTCTTATCCCGGATTTGCAGGGCTAAATGGTGCCCAATCCCTTCTTCGTAAACCTCTCCCGGCAAAACCGCAGCAGGTAAGAAGAAAGCTGCCTGAATCTTTTCACTTCGACTTGCTGCTAACCAGAAAAGGGTATCCGAAACCATTCCTTTACGCCGATCTTCAGCGGTTTCCGGATGCCAGCTGAAGGTCAACTGCCCTTTTGCTGGATCTATACGATAGTGGCGTTCATCTGCAACCCCAGGTAAAACCTGATTTATTGGCAGCTGTTTTGGATTCCAGGCCAAAGCGAACTGCACCCCATCAACCTGCCGAAGATCAGGCAGGCGAATGGGGATTTTTTGCTGTCCAGACAATTCCTGGGGAGAAGCCAGGATTTCCAGTGTCCAGTTCTTTTCTGCAACCAGGCCATTGCTTCCTGCGAGGACAGCTCCAGCATTCTCACTAACGTCACCAATTTTTATAGCTACAAAATCAGCATCCATTCGTGTGCGGGACAAATTATTAAAATTAATTACCTCCGGAAAAACTGTTTTCCAGGGGTCCACCGGGTCCGGAAACGTAAACGAAGCATCCACAAAACGCCAACTTCGGTTGTCGGGTAGTTCCGCAAAATAGCCCAGGATTAACCGTCGCAACTGTACCAGGTCAGCAACGGTAATTTCGCCGCTATTATTCACATCAGCGGCTAACAGTTGATAAGGACTTTGAAAGGGTTCTACCCCCAGGATATGTTTTTGAATGAGCACCAGGTCATAGGTAGAAACGCCTAACATATCATCACCATCCCGCTCGGGTTTCAGCGTGTAATCCAAGCCAGGAGGAAGCGAGTCAAATAAAAACGCTCCCAGGTCATCTGTGAATACTTCGGCTTGCATCCCCTGACTCAAACTTACTTTGACACGAGAAACAGGATAACCTGGTTCTGTAAAAATTTGCCCTCCTATTAGCAAGGAATCCGGGAAAGGGGGATCGCAGGCTTGACCGAGCACACCAATCTGTATGGCAGTAGTGCAAACTTGTTGATTACCCAGAACATCCCAGGCGTGGGTTTCGACCAAAAGGGTACTGCCTGCATCCGCACAACTGATCAATATTACTTTTTGGGCTGAATCAACCGGCTCACCGGTGCGGTTAATGGAATACTGGGTGACTAACCTTCGCCCAGCGGGATCCATACCAGTTGCACTTTGTCCCGAACAATCATAAGCGGGGGCGGTAATCAGCTCATAAGCCGACAGCTCAAGAAAGGGTTCATTATTGCCCGGATCAGGAAGAATGTTCATCGTAAAACTCCCCTTACAGGCTAGGGCGGGACCTGTTGTATCCCGAATCAAAAAGGGCAAACGCAAGGTTGTTGGGTTACCGCAATAATCGCTAACCGTCACTTCTAAATTATGTTTGCCTAAGGGAAGGTTTGCTACCTGGATATTCAGTTGGCCATTGAGCACCACAGGACTTACCCACCCTGGTTGAAATTTTGCAGGCGAAACCCAGTTTGGGCCTTGCTCAAGGGCGATGCGAACTTGATTGACCGTTAATGCTTCCAGGCAATTATCCTCCACGCGAAGCATCACCTGAAGTAGTCCCGTGCAGGTCTGCGAAGAAGCAGTTCCGCTGATTTCCCCTGGAGGAGCAGTGACTATTGGAGGAAGGGTGTCCTGCCAACGGATAAGCTGGGTGTATTGCCAGGCAAACGTAGGTACCTGCTCAATGGTCCCATAGGCATTCGTCAGCGGTTGACAAAAGTTTTCAATGGAGATATCATCAAAAACAAAAACAGACCCCAGCCCACCAGGTAGGTTACTTGCCGGACTTACATAGGGAAAAACGCGTTTGGCTGGGTGGATATCCTGTGTACGACTTAAATAGATCTCCTCCACCCCATTCGGCTTACCTGCTATCCCGGTGGTGTATTGTGTATTCGTTGCTTCCCGATCGCGAACCAGGAGCCATCGTCCTGCTCCATTGGGAATATCATAAATATCCCTGGTATCCCCATCCTTGTTCTGGTCCCAAAACCGGGGTACAACTTGCGCAAATTGCATTGGATCAATCTGGTCAGTACAACGCGATTGCCATTCACTGAATTCACACCAGTTAATTACTGTGTGGGTTCGAAAAACTTGCCGGCAGGCATCGTTATTAGCACTATATGGAGAATCAGCGGTATTTACCGCCAGCACATCACAGGCCATTTCCGAGAGGACCACTCCCCCACCATCTACTGTTGCGCAAGTACCCGTAACGTCCGCCGGAAAGTAAATCGCATATTCATGGACGGGTAATACGGTGATAATTTGACTACCCAAATCAACCAATACTTCGCGGCCCTCTATTGTCTTACGCACTTTCCAGTGCCGTCGGTAATAACCACTCCCGCATTCCAATAAGGAATCAAGGGTATATTCCAGGGGTAGGTCTTGGCATTCCGACCCCGCTAATACCGGTTTACCAAAGCGCTCATCCGCTTTAGTCGGGTTATGTAAATCAGCACTTACCGTAAAATCCTGACAATAAACAGTAATGGTGGGTGGCAGCGAAATCACCTGAGGAATGGTATTATCCGTTACCTTAATACTCGACTCGCAGGTATTCGTATTTCCTGCCTGGTCACGGGCAACTAAAAAGACTGGGACTTCCTGCCCGGCATCACAACAAAAAAACTCCACATAAAGTAGCGCTGGTGATTGGTAACTTCCGGTATAAGGCCCCGACTCAATTCGGGTGAAATGCTCCAGCATGTCGTCATCCCCATCCAGATCGTAGTCGGGGTTAAAGCTGAAGTTATTCAGGCAAGATGCCGGCACTATCCGGTATGCCAATAGTTCGGTTAACAGACAATTATCCGTTGAACCCTCATTAATATCCGCAACCGAGACGGAAGCGTAGGCAATACGGTCCTCCCCTCCCGGACCAACGCTCGCCGTCAGGGTTACGTTAAGCTGATCATCACAGCTTACCAGCGGAGGAGTTTTATCCTGAACTGTAAAATACAAGGTATCCCGACGTTCATTCCCGCAACCATCTTTAGCCTGAATCAGGAGGCGGTGCTCGAAAATGGGGAGGCCATTGATACTAGTGCGCCCTCCCTGCGTAATGCGGACATAAGGCGGCTCTTGCCAGGTAGGCCCGGGAATAGCTAACCCGCCAAAAACCATTCCTTTAGATTGAACGCGATAGGTTACCGCAGGATTAGCCGTACAATTGTCCGTGATTTGGAGGCCAAAGAGCTGTCTTAGGGCTATTGGATCCAAGGGCAGTGACGCAGTACAGTCGGTTGGTCCCGTGGGGAGGGTAAACACTTGGTTGGGGTGTTTAATTTGGGGTGCTTCCTGATCAGCGAGGACAATCCATAAAGAATCCCGGCCAGTGCCAACCCCGCACTGATCCTTGATGGAGAGATCAACCAACCAGATTTGGCCATTATCACAGGTTGAAAAAGAGGTTGTCGAATACGCAGTAGTATAGCCGCAGGACAGCTCTAACAAGCTTACCTGGGGATGCCGGGGGTCATAGGGATTGGGAATACTTACCCCTTGCTTAATCAAAGCTGAGAGCCCTCCCTGAATGTCATTTAAACTACATGCGGAGACCCGGAGTGTATCCTTGGCTGTAAAATCCTGCCAGGCCGGTCGCTTAAACTGAATAACCTGGGTAGTATCTGTTGTATTTCCCCGACAGTCTTTACCACGAAATTGCCGGAAAACCCGGGCATACACACCCAATTTTCGCAGGTCAGGACATGACAACCATTCTACCCGATCGGTAACAGTAAGCTGGATTGAACTACACCCACACTGGAAGCAATTATCCCGAAAAACAGGCTGGCCTGTGTAATAAGGATAAGCAGGATTCGTATAGCTGGCGGATTGGTCCAGAACAGCAGACAAATTAACACACCAAAATGTATCTTGCCGTCCTTGCCAGCTAATGACCTGCGGGCCGGTAGCATCAACGGCGATAATCGTTCCACCACAGACCTTTTCTCCTTTAGCGGTAACGACAGTATAAGGCCATCGTCCTACACAATCAACGGTAGCTCCATTATTGGGTTGAGGATCATTGACGAGGATCTGGTAGGAAGCGGGACAATTCCCCAATCCAACATTAGCCAGGGTAAGAGTAAAACTACATAGCCCGTTCAGGGAAACGGTCACTTCTTGTTGGCAGCTACAGCTTCCCAGCTCCGTTGTTTGCATAGCAGAAGTTGCCTGCACCTGTTGAAAGGAAGTGGGTGATTGCCACATAGCCAGAACCACCCAAGCCGTCCATAAAATCGACCCCATATCGAAATGATTTGTTAAAACTGCTCAGGTATTTAGCATAAATACCTGCTGGTGCTGGGGGAATGCACCTAAAAACTCAATTAACACGCTGGATTCTACCAAGAGGCAGACCCTAACGAAAGTAATCTTTACTGGCAAAATTACAGCATTGGAAAATCGGCAAGGGACATAGACAACTGCTGAATGGAATAAGGGGAGAGCCCTATAAAGATATGATATTTCCGTAAGTATTCTACCCCTTCCATGAGCAAGTAAATAAATCGAGTAGGAGAAAGTTAATCCACCATTTATACCTGCGGTCTTCCACAAAGGTGGTGCGATTAACTTTCGTCCTCTCACACCACCGGACGTACGGGTCGCGTATCACGGCGGTTCATTAGCGTTTGTCGACGATGGGTATACAGTTCCATTAGTGGAATGTATCCCTTTTGTTTCAGGCGTTCGCAAGTGATACTCCTTTGCAGAATAGGACTGTGGGCTATGCGCCAATATCCCTTGCGGGTGTTACCCCACAGATAGGCCTCGTTCCGGTTGACTCCAAGTTTTCGCAGGCCCGCTATTCTTGTTTTCACCCGCTTCCACCCTTTCCAGATACACATCCGTAGGCGTGCTTGTGTCCACTTGTCTAGTGCCCTGAGCATTTTCTTGGCATCTGCATGTCCAAAGTAATTGATCCAACCCCGCGTGATTTGCATCAGTTTTCCGATACGGTCATCCATACTCATCGACCAGCTGCGGCTAGTCAGCTTCCTGATCTTTTCTTTCAGGCGTTCGTAAGACTTATCACTCACTCGGCTGCGGATCTCTCCTCCTTTCCCATGCCAGAACCCAAAACCCAGCAGTTGCCCTCCGCCAGGACGGCGTATCCCGCTCTTCTCCCGGTTTACTCGTAGTTTCAACTTCCGTTCAATCCACTCGCTGATTCCGCTCAGTACCCGTTCGGCTGCTCGCTGGCTGCCCACAAAGATACTGATGTCATCCGCATAGCGTACATAGCGGAGCCCTCGTTTTTCCAGTTCCTTGTCCAGCTCGTCTAATACGATATTGGATAGGATGGGACTCAACGGGCCACCTTGTGGTGTTCCTTCTTCCGTCCGACGCCTTAGTCCATTTTCCATCGTTCCACTATTGAGGTAGCTTCTGATCAGTCGCAACACTCCTTTGTCCGCGATGTCCTGGCTTAAGCGGCTCATTAATCGGTCGTGGTTAACACGGTCAAAGAATTTCTCCAAGTCGATTTCCACTATATAGCTTAGCCCACTGTTTAGGTAGGTTAAGGCTTGTTCCAGTGC
>JACJXV010000033.1 GCA_020636445.1 Lewinellaceae bacterium | reverse complement strand
CGGTTACTCTCCGGTCAGGGACAGTTATACCTTGCGTACATAATGGCGGCCAAAAAGGCCTGCAGGTTTAAAAAACAAAATCAAGACAATGATTGAAAATGCTACTACGGATTTGAATTCTATGGAGATGTAAAAACCAAATAGGTTTTCCAGCACTGCCAACAATAAAGCGCCAATGAAAACACCAGGCAGGCTTTTCATCCCCCCAAGTACGGCAGCTGCAAAACCCTTGAGAAGAGGGTCCCACATCATGGCAGGATCAAGTGTTAACAGGGGCGCGACCAATAGCCCTGCCAGTCCGCCAACCAAAGCGCTGAGGCCAAAAGAAAAACCCAACACGCGGTTGGTGGGTACGCCGTTGGCGCGTGCTGCCAGGGCATTCTGCTGGCTTGCTTTCATGGCCAGGCCCAGGCGGGTATGCTGCAGGAGGAGATAGAGCAAAACCACCATCCCTGCGGTAATCACCAGGGTTACCAGGTTAAGTTGAGTTAGCGTTATTTCTCCCCATTCGATAATAACCCTGGATTCTTCAAAAGGCAGGTCCAATCGTCGTTGTTCCGGGCCCCACTTCCAGCCAGCCAAACCGTAAAGGACCATCTGAAAACCAATGGTGATAATGATAAAACTAAGGGGTGTCGGATCTTTGGCTCTCCGGATCAGGATAAATTCCAAAAACAGCCCGAGTGCAAATGCCAACCCTAAAGCCATCAGAAAAGCCAAATAAGGAGGCCAACCTAATGTATTCAGTAAGGTAAAAGCGAGGTATGTCGAAAACATACTCATCTCGCCCTGCGCGAAATTGGGAATTTCGGAGGCCTTATAGGTGATACTCATGGCCAATGCCATCAAGGCATATATACAACCAGCGATCAGACTGCTGAGTAAAAGTTGTAATAGCATAGACGGTGATTTAAAAAGGCCAGGTTTTCCAATACCATTTGATGCGCATCCAGATGCCAAAAAGGCCCAGCGGCTCGAAGATAATTATCAGGATAAGTACCAGGCCGGTGCAAATCCAGGTTAGATTAGGCAGCCCGGCTACCGTCATAAATTTTTCAGAAAAAGCAACTAAACCCGGGCCTATCCCCGGAAGTTCAGCAATGGAATTTAGCTGTAAGGTGAGCAAGGTCAGCACTATTGCCCCCAGAACAGAGCCCGTTATAGTCCCCAGTCCTCCTAAAACTATCATGGCCAAAAAATTGATGGACATGACGAAGGAAAACAAGGTGGGGTTAATAAAATTCAGGTACAATGCCATTAACCCTCCGGCAATACCGGCAAAAAACGCACTGATAGCAAAACTCAGGGTTTTATATTTTGCGAGATGGATACCAATAGCTGCAGCGGCGATGTCGCTATCCCGTATGGCTTGAAAAGCCCGCCCAACGCGGCTTTTTACCAGGCTATGCGTGGCAATAGTAAAAAAAATGGCTAAGCCAATGATCAGATAATAAAGTGCCCGGTCATACGATAACCCCGTCCATTTCAAGGAAATGCGGGGTACCGATAAGCCCATTCGACCGCCCAGAAAATCGGCCCGCCCAATCAAAACCATAACAGCTAACCCAAACCCCAAGGTAGCAATAGCCAGATAAGGACCCTCCAGCCGCAAGGAAGGTAACCCGAGGAGGGCACCAAAAAGAGAAGCAATTCCTCCTCCTGCCAGGAGCGCAAGCGGAAACGGCACCTCAATTTTGAGCAACAAAACCAATGTGTATGCTCCCAGCGCAACAAAACCATTGTGGCCTAATGAAATCTGGCCCGTATTACCAACCAGCAAGTTTAAGCCCAGCGCGACGATAATGTTGATCGCCACGAGTTCCACCATGGTAAGTAAATACGACTTAACAAAAAGAGGAAGTAACATAACTCCCACTAGTAGAAGCCCTACCCAAATGGCCTGGGAACGGGAGGTGATTAGTCTTAAGTCCTCAAAGTAATCACGCTTTAAATCCATAATGATTCCGACTTGATTGTACGCAGAGTTAAGGTTTGCTTGCCCTGCAGCTAGTCAGGGGTGTGGGAAATTCCTCATTAACCATGTATGGATTAAAATACGACTATTTGTTAAAGCTGGGTAATTATTTTAGTTATTGAAGCTTTTTAGGGTGATTTTATGGTGTTTAACCAAATAGGCAAATAATAATTTTGCAGAACAAAAACGGTGTTTTGTGTATTTTAAAACACAAAATGTTTATTTTTACACGCAAATTAGCTTTGTCTCAGTAAAAGCTACTCCCTAACAGCACCTGAGGTCTTCATTTTAAAACAGAACACTAATGAAAAACTGGCGGATTGAACTTAAATGGGCAGTCATTTTTATGGCAGTGGCCCTGGTTTGGATGGTCTTTGAAAGACTAATGGGGTGGCATGGTGACAAAATTGCCCAGCACCCTATTTACACCAATCTCTTTGCCTTATTGGCTATAGGATTGTATGTGGTTGCCCTGCGCGACAAGCGGGATCATTTTTTCGGTGGAAAAATGACCTGGCAGCAAGGGTTCATTAGTGGCATCGTGATCAGTGTACTGGTGGCTATTTTCAGTCCGCTTTCGCAGTATATTACCCACAAAGTGATTACGCCGGAGTTTTTTCCGAATGCTATTTCCTATGCTGTGCGCGAAGGCAAATTAACAAAGGAAGCTGCGGAGGCTTATTTCAGCCTGGGTAGTTATATCTGGCAGAGCATGATCGGAGCGCTGGTAATGGGCCTGGTAACATCGGCCATTGTTGCTTTTTTTGTCCGGAAGGCCTAATGCTGTGTCAATTAAGAAGTTAAAGATACAGCGTCGCCGAAAAGACGCCATCTACTGTTCGCAGGAATCTTTTGATTCCAAGCGGAGCATTGGCCGGTCTTCAGACCGCAGGGATGGGCCAAACCAAAGTTTACCCGCCTATGGAGGGTTTACCCGCTGTTTGGGTCTGGTGCCTGGTTTTTTACCCC
Source organism: Lewinellaceae bacterium (assembly GCA_020636445.1). Classification (GTDB taxonomy): domain Bacteria; phylum Bacteroidota; class Bacteroidia; order Chitinophagales; family Saprospiraceae; genus JACJXV01. The sequence continues at coordinate 38,085 of JACJXV010000033.1, read as the reverse complement.
GACGCAGTCGGGCTGATTTCTCGTTTCTCGTTTCTCTTCCCCCAATAACTATCCAGCCTTTATTTTCAGTCTTGACAAAGCACTAGCTTAGCTGCCAGGCCATTTTTCCAGCGCTTGGATTCCTGCCTGGTAGCCAATGTCAAAGACCCGGTCGATTTGCCGGGTATCAAACGTATAGATTTGTTCCAGATCTTGTGGGTAGATCACTATATCACATTGATCCAGTTTATCTACCGACTGCTTGGCGATGCTCAGTTCGTAGGCACGTTCCAATACATCCATTGAATTTTTAATATCAGAAATTTCTACTTCAGGAAGCGGGTTGACCAGTACGCCAATAAGTTGCTCCACTTCCGGACGGATGGGCTCAACGGGGAAATTATTGAGGATACCCCCATCGGCATAGAGTTTTCCATCACGCTGAACGGGTGTAAGTACCACTGGAAATGCGGCTGAGGCTAGTATTGCAGAAACGAGCGGGCCGCTGGAAAATAGTTCACTTTTCCCTTTCAGGATATCGGTAGCGGAGACAAAAAGAGGTTTCTTCAGTGCCTGAAAATCATCTTCCGGAAAGTACTCATGCAATGTTTTGGCAAATTTTTCGGAATCAATAAAGCCTGGCTTTCCAAACGCATAATGGGACACCTTAAAAAAAGAAGTTTCTTTAAAAAAGGCAAGAATTTCTTTCCAGGTGTAGCCTGCTGAAAAAAAGGCTCCCACGATAGCACCTGCGCTGGCACCGGCTACGATGTCTATAGTGATTTGGTGCTCGCTGAGGGCTTTTAAAACGCCAATGTGTGCTACGCCTCGCACGCCGCCACCGGAAAGTACTAACCCCGTTTTTTTCTTTGCCATCAAGGTGAAATTTAAATGTCCTTATCTGGTAAAACGAAGAAACCCACAGGAAAATATGTTCCCCTTAAAACGATGGGGTTTAGGACATTCCCAAACCCCATCGGCCAGTATCTTGTGAAGATTGCTTTAAACTGGCATGCTTGAAATACCGGCACTTGTGCCCCTGATAATTTATTCCGGCAATAGGTAATTAACCCATTTCTCTACTTTGCCATTCTGCATAAAGAACATAATCTTGTCGTATACCATAATGTCCCCGCGGGTGGTTTGCACCTCCCGCTTGGGGTCTTTGTACTGGCTTTTGACCTTTTCTCGATCATCGCCAATCTTGATCCCTCTTGCAGTGGCTTCCTTGTAATCGGTATTCGTTATTTGGTATAAAAAACTGCCTGTTCCAACGCGGTCTTCAATAAAAATGACTTTGGAACCTGGCTTATTGAGTTGGTTGTATTTGTATCCGGAACCAACTGTTTGTGTTAGCTTTTGATCAAAACCATCACTAAAGGTGGCAATGTTCACCCCGTCAATGCGTTCAATTTTTAGCGAAAACAAGCTGGAAGGAGCTAATTCGGGTTCTGGAATATTCCCTTCAGCAACGGAAAGGTTGTATTTAGCCAGTGTGTTTTTGGCAGCCAGCTCCTGGAATTGTTTCTTAGCCTCGGGTAAATTATTGCTCTTGACGGCTATCAGGCCATGAAGGATTTTACAATCTTCAATGACCTTTGCCTTTTTTTGCGCTTCTGCCCGGGGTAATGCTTCCAGTGAAACGTAAGCCAGGGCACGGGGAATATCGTCCAGTAATAAGTAAGCGATAGCTTTATTTAAGTAGGCAGGGGCATAGTCCGGATCGAGACTAATTGCCTGGTCAAACAAGTGAATAGCTTCATGTAGCAGGCGGTCTTTTTTTTCTGCGTATCCAGAACTTTCTCCTTTGCTATTTGGGCTGAATTCCAGGTCGAGTTCGATGGGGTAGCGGTAGTGACCTAACTCTTGAGCAGTGAAGCAGTCCAGTCCATCCAGTAGCTTAATCACGCCAGCGTTATTGTAGAGTCGCTGGCTCTGATAATCCAGGAGTACCCGTTCGTAAAAGTCAGCGGCCATTTTATACTGGCCGATGGCAACCATGATATTGGCAGCGTCAAACAAACTAACCAGTTGTTTAAGCCTTTCCCCAGAACGTTGCGTCAGGGCTTTCCGCTCAGCAAGGGAAGGGTAATCCGGAGGTGGTTTTTGTTTAAGTCCGTAAGCATCATATATTTTATCAATGAATTCGGCTCCTTTATCGAATACGCCATAACCGGCCGAATAAGCTAAAAAACCACCCAGATAGTCGGCTTCGGTCTCATTGGCCATCTTATCCTGCAGGGAATCCAGTGATAGGCCAACTGCAAGGTCTCGGTTGCGCCATGCAAAACCCTGTCGCCAGGCGTGTTTTTCGTAATAGTGGGTAGCTTCATGCCCCATAAGCATCGCCAGGGCATTCAGGGAATCTGCACCAAAACTGCGACAAACGTTATAGGCTTTTTCTTCTAAGCCAACAATCATCTCAGAAGGATTGGCAAAGGCTACCTGTTCCTCTCCACGGTTCATGATAAATGTGGGCACAGGCATACGAAAATCGCCGCGAGCCTGCATTAGATCCTGGTAGACTTTTTGCGCTACCTTAAATTTGGGTCCCTCTTTTATTTGAGGCGCATTGGCCGCACTGGAGCTATTGGTCGCGAATGCAAATTGTGCAGATAAAGCAGGTGTGAGGAGTACTGATAAAAGTACTACTCCATAAATTCGTAGGCAGGACATAGCATATTGGATTTATGGTGCTAGGATTAGTCGATATTTCTTGTAAGTTAGGGTTTATCGACCTATTATTCAATATAATTGTTTTAACTCCGTGGTCGTTATATTAACTCCGGACAGCGTATTGCATCTAATAGACCCCCTTTTGACATGAGAAAACCAAGGATTATGAAAGCTTCTAATAATGGGAATAAGCAACCGTGGGATATACTGTCCGGGCTGCTGCCCCTTTGGGTGGCTACTGTCCTGGTGATTGCGGGAACTTCCGGAATTGCTCAGATTAAGCCGCTGATAAAAGAGGGGAGCACACGTGCCGTCATCGTGGGGATTTCCGATTATGCGAATATTTCCGATTTGCGGTTTGCGGATCGGGATGCAAAAGAATTTGCTGCCTTTTTGCAATCACCTGCTGGGGGTAACATTCCGGCGGCTGATATTAAACTGATGGTTAATGAGCAGGCTACTGCCGTGAATATGTTCCGTGAGCTAACCTGGTTGGTTCAGGAATGCCAACCTGGGGATCGCGCTATCATTTACTTTTCCGGGCACGGTGATATGGAAACGATATCCGGGTTTTCCTATCTCCTGAATTATGAGGTCCTGCCCGCCATGTATCCGGTGGGTGGTGCCGTTCAGATTGATCTGCTTAAGAGGATATTACTGAAATTGAGTACGGAGAAAGAAACGCAGGTCATGCTGATTACGGATGCTTGTCATGCGGGCAAACTGGCGGGCAGCGATATAGGCGGTTCCCAGGCAACAATCAAGGTGCTTTCCGATCAGTTTAATAAGGAAATCCTTATCCTTTCCTGCAAAGCTGATCAGTTCTCCGTTGAGGGCGAACAATGGGGAGGTGGTCGTGGCGTTTTTTCGTATTTCCTCGTCGATGGATTAAAGGGTTTAGCCGATAGTGATGATAATGGCGAAGTAACCTTATTCGAATTAAAGCGCTATCTGGAAGATGAGGTTTACACTGCCGCTAAGCCTAATCCGCAAAGGCCCCAAATATTAGGGGGCAATGATGAAACATTACTTGCCACCGTGGATGTTGCAACCTTGGCAGCTGTACGACAAAGGCGTGAGACGACGACTGATGCCAAGGCCATGGCTGTGCGATCGAAAGCCCCTGACACTACCGGGCAGGAATTGCTTATGGCTTTTCAGCAGGCAATTGCCCGGGGTGACCTGCTCGAACCCGTTGAGCGTTCGGCTTTCGCATTGTACCAGCGTGCACTAAAACGTCCTGAATTACAAGGCAAACAACCTGAAATGCGCAGCAATTTGGCTGGTGCGCTTGAACAAGAAGCGCAGGGAGCGATTTTCGATTACCTGTCTACAGACCCGAAAGAGCTACGGCGGCGCTGGGACTATGACCCACGGTACACAAAATACCCACAGTATTTGGCCACCAGTGCGGATCTGTTAGGGGAAGATCATATTACTTACAATCAGGTGCGGGCCAAGCAGTGGTATTTTTCCGGACTAAATCAGCGGTTGGCAGCCGACCGGGAACCAACAGAGGCGGCCTACCGGCAAGCGTTGGATGCGTTACGGAAAACCCTGCGTTTCGATTCTACTGCCGTCTATGCCTATAACGAAATAGGCCTGATTTGGTGGCGCCTCCAGCAGCGGGACTCTGCTGCTGTGTACTTGAAAAGGGCGCTGGAAACCTCCCCGAAATGGACCTTACCCATGATCAACCTGAATGGCATGTACAATGATGGGCGTGATTATCAGCAAGGGGCTGCATGGGGTGCTAAATCATTAGCACTGGATTCAACGGTGGCCTTGGCTCACTACAATTACGCCGTAAGTAAAATGTGGCTTGAAGATTATCCTGAAGCCATCAAACATTACCTGCAGGTAACAAAACTTGACCCTGAATATCACAATGCCTGGTATAATCTGGGCTATATTTATCGGATCTTAGATAGTACTGCTTTTGCTGAAAAATACTTTTTAGAATATGCACAAAGGGAACCTGAAGATGGGGGTGCTTATAACAACCTGGGGTTGATTTTTATTACCCTTGATCCCCAACGCGCTATTCCCTATTTCAAGAAGGCTGCGGAAGTTGACCCGGATTACCCTTATGGTTTTTATTATTTGGGGCAAATCTATATGCGCTTAGGGGATTGGCCAGCCGGCGAAGCGGCCATGCAAAAGTACATCAGAATGGAACCCGATGATCCGGATGGATATTATGACCTGGCTTGTTTGTTTGCCTTACAACAAAAGGCTCCTACGGCCTTAGAGTGGTTGGAAAAAGCCTTGCAAAAAGGATTTTCAGATCGGGAACACATGCTTACCGATGAGGACCTGGCTTCCGTGCGGGAACTGCCAACATTTATGGCATTACTCAACCGGTATTTACCAGAAAAGTAGCACAAGAAACCTTGTAACTGTTTTAGCGGAGAAGCTAAGTTGACATTACACGTGTTTTACCAAAAGAAGAGACTGTCGCTAAAGTAAGTACTTTAGCGACGGTCTCTTTGCATCGTAAGTCACCAAGATTAAGGATATAAATCTGGGTTACGAATAGATTGTTGATGCTACAATTGAGCGTTGAAGGTTCTCGAAGCTATCAATAGCGTTGGATGCGAGGGATATCTGGCCATGAGTTGATTGAAGCGAATTTTTGCCTCATTGTTCCAGTTTTTACTTTTGAGTGCGGAGGCTTCCAGCAGAATCCGGGTAATTTCATCAAACTGAGCGAAGTTATTGCTGGTACGGGATTCCGCTAACTCAGCTTCCATGGTTGCGGTAGGCTCCCAGGAAAACGAACTCCATTCACTGTCAGTTTGGGCATCTTTTTTGCGGATTACCCGCCGGTAATACGTTTTACCCGGGTAAATTCTCCGGAGTTAAGAGCTAGTGACGTAGTGGCAGATTCATATTTTTTTATTGCGGGGCCATCCCATTTTTCGGCCAGTTCAATAATAAAAGGTTCATTACCTCGGACCGTTTTCCAGGCTAAAGTAATTGTTGTACCGTGGATCCGGCCTGCCATTGGACCATCAATAAAAATAGGTTTCAGAACACCCATATTTGCGCTGCTATCTGTTTTGAGCATAGCCCCCTGGCTGGCGTTGATTACTGAGATGGGACTTACCTCTTCGCTAGGCATCCCATCGGGGAGGCGATAGTCAGGTTGTGCATCCAGGCTGGCTGAAGTTCCCAGGAATGACAGGCAAAAAATAGTAATTCGAGCTTTCTTTTCATGGAGTAAACGTTTTTTTGATTAGTTAGTGAAGGATTGAGGATGAACCTAATTTTTGATTTTCCTGAAAATAGTACTGCCTCGCCACCCTCGTGATAGGGTGGTGAGGCAGTAGGTAAGCTAAGGAAAAAATCTATTTGTTAAAAAAGGAAATACCCTGGCGTACAAAGAAGGATTGGGCCGCTTTGGTAACCATCGGATGCGTTGGGTATTGGGCCCCAAGGCTCAGATAGCGATTCAAGGCAGCACTGGTCCAGCCTTTCTCCTCCAGGAAAGTTGCCTCTATGAGTGTGCGGGTAATGTCATCAAACTTGCCGATATTCAGTCCGGAGGTGGCCTCAGCTAATTCACTGTCAAGTGTTTCGGTGGATTCCCAGGTGAAGCTACTCCACTCACTCTTGATACTTGAGTCATTTTTGCGCTTAACTCGCCAGCTATAGGCCGTACCCGGCGTGAGGTCCTTCAGGTTTACCAGCAAGGATGTGTCTACAGATTCCAGGTTCTTGCTGAAAGACCCTCCCGCTTGATCGACAATTTCTACCAAATAAGCACCATTGCCAGAAGGTTTTGACCACTGCAGGAGGGTTTCTTCGCCGCAGAGCCGACCAAACAGGGGTTGGCAAATGGTAATGTCCTGGCCCAAACCGCCCCAGGCACTTCCACTTCCTTTGGGGTCACTTCCTTTGGTGGTTCCCGTTGAGGCCAGAGACATGGAGGTGCTGAAAGTACTTTCCAGGCCAGGCACCAGGATGGAGCTAGGTTCACCGACTACCTTCCAAACTTTCTGCTTGCGTTTTTTCTCCAGGAAATGCGTTTTCCCACCAGCGGAGAGGGTTGCAAATCCTCCTTTAGGTAGCATAATAATACTTCTGCGGGGGATACTTTCTCCGATAGGGATGGCAGATATCCCTAACCCTTTTTCTAAACTCAGGACTTTAGCGCCTTCACTGGCATTGACTACAATGACCGGATCATCAGTAGTGTCCTGCGCTATCAAAAAAATTCCACCCAGCAAGAGAAAGAAGGGTAATATGAGCAATCGTTTTTTCATAGTCTTGAAGTTTTCAATGAGTTAAGGAAGGTGTTTCTATTTTAATTTCTCTGTCGAGAATACACAATATTGCTTGATCACTCCCTGCTGATCAGCGATCCACATCGCTTTTAGTGCAGGGTATACTGCTACGCTTCCCTGCGGAGTGGCGACCAGCCGCCCCGGAGGGCCATACTGCTTTTCGAGCGACTCGAGCGATTTTCCAACCAGACAGGGATTATTCAATACGCAAGCATTAGCGTCAGCCGTTACCTGAAATACACCGTAGCGCTTGCCCTCATCGGCATAATGAATATAAATGGTAGAGCGTCCTTTTTGCCAGCTGGCTCCCAGCGAAGTAGCATTAACTTCAACCTGCCGATCGATTTGTGGATTACGAAGGTACTCTCCCAGGGAGTAATTTTCGATTTTCGGAGCGGTGAGGTTGTTCATCGTCCCTGTCAGAGAGGCTTGAGCGCTACCCTGAATCCGCTGTAAATTTAGTGTGGCCAGCACATTCCCCTGCTTTTGTGCCGCTGACCAGTATTCCAGGGCTTCTGTGGTATCCTTGGCCAGGGCCGCTATTACTCCGAGCAGGACATCCGCTTGGGCTTGTTGTTCCATAGGTCTGTTGCGGCGCAGCCGGGATGTATGAAAGGCTGCTGCTTCCACATCATCTCTTAAAACCTCCAGCACAGCCTGATTAAGTTTTGCCGGCCAATAGTCGTTATCGAGCATTAACGCCCGATTGAAACAATCGGAGGCCAGTGCCAGCAGGCTATCTCTGCGACTAACCCGCTGATCAATACCCGCTCTTTGCAATACCTTCAACCGTGAATCCAGGTCAGTTTCCAACGGAAATAAGTATGGGAAATCGGCAGGATTAAAGAGTAACAAGGCTGCTTGCACATAATTCACTCCAGCATTGTTAAACATCTCCCGGCTGGGAAATTGCTGTACTAAATACTGGTAGTAAATACCAGCATCCTGGTAAGCTCCAATCAGGTGCAGATTATTGGCCAGATCGAAAACAGTAGTCAGGGCCTGTCTCCGTTCATCTGCAAGTTCTGCCAGTTGCACTCGTTCTTGTAAAGGAGGATAACTAACCAGACTGTCAGGCAACTCATAGGCTGCATAAATAGCCGGCAGCAGGCGGGGGAGAATCCCATAGGTGTCATATCCTGCGCTCAGTGCCAGGAAGCCCCCAAGATAATCTGCCTGCGTTTCCTGTGACAGACCAGCACTGAGGTTTTGTATGATTTGGGAGCTGCCAAGTTCCTGGTTATCAGCCGCAAACCGGGTATTCCAGTCATGCTTTTCATAAAAGTGTGTGAGTTCATGACCTAATAAGGCGGCCATTGCCCGTAAAGAGTCGGCTCCCAGGCTGACGCACAAATCATAAGCCTTTTCTTCTACACCGATAACTTGCTCCTTGGCATCCATCCAGGCAACGTACTGGTCCGCCTTGCGCATAATGAGTTTGGGTGGAACGTGGACCATATCCCCCCGGGCCTGGATCAAGGCCTGGTAAACCTGGCTAAGCGTGGCTAATTTGTATCCGGGTACTCCTCCGCGCAGGGGACTGCTGTTGGCATTGCGCACGTAAGCGAACACGTTTTCCTCCGGTTGAGCACTTAGGGTGCTCAAACTGATTAAGACGATAAGCAAGATGCCGCAGCTTAATCCAGGAATCCGATAATATTTTTCCAAATTTTTGGACATGGTTTTGATTGACCGATTAGGGATTTTGGGATTTTGGCGACCAGGTCATTAAGGGCTCCGCTGGCGTGACCCTGGATTTGAATGTGGCCAAATAACGTTTCACAAGTACATTGTCAGGGTGCTGATTAACAAACTTTTCCAGCATTGACTCGGCACTAAACACGAAACCTTTTTCTTCGAGCTGAAAACAGAGCATGAGTAATTTTTCAGCATTGTCGGTTCCGGAAGCTGCTTCTGCATTATCGCCCGACAATAAGGCTTCCCATGCTTCGGGAGCATACTGCAACCACTGAGTAGCCGAAGTTGTACTGACATCAGCGGTACTGTCCGCCTTTTGCACCGACCACTGGATGAATGCATCGGGTGCCAAATCCAGTTGGGATACGTTCACAGTAAAGACCGTATCGCGGGTTCGGGCCTCCAACAGAACTTTTTCACCTGTTTCATTGCGCAGGGTTAGCTGGAAAGCAGAAGATCCCGAACGACTCCAGCGAAGGGTAATGGGGTCACGGCCGATTTGGGCTTGCTTAACAGGGCTTTCCGGCGAGGGGTAAGCGCTTACCAGGTTGATTCCGTAAGGTTTTTCGCCAAAACCTTTGATACCTCCCTTGGCATTGGCCATGTGTTGTTGGTGGTATTTTTCCAAAGCCGCCTGGTCGTCAGAATTGCTAAAGCTTTCGCTAAGGTAGGACCAGAAACGCCCGGTAAAGGTCCGCAGGCGATTGCCCTGGCTTTTGGCCTGGGCTTTTATTTCTCCAAGGTCATAGACGTTATTGGCGTCCAGGGGTACAGGGTTGCCATCGTACAGTATTTTGGCACTGGAGTTGGGAAAACAGCGTATTTTTCCCTGGGTCGGTAAGCTGAGCCCGGGATAAACGGTCCGCGGAGAGGTATTCCCTCCAGGCAGGTATTCCACTTTTCCTTGAGCGTGGATAATAACAATTTCATTTTGCGCCGATAACCAGCAGGTTGCCATAGCTATGAGGATGATTACTAACCCAGTTTGCTTTCTCATGATCTTGTGTCGTTGTGAAAAAAAAGGTTTCACGAATTGATATTTGGACTAACCTTTGGCTTGATCCAGCGATTAATCAACGGCCATTTGGCTAATTTAGGACGGATTAAACTTTCGTATATCATTACGATGTCGTAAGCTAGCAGCAGTGCTAAAATCCCCAGCCCAAAGTCTAACTTGACGCGGAACGTGGTGAATAAAAAGGAGATAAGAAAAAATATACCAATAAACTCCACCAGTTGTAAAACCCGTGTGATGCCATGGAACGCCTGGTTGAAGCGATAGTAAATCCGGTGGATGATTAATACATTGATATACGTAAAGATGAACGCCAATAGAAAGATTAACCATCCCGGTATAATATTGATGTACTGTTCATCAAGAATCATTCGAATGATGTTGGCGTGTATCACTAAGCCGTACATGTCTGGAGTAGTTCGCCCTGCATATTTGTCATTCAGCGGGGTGAAATACCGGTCGAGCATAGGTTCTTCCAGACTGTAATTACCGATGTATCCCAGCAGGACAATTTCCCCCTCAATAATGGGTTTCAGGTCGATGTTGTCATCCAGCAAATATTCTTTTTCATACAAGAAAAAGTTATCCGTATTCCCGACATAGTGTACATATTCCCAAGGCTTTTTGCGCTCCCGCAGGGGAATTAATTTTTCAGGGGCATAGGCTTTCACTAACTGGGTAGCAAAAGCCGTCGATTCTCCGGTTGTCGTCTTTTCCCAGGGCGAAAAAAGGCGAATAGTGCGATTTAGGTTGGCTGGGAAATTACCAAAACCAGTGGCAGATACCCGGGTAAACAAGGTATCGATGGTCATTTCAGGTAGAAAAACGTTCTGATCTGCCAGGTAGGGGCCTAGTTCACTGGCCAGGACAATATTGTTGTATTGTTGTAACGTAGCACGTAACAGTGAATCCTGTTTGGGGTCTTTGCGACCTTCCAGGAAAATATCGACCCCTATTACCTTTGGTGAATAGGCTTCAATTCGGGTGATTAAGTCCGCAAGCTCCTCCCGGGAGGGCTTACCGGAGTTGATCAGAATTATGCGATCATCGAGGGTAACTTTATTGCTCCGCAACTTTGAGAACATAATATCGGTGATCTCATATTCGCGGATACCATTATTGAAAGGATCCAGAAAATGCATGTTTAACCGGATCAAATCAAGGACGCCTATGAATGCAAAGATCAAGACTGTTACCAACAGGCTGTGAGCACTAAATATGTGCCTTCGGATTCTCATAGTCAATTAGTGTTACACGGGGGGCTTCGGCAATGGACTTCCATCGGATAAGCCCTCGGAAGTCTATTAGTGAAGCAATATCCTAAATTTATCTAAAAATGGGCAACATTGAAAGTTTTCGCGGCATATCCTAGGGCAAACTCGATGAATCCTAGGCGAAGGTCCATAGTTTAATGTTTTGATTTTGTTATCTTTTTCTATCTTCCAAGCATAATAACACCTGTAACCAATGAGTAAATTGTCTTTTCTGATCTGCTTAGGAATTTTTTTTGTAGGTAGTAACGGTACCGCACAAGATTTGCACGTCTATTATAATATGGAGGCGGATTCCTTAACTTATGTGCGTGGGGGGAAGAAAATAGAATCACCGACCGTTCGACGGGGAGATCAGGTTTTTTTACATGTCACCCATTACAACAATTACCTGTATGATGTAAGTGTAAAAACCGCCGGAACCGAAGTATCCGCTCCGGCAAGTTTTAACCCCCTTGATTTCACGAGTATTATGGGTGGAGGCGCTTCGGGGGCTACGGATATGATTTCCGCTATTTTTGGTGGAGGCAGGGGACTTCCGCCCCTGATGGCAGAAAGCGTGGACCAACCCAGCGGTGATTTCGGCTTTGCCAGTGCATCACAGAAAAGTGTGCTGGATGCAATGGGTAAGCGATTTCGGTCGGCGCAGAACCTCCTTGTTAACCTCGAATCAGATATGGCCATGAAAGAGGACGAAATCAAAAAAAGTCTGGAAGGTCAGCGCATTCGGAATTTAGTAGCAGCGGAGGTCCAGAAATTAAAATACAATCCTAACTTAAAAACTGACCAGATTAAGCGGATTTCCCAGGAATACATGGAACGCATCTTCGAAAAACCTGCCGGTGCAGATTTAACGATTACCGAAGTTTTGGCTAGCGTGGATGCTGAAAAAACAATTGCCAGCAAGGCAGATGCCTATGGAAGGGATATTGACCGCTACGGGCAAACCGTTGCGCAGATTACGGGTATTCGGGACAGCCTGCGCACCGTGTTTTTCAATGTTCAGGAGGCTGCTGCGTTTTTAAGTCAGGTTGGTCCCGTCAATTCCAGTGCACGGCAGCGATTTTCCGCCTATCAGGATAAGTTTCAGGAATTGCAGGAAGTGTTACCAGAAGTCCATGACCTTCCCCTGGAAGACTTAATCAATCTTAGATATACCTATGAAGAACTGCAGAGTAACAACTTTACCTACGTTTACCGCCATACCGCCGATAGTGATAAACTTACGTTTACCATTACGCTTAACCCTGTGGATTCTTTGAAAACACAGGGCATAAAGAGTCGGACCCTGGCTCCGGTCGAAATAAAATCTTACGGAGGTCTGCGGATTAATACCAGTGTAGGGTTATCGTTTGCTCAGTTTTTTAAACGGCCCCAGGAGTTTTTCATTCGGGATGGTATAGTCCTGGCTGATAATAAAGATCAGTTTTTTCCGATGGTTACTACCTTTGCGCACTTTTACGGCCAAGCGCAGAAGGGAGTATCCGTAGGAGGATCTTTCGGGGTTGGTATTCCACTGGGTTCAGGAGGGAATAACAGTAGCTTACAATCTGTGGCCTTCTATATGGGGCCTAGTTTTGTGTTTGGCCGCGATCAACGGGTGGTTTTTAGTACCGGTCTGATGGGAGGTAAGGTCGATAAACTATCGGAGGGCTATAAAGTAGGGGATGCTTACCTTTCCTCTACAGGCGAGCCAACCGTGAAAGGCGTTTACGAGTTGGGGTATTTCCTTGGCATTTCTTTCAATTTATTACCAACGGGAAAATAGTATACCCCTCACGAAGTGATTTGCGAAGTTCTGGCTTGCTTCTTTGCTCAACGTTGTGTTGCCAAGGCTGCCTTGCAGCAAAGCTTCACCGCAGTTCAGGCGGCGCTATACTTTTCCCAAACCACTTCGCGATGGGTATAGCATTACACTCAACTTGTTAAGTTTACCTTGGAAGAACAAAATAACAAATCACGCGTCTTAGCATTTGTTATGCATTGAGGACGTACTATGTAGCAACAACTTTTTGCAACGTGGCACATAATTTCTTGTAATCTAAGCCACGTAAGCCTTCCACTAATTTTTCTACTATTGCTGAATGGCGCCAACGGCTTTGTCCAGCAGATCTTCTACAAGCGTGTGCAAATTGGTTTTGCTTCCGGCAGCTTCAATCTGTCCCCCAATGGCCTGGTCTCCCTGGAATAGCCGGGCTCTCACCAGTACTTGATCCCCCTCCAGGGTGTACCGCCCCTTCAACGAGTATCCCTCTTTAAACTCCCGGATATCCCAATAAACGAGTGGCGCTTGGGCTCCTTTGACCGTGATTTCCTGGAGGTATTCCTCGATAGCCCCCGTTAGATTAACCACATCGTTGAAACTTGTTTCTTCCTGGAAATTATTCCGGATAAAAACCGGTTTCTCCAGCGAGAGGGGAATTTTTACGGTCTCATCAACCGCGCCAATATCAATGCTGGCACCTCCCAGGGGGAAGGCCATCATGGGGGTTTGGATACCGCGGATGCTGCGGGCTAATTCGGGAACTTTGTTGCGGGAGTATTGAAACAAGGCCATAACATCCACCAGCTTACCGGTCAGCCCTGGCCCACTCATACCTTGCAACAAACTGTAGGTAAGCAGACTTTGCCCAAAGCGAGTAGCTTCGTAGCTGGCTTTATCTGCTGCCGACCCGGTGAGTATGTACATCCCTGTCCGGTCTTTCATGCGGTCAAAAGCCCTCACCTGGGACGAACTTAATTCCTTGGCGCTGCTATTAAGATCCTCGACAATTTTGCCGGAATTGCATGCGTCCATTATTAGTACCTGTTTCAAGGCAGGAATTGGCTTGATCCATTCGGTCAGCTCGGCCGAAGAAATAGCTGCTGTTTCCCGGATTTCCGGGTTTTCCAGGCTTTGACTGGTTATTTCCCGGGTGAGGTAGTAAAACTGACTCTGATCGGCATTACCATAATTAACGCCATGGCCGGAAAAATAAACAACCAAAATGTCCTGGGCCTTTGCTTTACCTGGCTGAGCAATTTCAGCAAATGCTTTTTTTATGTTTTCGCGGCTGGAAACATCCTTGCGCTTGGGGTCATTCGGGTCGGTATTCAGCAGTGTAAAATATACCCGGCTGCCGAAAAGTTTTTGACCGACCGCCTGGAGGGCTTCGGCCATTACGGAAGCATCGTGATCGGCATAATTCAAATGCAGGTCGGGGCTGCTGTAATTGGAGGTACCCACTATGATGCCGTATAGACTGGGGGGCGCGTTGGGATCAGCAATCGTAGCTGTAATGGGGGGATTAAAAGAACGGGTGATGGCCCGGCTTTTGAGCCACCCTGTTTCGTTATACACTCTTAGTTCAAGGGTGTTGACTTTTTGGGGTAAGAAAAATTGCTCGTAAGGTTTTAGGTCAAGGATAAACGATTGCTGGCGGTCAGGGTTGGCATCTACAGCAACTTCCCGGCCATTGATAAACACATTCAGGCGACCAATACCGCCGTTACGCGGGGATAGCTCAATGGCCGCCTGGCACTGATTTCCGGCAATGGTAGCCTCCAGGACAGGGTAGAGGGGTACACTGGAAAAATCGCGTACTTCGCGAATGGGTTGCTTATTGTAGCCAAATATCTTTTGCAGCAAACCGGGGTCCCAGTAGCGATCTTTGAGCTGATCCAGTTCGATGATTTCCAGGCCGGCGCTATAATGTAGGAGCCGCATAGCACTGGGCGAGGCATCGAATAAGCCTGAAGGGGTGGAAACAATCCAGGTGTTTTCATCAGCGACAAGCACCGTAGCTACAGTGCGATTACCTTGGCGTTTATCAATCAAGGAAAAGGATAATAAGTCATTTAATTTAATTTCCCAGTTGGGATCGACAGCTCCCAGGTATGGATCAGGGTTTCTTGGGTTATTGGCTGGGTTCCAGTTGCCTTGCTGCAGGTCGAAAGTGTTGACAATGCTGTCGTTAGTCTGCGTGCCTTGGTTCCATCCGAGCCCGTATAGTTTAGTGCCACTTACCGAGAACGAGTAGGTGCCAGGACTATTGGGAGCCAGGGGTAATTCAGCCGTGGGATTACCTTTCAGGTCCAGCAAAAAAATCTTTTCCGCGGTAACGGCCAGAATTTGTTGACCATTCGGGGCGAAACCTATGGTAAAGATATCTCCATGGGAATGAAATTTCCACATGATTTGGCCTGATTTCGCGGAAACCAGCGATAGCGTATCTGCCCCTTCATAGTCCTGTTGGAGGTAAGATTCAGCATCAGGCGAGAGGGTAATAGTCCAAGGCAGGGTTTTATTCGTTTCCGGAAAATAGGTCATGGATTCCCGAAACCCCGTTAGGGATATCATTTTACCGCCATTGTAAACTTTACCAGAGGTTAGCAGCATATTAGCCAGGCCTTCAAGACTGGTTAAGCCAAATTCATGAGAAAAACTGCCCCGGGAAGGATCATAGGCCCGCATTCCGCCGCTGGCATCTCCAACGTCAGCAAAGGGAAGGGTGACGAAATAAGCCAGGGTGGTTGAAAGATATCCAAACGATTCCCGAATATCAGGCGTTTTCTGGTCACTAAGCAATGCCCCGGTTTGAGTATCCCATAGCCGAAATTGAAATTCGTTATTACTAGAAAAGTCTTCACCATGGCGGCTAAGCAGGCAAACCTTGCTGCCATTCGCCGAGATGGAAAACCAACTATCACGATTCTCTTCGGAAGGGGGAATGGTGATAGTAACATCCTCTATGATTTGACCATTCCGAGGCTCTAAAGTAAGGATATGATTTTGGGTGGTTAACGCTATGATGGCCGGGACTTTTTTCTCCACAGGAGCACCCGCGTAAGAATCATTGGTATCAGGAGGCCCTGGCACTTTAATTTGCTGAACAACGGGTTGGACTATCTTAAAATCGCCGGTGGCTAAGGTGTCTGTTTTCAAACTTGATAACGTAACCCGGGCAATAGCTTGTGGTTGGTGTAAAATGGCCTGTTTTCCATCCGGCGTAAAATACCCCTTGCCGGGGAATGTACCCAGCAAAGTGCCAGAACTGATTTTCCAGACCCTGGTTTGATGGGAAGCCCCCTGATTACTCCAGTTTTCCTCAATACCCAGAGCGAGTTGGCTGTCGTTGGAAAAAGCTAGCGTACGCAAGTTGGATGGAGAGGGATATTCGTAGATTTTTTTAATCTTTTTTCCGGTTTTGGTATCCCATACCCAGATTTCCGTGGGTTTACTTTCAATATCCCCATCATGCAAATATCCCCGGTGATCGGCAGTGAGCAATTGCTCTCCATTTTGCGATAAACCCAGCACGGCATAGTGATTGGGGAACTCGTATTTGATCGTCCGGATAAGCCTGCCACTGGCCGTTTCCCAAAGTTTTATTTCACTAGCTGTTGCGCTGGCTACAAACTGATCCTGACCGGAAAAAACCATATCCAGAATCTGCCCCGTGTGAATAAGGGGCATAACCAGCTGAGGCTGGTCAGAAGACTGAGCCAGGCATCCGAATGGCAGGATCAGGAACAAGGTGAAACGCAGGAATTTCATTTTATAGATAGTTTTGGCCAATAAATCAACGCCTTTATTCACTAGGAGATGTCCGGGACAATAACTAAAGATAAGGGAAAAACAGCGTATTGGCCAGTCCCGCCGATACCAGGTAGTATTATTGCGATACAATTGACGCTTTTTACCCAAATGGCGAACCTTTTGCTTTATTCTCCCGTCCAAATAACTAACCAGAAGGCATTTTGAGCGGTGAAGGAACGGAAATCATTTGGACTTAAGTGGTAGGGATATACCGAAAACCGGATCCCTCTCGTTCTATTTCACTGAGATTCCTATTGGAAGTTCTACCTTTGCACAAATTTATTGGAAGGCATATATGAGCAAGATTTTGACTTTTTTGATGGTTTTGGGCGGCGTGTTCTCACTTACTGCACAAAAGAATCTGCGGGTAGTACGCAATAGTGGCGTTGATTGGTCGAGTCCCGTAGCAAATATTTTTGTTGGAGATAACAATGAAATTTGGGTAGCTAATCGCAAGGGCGTTTACCGGGTGTTGGGCAATTCGGCGGCAACGCCTATGCCTTTAGCTGGGGGGGAGGTCTCTCTGTTGAGTTATCCCGGAGGCAATGCCAATATTACCTGGTCCATGGATGACCTTAAAAAGGCAATTGGTGATGTCTTGCGGGATGGGAACATCATTAGTACTGCTTTCTATGATACTAAGCGCAAAGATTTGTGGTTAGGAACTACGAAAACAGGGTTGTTTCAACTCAAACTGGAGCCCACCTTAAAACTCGTTCGTCAGGTTTCTACCAATAATTCCAAGCTTAAATCTGACTATATCAATACCATCACGGCTGATGTTTACGGGAAGTTGTGGGTAGGAACCCAGTCGGGCGTACTTACGGGCAATGATGACCGGTGGGAATTATTGGAGAAGTCCTTTGACATCCGCGCCATTGCCACCAATGGTACTGCTGTCTGGCTTCTAGGGGATGGCTTAGTTGGCCCCCTGGACCGCAAAGGCAGCTGGCTACCAATTATTATCCCCGACCGAAAAACGGAAGGCAAACTTGAGGATATTGTTTTTGATGCGGCTGGTGCCCTGTGGATCGCCTCGGAAATTATTTCCCGCTATGACCCGGAAACGGAAGAAATAACCATTTTCGGTCCAGCACAGGAATATACTAGCCAGTTTCCTACCTGCATGGCTGTTGATCAGGACGGGCGTATTTGGATTGGCACGGAGGACAAAGGACTATATGTAGTCCAGGAAGGGGAGGTAATGGCAGTTTTGTGTAAAGTAGAGCAGCCTATTTCCTGCACCGGGAATGGCCGTGACGCCCGCCTGTCGGTTGTTGTAAGTGGTGGCAAGACTCCCTATAATTACCAATGGTCGGTGCCTGGTCTGCAGGGCGAGAATCCCCGTGATTTAGGAGAAGGCAGCTATCAGGTGACTGTAACCGATGCCAACGGAACAATCCAGGTAGGTCAGGTAAAGCTGGTTGATCCCCGACTTCAACTGTCGGTGGAGGTTCAGGGGCCTGCTGGGTATGGAGGTTTGACTGACGGCCGGGCACTGGTGAAAATCAGCGGCGGCCAGGAACCTTATACCTATCGCTGGGATAGTGGTGAAAGTACCGCTGCTGCGGCTAAATTGGGGAAAGGACCCCACCAGGTAACCGTTACCGATAAAGCCGGATGCCGGGCAACTGCTGAGGTAACTATTCCGGAAGGGCTTGCTGCCCTGGCGGTTACCCTGGAGGAAAAACAGGGCGTTCGGTGTGCGGGAGGCAAAGAGGGCGCACTTTCCCTTCAGGTTAGTGGTGGAAAAACACCCTACACCCAACAGTGGAGTCTTCCTTCGCTAAGTGGGAATGCTCCCACTGGCCTTGCTGCAGGAACTTATTCGATTACCATAACGGATGCTATTGGCAATAAAGCCTCAGCTTCCGTAACATTAACCGAACCGTCCCCATTACAGGTATCTGCCGTTGCCAGCGCACCTGCTGGAACCAACAAGGCTGATGGGCAGGCGAAAGCGACCGCCAAGGGGGGCGATGGCCAGTATAGCTACCGTTGGGATACAGGGAGTATGGAAGCAACTGCCACCGGGCTGGCTCCGGGTGAACATCAGGTCACGGTAACGGATAGCCAGGGATGCAGTACCACGGCGAAAGTAGCGATTACGGAAAATATTCTGCCATTGGCGGTAACGCTTACCCCGACCGCCCAGGTTCGCTGTGCAGGTGGTAAAGAAGGTGCCCTCCAGGCCGAAGTTACGGGCGGCAAAGGACCATTTACTTATCAATGGAATATCGCAGGGTTGACCGGTTCAACACCGTCTGGCTTAGCCGCAGGCTCCTATCAGGTGACCGTAACCGATGCTGCAGGCACCAAACAAACAGCGCAGATTGACTTAGCAGATGTCCCTGCCCTAAAGGCTACTGCACAGGCTACTGCGCCTGCCAGCACCAACAATGCTGACGGCCAGGCGAAAGTTACGGTCACCGGAGGTGATGGCAAATATAACTACCGCTGGGATACGGGTAGCACAGAAGCAACGGCTACCGGCCTGGCTCCGGGTGAACATCAGGTGACGGTAACAGATAGCCAGGGATGCAGCACAACGGCAAAAGTAGCGATTACGGAAAACATCCTGCCTTTGGCAGTAACGCTTACCCCGACCGCCCAGGTTCGCTGTGCAGGGGGTAAAGAAGGGGCCCTTCAGGCCGAAGTGACAGGCGGTAAAGGGCCTTTTACCTATCAGTGGAATGCCAGTGGACTTGCGGGTTCCAAGCCCACAGGTTTAGCTGCCGGTACCTACCTGGTTACGGTGACGGATGCGGTGGGTACGAAGCAAACAGCCCAGGCAACCTTAGCGGATGCGCCGGCCTTGAAAGCAACAGCACAAGCTACCGCGCCTGCCAGCACCAATAATGCTGACGGTCAGGCGAAAGTTACGGCCACTGGCGGTGATGGTAAATTCAGCTATCGCTGGGATACGGGTAGTACGGAAGCAACGGTTACCGGTCTGGCTCCGGGTGAGCATCAAGTCACCGTAACGGACAATCAGGGGTGCAGCACAACAGCGAAAGTAGCGATTACGGAAAACATCCTGCCTTTGGCAGTAACACTTACCCCGACCGCCCAGGTTCGCTGTGCAGGTGGTAAAGAAGGTGCCCTGCAGGCCGAAGTGACAGGCGGTAAAGGGCCTTTTACCTATCAGTGGAATGCCAGTGGACTTGCGGGTTCCAAGCCTTCAGGTTTGGCCGCAGGTACTTACCTGGTTACGGTGACGGATGCGGTGGGTACGAAGCAAACAGCCCAGGCAACCTTAGCGGATGCGCCGGCTTTAAAAGCAACAGCACAAGCTACTGCGCCTGCCAGCACCAATAATGCTGACGGTCAGGCGAAAGTTACGGCCACTGGCGGTGATGGTAAATTCAGCTATCGCTGGGATACGGGTAGTACGGAAGCAACGGCTACCGGCCTGGCTCCGGGCGAACATCAGGTGACGGTAACAGATAGCCAGGGATGCAGCACAACAGCGAAAGTAGCGATTACGGAAAACATCCTGCCTTTGGCAGTAGCTCTTACCCCGACAGCCCAGGTTCGCTGCGCGGGCGGCAAAGAAGGAGCCCTGCAGGCCGAAGTTACGGGCGGCAAGGGGCCTTTTACCTATCAGTGGAATGCCAATGGACTTACAGGCTCCAAGCCTTCAGGTCTGGCCGCAGGTAATTACCTGGTTACGGTGACGGATGCGGTGGGTACGAAGCAAACGGCTCAGGTAACCTTAGCAGATGCTCCGGCTTTAAAAGCCACCACGCAGGCTACTGCACCGGCCAGCACGAACAATGCGGACGGCCAGGCGAAAGTTACGGCTACGGGTGGTGATGGGAAATTCAGCTACCGCTGGGATAACGGCAGTACGGAAGCCACCGCCACTGGCCTGGCTCCGGGTGAGCATCAAGTCACGGTAACGGATAGCCAGGGATGCAACACGACGGCGAAAGTGGCGATTACGGAAAATATCCTACCACTGGTGGTAACGCTTTCCCCGACAGCCCAGGTTCGCTGCGCGGGCGGCAAAGAAGGAGCCCTGCAGGCCGAAGTTACGGGCGGCAAGGGGCCTTTTACCTATCAGTGGAATGCCAATGGACTTACAGGCTCCAAGCCTTCAGGTCTGGCCGCAGGTAATTACCTGGTTACGGTGACGGATGCGGTGGGTACGAAGCAAACGGCTCAGGTAACCTTAGCAGATGCTCCGGCTTTAAAAGCCACCACGCAGGCTACTGCACCGGCCAGCACGAACAATGCGGACGGCCAGGCGAAAGTTACGGCTACGGGTGGTGATGGGAAATTCAGCTACCGCTGGGATACAGGGAGCACGGAAGCAACGGCTACCGGACTTGCTCCGGGTGAACATCAGGTCACAGTAACGGATAGCCAGGGGTGCAGTACAACGGTGAAAGTAGCGATTACGGAAAATATCCTACCCTTAGAGGTAAGCTTAAGCATTGCGAAAGAAATCAGCTGCACGGGGCAGAAAGACGGTGCGGTAAACGTGGTAACCACTGGGGGTAAAGCTCCTTATAAATTTACCTGGTCAGAACCCACATTGAAGGGTAATGCTGTAAGCGGACTTTCCCAGGGAAGCTATCAGGTAACCGTAACGGATGTTACCGGGCAGACCAAGGAATCTCAAATCAGTTTACAAGACCCAGCTCCATTAACGTTTCAGGTTACACAAACCCGCCCGGCAACTACTGCCGGAAGCCAGGATGGAAAAGCGGGTCTAGAAATCACGGGAGGAGCTGCACCCTACGCCATTCAATGGGCAAGTGGTGAAAACACACAGCAAGCAGCCCGTTTGGCTGTTGGCCAGCAGGGTGTAACCATCACAGATGCACGCGGTTGCCAGGTGACTGGTAGCGCCCAAATCGGGCAACGCCTGGTGCCTGGGCTGGGAGATCCCGCTATTGCTGCAGGTACGGTCATCCAGATGGAGAAGTTAGTTTTTCAGGCGGATAGTACCAGCCTTCCGGAATCAGCCGGGCCGATATTAGATGAGGTTGCACAGTTCTTGCTGGATAACCCGAGTATCACCGTGGAGTTTGGCGGCCATACGAACAACTTACCCCCTGATGAATATTGTGATCGCTTGTCTACCGGAAGAGCCCGGGCCGTGGCAGCTTATATGACTCGGATGGGGGTTAGTGAAGATCGGGTGAAATATCGTGGGTACGGAAAACGCCGACCGCTTGTTTCTAATGATACTCCGGAAGGTAGGATCAAAAACCAACGCGTTGAAATAACCATTCAGACGAAGTAGAAGGGCTACGAGCAGGAAGGGGCGGTTAAGACTGACTCCTTCCTGCTCGTTCGGTTGTTAATCGTGAACAATAACATCAGCAGGTTTTTCCCGTTTCCAGCGGCGATGCGTCCATAACCAATATTGCGGGTGCTCCTGAATTTGCTTTTCCAGAATACGGGTATGTTTTTGGGTGATGGCTCCATAAGGCTCAGCCTGGGGGGTGTCTGTGACTAATTCAAACTCGATGGTATAGTACCCTCGTTTAACCTTGGCTATTTTCCCCATAATGACCGGGAGATCGTAATCTTTGGCATATTTTTCGGTGCCAAAAAGAACAGCAGTATCCTGATTCAAAAACCGCATCCAATAGGCCCGATAGGAATCAGATGGAGATTGATCCGAGGCGATCAAGATAATTATGGGACGTTTCTTTGTTTCTTCAAAAAGGGAAATACTGTCTTTACGCCGCGTTAATTCCAAGCCAAAACGCGTGCGGGAGGCACGGATAAAATGTTCAAAGGCCTTGTTTTTCAACGGCGCATAAATCGCAGTAACCTGATGTTTTACCAATGGGTTAATAGCTGCTGCCGCCATTTCCCAACTGTTGTAGTGACCTGCGTTAAGTATTACACTTTTACCTTCCTCAAAAAAATGATCCATTAGTTCGGGATTGACTACCCGAAATCGAGCCATTAACTCTTCTTTGGAAATACTGAATAGTTTAACTGATTCGATTATAGTGTCAAAAAAATGCTGATAAAATAGCCGGGCAAGTTGCTTGATTTCTGCAGGGGTTTTCTCAGGAAAAGAACGCTGCATATTGCCGATAACTACCTTTTTACGGTAGCCGATCAGGCGGTACAGTATCCAATAGGTCGAGTTGGATAATAGATATAAAATGGGTAATGGAAGCAGCGAAAGCGGCTTGATAAGCAGGTAATAAACGAGATACCCCATAGTTGTACAGTTATTTTTTAGCGCTTAATAAGGCCTGGATTTCGGGTTGTAATTCCCGAAATTTGATATCCCCTGCATCCTTACTTACAGCACCGCCCAGACTAACGTATTGCAAAATACCTTTGCGGTCAAAGATCATCGTAGTAGGGAAGCCGGCCAGAATGCAAAATTGCTTAATGAGGGATGCACCGTTAATTACCTGGGGGAAAGCAAAATTGGTATTGAAAATAAATTTTCGGGTAGCGTCTTCGCCATCGCGGGATATCGCGAGAAAAACGACATCCTGTCCTGCGTACAATTTCTGGAGGCGATTCAATCCGGGGACTTCAGCCACACAGGGCGGACAGGAAGTGAAGTAAAAATTCAGTACCACAACTTTTCCGAGAAAATTGGCTGAAGAAACTTGTTTTCCGTCAAGGGTCTTTGCGGTGAATTGGGGGATTTTTTGACCCTTTAGCTCTTGCATGACGCGGACACTGGGGTAGGGACCCTCATTGCCCTCTGGTGAATCCCGGACTTGATCCAAACGGGTTTCACAAGTGCCAAAGGTTGCTTTTTTTATTTGTGCTTGTGTGGGTATAACTAAAACAATAAGAAACAGGAACTGCAGGAACTGCCTCATGGTATTTTTTCCGCCAAAGATAATACATGTGAGTAAATAGCTTTGAGGTAGTGTGCGTTTCAAGGAACAAGTTTGTGGCGCCTGCTTTTTAGTCCCGTGAAAATTTCTATTTTTAGCTCATTATCCAAAAAATTCATTAGCAACTATGGTATCCTTCAAACGATTATTGGTTTTGCCGGTACTTTTACTGGTTCTTTCGGTTACACTTCAAGCCCAGAAGAAAACCAAAAAACCAGCAACAACGGCACCTGCCCCTGCAGCGGAGATGGCTCCGCAAATCGATGCAAAACAATTTAAAGGCCTTAAGTGGCGGAATATTGGCCCTTTCCGTGGCGGTCGGGCCAATGCAATTACCGGCGTTCCTGGCAACGACAAAGTTTATTTCATGGGTGGCACCGGCAGTGGTGTCTGGAAAACAGAAGACGGTGGCCTGAACTGGCGGAACGTATCGGATGGTTTTTTTAAAACGGCCACTATCGGTGACATTGCCGTAGCTGCGAGTGATCCCAATGTTATTTATGTAGGCACTGGCGAGCATGCCGTCCGTGGTGTTATGACTACCTTCGGTGATGGTGTTTACAAATCTACCGATGGTGGAGCCACCTGGAAGAATGTTGGGTTGGAGAAAACCCGGCATATTTCTGAC
The DNA here is from genome assembly GCA_020636445.1 of Lewinellaceae bacterium. Classification (GTDB taxonomy): domain Bacteria; phylum Bacteroidota; class Bacteroidia; order Chitinophagales; family Saprospiraceae; genus JACJXV01. Next base: position 14,118 of record JACJXV010000033.1, on the reverse strand, counting down.
GTCATTATTCATCCCAACAACCCGGATGTGGTTTATGTGGCGGCACAGGGAGCTGTTCACGGACCCACAGAAGAACGCGGCATTTACCGCTCTATGGATGGTGGAGCGACCTGGAAAAAAGTGCTGTACGTTGATGAAAATACAGGCGCTTCCAGTTTGAGTATGGATTTCCAAAACCCGCGCATCCTTTATGCGGCTACCTGGCAACATATTCGTCGTCCCTGGATTGTTGAAAGTGGCGGTCCTGGGTCTGGTCTTTGGAAAAGTTCGGATGGTGGGGATACCTGGAATAAGATTAACGAAGGGCTGCCTAAGGAAATGGGTAAAATCGGCGTTTCTGTATCCCGCGCAAACAGCAGCCGTGTTTACGCGATTATTGAAGCCGAAAAATCCAAAGCGGGCGTTTATCGCTCAGATAACGGGGGAAAGTCCTGGCAGCACATGACCAACGATCAAACCCTTACAGCCCGTTCGTGGTATTATATGGAAGTATTTGCAGATCCGGTCAATGCCGATATCGTTTACGTCTTAAACGCCCCGGCAACGCGCTCTATCGATGGTGGAAAGACCTTTACCACACTACGGGTAGGGCATGGAGATACCCACGATTTATATATCAATCCGGAGAATAATCAGAATATTGCGCTTGCCGATGACGGAGGTGGTGAAGTTAGCTACAATCAAGGTGGTTCATGGTCGCCCCTGGATAATCAGCCAACAGCACAGTTTTACCGGGTTAATGCCGACAACCGCTTCCCTTACTGGGTATACGGAGGGCAACAGGATAATTCTTCGGTGATGATAATGAGCCGGACGAATAGTTTTGGAATTACTGAAAAGCACTGGTTTCCCGGTGCTGGCTGTGAAAGTGCGTATTTAGCTTTTGATCCCAACAATCCGGAGTTAGTGTACGGGGGATGTTACCAGGGATACATTGAAGTGCTGAATACAAAAACGATGGAATCAAAGGATATCATGGCTTACCCGGCCCTGAACCTGGCAGTTCCTACGCGTGACATGAAGTATCGCTTTAATTGGAATGCTCCAATTGTGGCCTCCCCACATGATCCAAAGGTTATTTACCATGCCGGTAATAAGGTACTGCGAACCACTAATGGTGGAATGTCCTGGACGGAAATCAGCCCGGACCTTACGCGCAACGAAACTGCCAAGCAAGGTTTAGGCGGTGGGCCGATTACCAACGAAGGTGCTGGTGGTGAAAACTATAATACAATCTACTACTTAATTGAATCGACCCTTGAACAAGGGGTTATTTGGACCGGGAGCGATTGTGGTTTGGTGCATGTTACGCGGGATAATGGTAAAACCTGGCAAAATGTAACGCCACCGAACTTACCAGAATGCATGATCCATTCGATTGAGTTGTCGCCTCACGATAAGGGTACGGCTTATGTTTCCGCAACCCGTGTCAAATTCAATGATTTCCGGGCCATGGCTTACAAAACTACCGATTATGGGAAAACATGGACGGCCATTAACCAGGGAATCAATACCGATGATTTTCTGCGGGTAATCCGGGAAGACAAACAGGTAAAGGGACTTCTTTACGGAGGAGCTGAACGTGGCTTTTACGTTTCTACGGACGGTGGCGCCCACTGGTATTCCTTCCAGCTTAACTTGCCGGTAGTAACCATTAATGACCTGATTATTCGCGATAATGATTTAGTGGCTGCTACCGCTGGTCGTGCTTTCTGGATTCTGGATGATCTGGGAGCTATCCAGCAAACCAAAGGTGTTTTTGGCGACATGGCGCTTAAGCTTTTTACGCCCAAGGCCACCTATCGCTATGGTAGTGGTGGTTTTGGCCGGGGAGGATCCGCTGGTCAGAACCCGCTGGAAGGGGTTGTCCTGGATTTCTATCTCAAGCAAAAACCAGATTCCACCGGCATAAAACTGGAAATCATGGATAACAGCGGTAAACTACTACGCACCTATTCCAGTATTAAGGACGAAAGCTTCAAGAGCTATCCGGGTGGCCCCCCGCCACCGGTAGTATTGCCTGCTATGCCTGGGGTTAATCGTTTTAACTGGGATCTGCGCACGGAGGCTTTGCCGGGGATTCCGGGGGTATTTGTTCAGGGAGATACCCGGGGCCGTCGGGTTGGTCCAGGCCGCTACCGCGCACGGCTAAGTGCTCAAGGGCAAACGAGTGAAACTGAATTCGAAGTGCTCGCGGACCCTGCATTAGCCGCAACTGCGGCTGATTGGGCGGCTCAACAGGATTTATTACAACGCATCGATGACCAGGTGACGGAAATCCACGAGTCGGTTAATCAACTGCGCAAAGTACGGGATCAACTAAAGATGCAGCAAGATATGCTCAACGGTCGTGAAGATGCCAAGGATATTGTTGAGTTGAATAAGGCCATCCTGAAGAAAATGGAAGAGTGGGAAGGTGAGGTAATTGAAACCCGGCAGCAGAACTTCCAGGATGTGATTAACTGGCCAAGTAAAATCAATGGCGAATATCTTGACTTGAAGAGCCGGATTGATTCCCATGATCCCCGGTTAACCAATGGGGTTAAAGTACGGATGGGCGATTTGGACGGTAACTGGAACAAGAGCCATCAGGCCATGCAACAATTACTCAATGAAGATATTCCCAATTACAACCGGCAATTCCAGCAAAAAGGACTGCCGGCTGTACTCACCAATTTTGCGGTGAATCCAGGGGAATAATCAGGGTCTTTTGCGACAAAGAAAAGCCCCCCGGCCAGGAAAACCGCCGGGGGGCTTTTTACTTCATCTTATTACCTAAATCCCTTTGACATTATCATCAGGGATCCGGTCAATCAGTTTATTGAATGGGTCAATCCCTGCTTTGAGTGGCTTTTCAGACACAATGATAGTCAGGGTTTGCCGGCCGGGTTTCAACCAATGTTTTTGCAGGTAAACAGGGTTTTGGCGGGTCATTCCCTGGTCATTCTTCGATTCGGGGCCGAGTAGTCCAATTTCGATAAGATTAGGCTCTTTTCCTTCGCGCAGGATATTGCCGTTTCCATCGTAGTAAATTTTCTTGGAGTCAATACTCAGTGTTACTTCATACGTTCCCTTGGCAATCTCTTTCACTTCCACATCGTCTACTCGATTTTCGTACAAGGCAATCTGCTCAAAATTATCACGCAGAAAATACTGGAGTGAATCGGGCGTAGCCTCCTGAATATACCGGTACCACTCTAAACTGGTTGCATAGGGTGGGGCTTGCCGGAATTTAGTGGCTGCCAGGAAGCGCTGAAAAGCCTCATTGAGCCGATCCTCGCCTACGTAATCCTGGAGGGCGTACAGTACCAACGAACCTTTGGAATACCAAACGTAAGCCTGATTGTCATTATCGAGCAAGGTTTTTTCGAATTTGCTCTCATTACTGCGGCCGCTCAGATAGCGATCAAGCCCGTATTTCAAAAACTTTTGCATCGCCTCAACGCCATAGGTTTTTTTCAAAACCATTAAAGCACTGTATTCAGCCATCGATTCTGAAATCTGGTTGGCGCCACGGGTGGCACTTGGGGTTACCTGGTGCCCCCACCATTGGTGGGCCACTTCGTGGGCGGTTACGTAGAACGCATAGTCCGTGTCATCCGGGTCGCTAAAGTCACCTACCCATCCGAAGGATTCGGCGTAGGGTACCGTGTTCGGAAACGACTGTGCGAAAGTAGCGTAGCGCGGGAATTCCAGAATACGCATCTGGCGGTATTGATAGGGACCAAAGGCGCGGCTGTAATACTCCATTGAAGCCTTAACCCCATTAGTGAACCGGTCAAGATTAGTGGTATGAGTAGGGTGGTGATAGATCTCAATATTTCCGGTGGTGCCGTCCGGATTCGACCAGGTATCGCGGTGTACTGCATACCGCGCCGAACTGATGTTAAAGAAGTAGTCCATTTCCCCTTCCATGACGTAATGGAAATAGCGGCGGCCACCCTGTGTCCATTCCTTTTGCAAGTATCCTGGTGCAATGGCTATCTGATCAGGGTCGGTACTGACAGTAGCTTCAAAGGTGATGTAATCAGCATCGTCGTTAAAGAGGAGGCGCGAAAGGCCTTTGGGATCATCGGCAGGTGGTGCCTGGTAATCCTTCTCCGGTAATTCATACTTCTTGCGGTCAATATCACTTGTCAGTTCGGAACTTGGGTCATACCCAAAGCCCGGAAAAACCCCTAAACCAGAGAAGGTTCCGTTGTAAACAAACTCCCGACCACTACCACTATTGGGAAACCCCTGGAATTGGAGGTCAAGTTCCATTTCCCACCGCATAGTGTCCCCCGGGGCCATACCCCCCGGAATTTGGTAGATAGAATACCCCAGCCGCTTGTCCTCCAGCAGGGCAACCGGATTTTTACCATCGAGGGTGAATCGCTTAATTTCCCGGTGGTATTCGGGGCTGCCGAAGTTAAGATGCAGGGAGTCTATCTGTTGATCCGATTTGTTAACCAACAGGAAGTGCCCCTTCGCCAGCGCCTTTCTTTCCGTGGGAAGTAAGTCGAATTCGACTTTGACATCCGTTATTTTAGGTTGTACAATCCATAGATACTTACTGTATTGTTTTTCATAGTCGGCGCGGAGAACTTTGCTTTCTTTGCTGGTTCGGTAAGTATTCAAAACTGCAGTATTGCGGTAAACCCAGGCACCATTGCCGGCAAAAAGAATGGTGAACAACCCTATTCCCAGGGCAGGCAATAACTGGAACCGCTGTCTGGCTACCTGCCGGCGTACCCGAAAATGATCTTCTGCGCCGCGGGTCCAAAAAAGAAATCCGATAATCAGTAAAATGGCACCAAAAGACAGCCAGTAAGCATTAAAGGAGTTCAGCGAGGTCCAAAAATGGCCAAACCCATTCATGTCGGAAAGGGTATACCCAGGCACGTAAGAGTAAAAGAGCATATTAAAGTCATACTCTGCAAAGTCGCGAATGCCAAACATCGCCAACCAAATGCCAATGGTCACAATATGCCCTGTAAATTTGCTGTTGATCATCGTGTGAACAAAAAGCGTCAACAAGGCAAGTTGCAGGTACTCAGGGAATTCAATAAACCACAAGTCCTTGATATACATCGGGAATTGATAGTCGAAATAACCGTTCATCGTCTGGAAAAGAACCCCGCTGACCATGACCAGGTTAGCTAGTACAAAAGCGACCAAAGACAATGCGATGAATTTGGAACCATAAATGACCCAGTTAGGAACAGGAAGTGCATCAGCAATTCCGTTAAATTTCACTGACCGGTCGCGATGGATGGCTTCACCGGCAAAAAATATGATAATAATAAAGGCAAAAAGGCCATAATCAAAGTCTTTCAATTCGACCATGAAATAGGTTGTGGGGAGGGAGGGTGTTCCATAAATTGTATTCCCGAAAAAGCTATCCAGTATCAGGAAGAGAACCCCGCCGCAAATCATAGCCAGGAAATAGCGATCGCGGACGATATTGGTAAATTCCAACCAGCCGAGGCGAAAGAGTTGTTGCCAGGAATGGGCATTTGTGAATACTTGCTGCACTTTGGGTAATGGCCGCCGTAAATCTGTAGACAATGGCAGGGCGGTTTTCACTTCCCTTTTACTTAGTTTTTCAGCCCAAAAGCGTTGAAAATCAAAACGCCATAAGGTAATGGCGAATACACTAATCGCTACACCGCCCCAAATTAATCGGTTCCAGAGAAGATGGCCGGTTAGGGCAGCCACTTGAGTGTTTTGCTCGACTGGAGTCCAGTATTTTGTGGTATTTAAAAACGTATTGAACGCAAAGGGATCCAGAAGATCGGCCAGTAGTTTGTTGTCCAGATCCTGGCTGATGGTGGTCCCTGCCAGATAACCTACCAGTAGTAGTAGACTGGCGACATAGGTCGACATCACATTTTTGGTAAAAGCTACCAGGGCAAAAAAGATGGTTCCAGTCAGGATCAGGTTTGGCCAGTAATAGGCCAGGGTGTGATACCAATAACCTTTTAAAATGAGTGGGCCGAAGTGCTCAGCGGAACTGAGTCCCAAGTGGGGCCCGAGGGCAAACCCAACTAATAAGCCTGCTGGAAGGCCGAGGCTAATCAGGAGTAGTACCATCAGCGAGCCCAGGTATCTCCCGAGTAGATACCCTTTCTCGGAGATGGGATAAGTGAAATAGTAATCCTTCACCTGGTGTTCAATATCCCGGTAGAGAGGAACTCCCATAACCGCTGAAGCAATCAGGGAGGCAAAAATACTGATGATGATAAGCATTAAGCCAATGGACCATGGGGCATTGGCAAAGGTTTTTTCAGAAGCGGGGCTGTTGCCATAGATGGCTGTGATTAAGCCAAATAAAAACAAAATGCCGAAGTAGGCATAAGTGGCCGGACGGCCGCGGCGATAACGCCATTCAAAGCGTAGTATTTCCGAAAACATAAGGATAAGCTTTTGCAGGAGTGGACAAACGGTTGATTTAGATGGTCACGACATCCATGTATTCCGCAATCTTGCTGAAATAAACGTCTTCCAGGGTAGCTACTGCTGGTGTGAAGCCCGCTTCAGAGGGAGCCTCATCCTGATAGATGTGGATTTCCGTTTGTCCTTCCAATAGGGTAGTATTGATGACCCGGTATTGCTCCCGGTATTGCTCAATGGTAGATTTGTCAATAACCTTGCGCCAAATATGCCCTTGGGCCTTTGCGGTTAGTTCTGCGGGATGCCCTTCAGCAATTACTTGCCCCTTGCAGATAATGGCCATATTTTTACACAAATTGGCTACATCATCGACAATATGCGTCGATAAAATAACGATGGTATTGGCTCCAATTTCGCTCAAAAGATTGTGAAAACGATTGCGTTCGGCAGGGTCGAGGCCTGCTGTTGGTTCGTCAACAATAATTAGTTTTGGATTGCCAATCAGGGCCTGAGCGATGCCAAATCGCTGCTTCATTCCTCCGGAAAAGGTGCCTAATTGTTTTTTGCGCACATCTCCCAGATTAACGCGTTCCAGCAGGCGCTGAACAAGGTCTTTACGTTCCGACCTATTCGTTACCCCTTTTAGGGAGGCGATATGATCGAGCATAGCTTCGGCCGTGATTTTTGGATAAACACCAAATTCCTGCGGCAGATACCCTAGTATCTTGCGGACTTCATTCTTTTGTTGCAGCACGTTTAGATTCCCGAGCTGGATACTGCCACTATCTGCTTCTTGCAAGGTGGCGATGGTGCGCATCAGGGTTGACTTGCCAGCACCATTCGGACCCAAGAGGCCATACATTCCAGCCGTGATTTTGAGGTTAACATCCTGGAGTGCCTGGACTCCGTTAGGATAGGTCTTGGTAAGGTGTTCGATGATTAATTCCATGGATATCAGGTGGTTTAAATTACCTAAATATAGGAAAACCACCTCCAATAACTTTTTCTTTCGGCGAATGGCCGTCTTTTTATCTACTAACTAGCCTTAGCTTGCGAGGAAAGTGAGCAGTGAGGAGTGAAGACTGAGCAGTCTCTCGCCCAAGAAATAACCAAACACCAGGTACCAGGTACCAGACACCAGGCGACTACGCCACGCTCTTAATTAACAAAGCACTACCTCCTGGCTAGTTCCCTGAATGGGTCAGTTGTTAAGCCAATGTCCCGGTAGGAGTTTCCGGCTTGTAGATCCGTAATGCGAATGGTAAGAACCTTACCGCGACGGGTAGTTGCAATGCGGGCACCCGTTGGCAAGCGAACCCAATCGTCCCAGCTAAACTCGAGTCCGCCGATTGGGAGTACTTTAACCCACATTCGCCAGGCTGTAGGGCGGTTTTTATCATCAACCATCCACAGGTAAGTGTCACCAGGTGTAACGCCACCACTGGAAAAGGTTACCTTAAGCGCCTTACTACCATCTCCCAGCGTTACTAATTCGCGAACTGTACCTTCATCCATGATTTTAGCAGGGGCATTCAACCAGTAACTGTCATTACAGAATATCTCCCAGGCTTGTTCAACAACCTGTCGGGAGGTGTTTCCCTTTAATGGTTGATTCTCCTGCCAGGCCAGACCGGTTAGCTCACCCGCATCAAAAAGCACCCGCTTATCCGTCCAGCGAACGGAAACCCAGTTGCGCTGGCGATCCCAGATGAATTCATGATCCTTGCGATACGTCCAGCTTACCCAACGGGTGGTATCCCAGGCCGGAGCATTAATGGATTTAAGGATTGCCTTGGCCATTTTTTCTGCTTCGGGGCCAGGAACGCCTTCGGGCATTGGTTGATTCCAGCTGACGCGAATCCAGAGAAATCCCAGGATTAGCAAACCTGCTGTAATGAGGAGTACACGCCAAAGTATTTTTATCATGGACTTTCTTAACTGATCTAAGGTGCAAAATACAGAATCAAGCCTATACCTGCAGATTTCCGGAAAACATTATAAGGTAATCTTGCAAATACGACAACGGACTGTAACCTTTCGTTAATTTTTTGATATAAAATATTACTCAGATAAAAAAATCTTTATATTATGCATTTAAAATAAAAAAAGACGAATCCAATTGTAGTATCTTTCGTATAAACGGATATGCCTTGTCTGGATTTTCTTAGGCTTACAAGGGGAGGCTGATGTTCCTGTTTGTGTATTCTTTTTTTTCGCTTTTCAGCAACACGTAAAACCATAAGTTATGAATGAATTTTTCTGGTACGGACTAATTGGCGGTGCTTTGCCCGACTTGATTCGAATTGTCAACAATCGCTACAACCAGAGTTTACCGGATTATTTAAAATCGCCGAGTTTTTACATTGGATTCACCGTGCTCCTGGTATTAGGAGTTGGTACCGTTCAGGTTTTGGGCGCTGATAGCATACAGGAAGCACTGGCGCTGGGTTATTCAGCTCCGCAGGTGATTTCCTCGTTATTAGGAGCCAAGGGGCAGGGGGCTGAAGGAACGCCAAAAGGTGATGATGCGAATGAGCGGGGAATATTTGGCCCCGGGGAGGAAAAGAAGCCAAGTATGGATATGCGAAAATGGTGGGGGATGTAGTTTTGGTTACTGGTTACTGGTTACTGGTTATCATGACGGAAGTGGCAAGTGACGATTTCCCTGAATAGTTGGCAAATTTTAGCCCGATAATTAGTAAATGATCGGAAAGGTTCTGAATTTTGCCCCACCTGATCAAAAGGGTTACAGTAATGCCTTGGAAATCAGGATTCAGGAATATACATCTATATGAAAATTATTATTGCAGGAGCTGGCGACATGGGGTTTCACCTGGCGGAACTCCTGAGTTTTGAGAACCAGGACATTGTTTTGATTGATTCCAATCAGGATGTTTTGGATTATGCCAACTCCCATCTGGATGTGATGACTATCCGGGGGGACGCAGCATCTCTGGAGATATTGGAGCAAGCCAATGTGGAGGATGCTGATTTGCTTCTCGCAGTAACTACTTCGGAGAAAACAAATTTAGTGTCAGCTATTTTAGCCAAGAAGAAGGGGGCCCGGCAAACCATTGCCCGGGTGAACAACCAGGAGCACTTACTGCCAGAAAACCGGGCTATTTTTCAGGAATTGGGCATTGATAATTTGATTTCACCCAGAGCACTGGCTGCTGAGGAAATATACCGCCTCATTCAGCAATGTACTTTCACCGATGTATTTGATTTCGAAGAAGGGAAGATGAGTCTGGTAGGCATCACCCTCGATTCCTATTCGCCACTGGTGAATACTGCCCTAAAGGATATTGGCGGGTTTTCCCGGGATGTCAATCTGAGGCCTATTGCGATTTTGCGGGGGCATTCAACGATTATCCCGCACGGGGATACTGTTCTGCGTAGCAGTGATCATATTTACTTTATCACGAAACAGGAACGCATTGATTCTTTACAGCAGGTTATAGGTAAGAAGCAAATTAAGGTAAAGAAGGTAATGATTCTTGGCGGGTCAGAACAAGGGTTGGTTACTGCTCGCCGTTTGGAAAACGAATACAGTGTCACCTTGATCGAACGCAATAAAGACCGTTGTAAACGATTAAGTGAATATTTGAATAATACGCTGATTGTCAATGGTGAATATAGTAATTTTGATTTAATGGAAGAAGAGGGTTTGGGTAGTATGGATGCCTTTATTGCCCTGACCGATAATGCCGAAACGAACATTATTGCCTGTTTGACAGCCAAAAACCATGGGGTATACAAGACGATTGCCCAAGTCGAGAACAAAGAATACACCCACGTTTCACAGAATATTGGTGTAGATACCCTGATCAATAAAAAGCTGATTGCTGCCAACAATATTTTTCGTTACGTCCGTAAAGGCAGAGTGGAGGCAATTACCAGCTTGCACGGCGTTGATGCCGAGATTATCGAGTATATCGTCCACAAGAACAACCAATTAACCCGTAAACCCTTGAAGGATCTCCATTTTCCTACCAAGGCCCTGATTGGGGGGGTGATTCGCGGGGAAGAAAGCCTGATCCCCGATGGGGAATTTCAATTACAACGCGATGACCGGGTCATCGTTTTTGCGATGCCGGAATCGATCAACCGGCTCGAACAATTATTCCGATAAGTTATGATTAATTGGCGACCGGTTATTCGTGTTATCGGGGTTTTGCTCATCCTGATTGGGGTAATGATGTTCTCAGGAATTCTGGTTGCGCATTATCACGAAGAGGATTTTACGGCACTTCTGTATTCCGGATTGATTTGCATAGCCATTGGTTTACCTGTTTGGTATTTTACGCCTTTTGCCAGCCGTAATGGTATCCGTAAACGGGAAGGGTATTTGATTGTAGCGCTGGGGTGGCTGGCGATGGTGTGTTTCGGTATGCTTCCTTACCTGTTTAGTGGGGTCATCCCAGGAGTTGCTGACGCTTTTTTTGAGACGGTTTCAGGAATGACTACGACGGGGGCATCGGTTTTGACGGAAATTGAGGGGCAGCCACTTAATATTCTATACTGGCGCAGCCTTACGCAGTGGATTGGAGGAATGGGTATTATCGTTCTTACTGTAGCTATTTTTCCTCTTTTAGGGATTGCCGGTATTGAGTTATTTGTTGCGGAAGCTCCCGGGCCAACCAGTGATAAACTCCATCCTCGCATCAGTGAAACGGCTAAGCGTCTTTGGGGAATTTACGTTGGCCTTACGTTGATTCTCATTTTGATTCTTTGGGCAGCGGGAATGACTCCTTTTGATGCGGTGAACCACGCCTTCACGACGATGGCTACCGGAGGTTTTTCAACGAAGAATGCCAGCATGGCTGCCTATGATACTCCCTGGATTCAGTATCCCATTGCCCTCTTTATGCTTTTTGCAGGGACAAACTATACCGTATTGTATTTTGCAGTAAAAGGGCGGTTTAAAAGTGTCTGGCGGATAGATGAATTTCGTGCTTACTTATACCTGATTGCTTTTCTTACGCTGGTAGTTACCCTCCAGGTCAAATGGAGTGGGGTAGCGAGTTGGGAAAGAGCCTTTCGGGACTCTATTTTTCAAATTCTTTCCATAATTACTACGACTGGATTTGTCTCAGCGGATTATACTTCCTGGGGAAATGGGGTAACGATGTTGTTCTTTATCCTGCTTTTTATCGGGGCATGTGCTGGCTCAACCAGTGGGGGAATCAAAATTATCCGACACCTGGTTTTTGTGAAGAACTCATATCTGGAATTCAAACGCATTTTACATCCCCGTGCGGTGGTGCCCTTAAAATTGAATGATCAGATTGTCAGGGGGCGGATTATCACACACATCATTATTTTTCTTCTGCTTTACTTGTTGCTGTTCCTTATGGGTTCCTTGCTTATGTCCTTAATGGGGTATGATTTTTTAACGGCCATTGGCGCGGTAGCTACCAGCCTGGGTAATGTGGGTCCTGGAATTGGCCTGGTAGGCCCCGTGGATAATTTTGCCTGGCTTTCAGGTTCGGCAAAAGTATTACTTAGTCTCCTCATGCTGCTGGGACGATTGGAACTATTCACGATGCTGGTACTTCTCACACCATTCTTCTGGAAATCAAACTAGCGGTTGCCTTGGAGCCGATTTGCGTATTCAGGAAATACCCAGCTGTACGTAACGCAGGAATTCTTCCCGAAGGTCTGTTTGGCTAAATTGTCCACTGTACTCAATCGTTAGGGTAGAGCTATCCTGGTCTTCAATACCCCGGTGGGTTACACACATGTGTTTGGCGTCAACGAGCACAATAACATCCTGAGTTCCGAGGGCCTGTTGGAGCGTCAGCAAGATTTGCTTGGTCATTCGTTCTTGTACCTGTGGACGGCGCGCAAAGTAGTCGACAATTCGGTTCAATTTGGAAAGCCCGATTACTTTTCCATTGGCGATATAGCCAATATGTGCCTTTCCTAAGATAGGTTGGAAGTGATGTTCACACGTTGACTTAACGGCTATATTCCGCTCGACGAGCATCCGGCGGTAATCATACTTATTATCAAACACCGAGATCTCCGGAAAATTGGCAGGATCCAGCCCCCGGAAGATCTCCTGAACATACATTTTAGCTACCCGGGCTGGGGTACCTTGCAGGCTGTCGTCGCGCAAATCCAGACCTAGCGTTTCCATGATGGTCCCAAAGGCTTTGGCGATAATGGCCATCTTCTCCTCTTCGCTTCGTTCAAATGCTTGGGGTAGAAGGGGAGTGTCGGCGGAAGAAGCTTGGTGCTGGTCCCCTTGTTCGGTGATGCGGGCGTGTTTATCGGTAGTGGATGACCCAGAGGGTTTTGTCATGCTGGATTTATTTACGCTTTTGACGCCGGATGATTGGAAAGTAACGGATCAAACACCGTCTTATCGGCATTTACTTCCAACACAGTAGTTGGCAATTCTCTACTTTGCAAACTACGGCTTTTGAGGTGTAAATAAAACATGATTCGTTCCCAAAAGGTTATTCACACCCAGAAGTAAGTGCATTACTTACCATATTTAGCTTTGACCAGGGGGATCAATCGCTTTAAATTAGCTATCCGGGCTTCATGGGAGGGGTGAGTTGATAAAAACTGAAGTGGTTGTTTGCCACCAGATTGCGCACTCATGCGCTCCCAAAATCGGACCGCCTCTTCTGGGTTATATCCGGCCATAACCAGGAAATGCAGTCCCATTTCATCAGCCTCCGATTCATGCGAACGACTAAAGGGTAGCAAGACGCCCAGCTGAGTGCCAGCCCCGTAGGCTACCTGGGCTAAACCTCTGGTGGTGGATGGCTGATCCCGTAGTGCTACATCAATCGCTACACCCCCCAGTTGGGTTACTAACATCTGACTCATGCGCTCACCACCGTGGCGGGCAACTGCATGGGCTATTTCGTGCGACATTACTACCGCAATCGCATCATCATTGGGCATAAGAGGCATAATCCCTGTATAGAAAGCAATTTTTCCACCTTCCATGCACCAGGCATTTACCTCCGGGCTCTCGATCAGGTTTACCTCCCATTGATAGTTGGCAACTAAATTGCTGGCATTATTTTGCCGCAGATAACTTTCTACCGATTGGGTAATGCGATTTCCCACCCTCCGGAGCCGCGTTGTTTCCGCTTGATTGGAAGATACCTTCGATTCATTGAGTACTTGCCGGTAGCTCTGCTGGGATAAGGAAAGCATAGTACTTGCTGGAATCAGGGACAATTGTTTACGACCGGTAATCGGGACGGTACTGCAGGCCGCCAACATTGATATGACTACTATTGAGAAAAGGTATTTTTCCATGGTGGTGGTAATTACTTTTGTGGTGCCAATAACGGAGATATTATACTCCTGAAACGGTTCTCTCTTAATTATTAGCTGACCAGGTTGTTATTTTAAGGAAATTTTAGGAAACCAAAATGGTTAAAGAGCAAATGAAGTATAGGCGTGAATAAGGGAAATTTACCAGGAAAATGACTAGCTCCTGTTTTGAAAAAAACAAACGGACCAGATGTCAATCGGGCCCGTTTGCAAAAACTACAATTGTCCGCACATCTGCAATTCTCGCAGATACTATCGCAAAGACGGTTAGGCATCCGGAGGTCACGGTATAGTTCAGGAAAAGAATTTTTTCTTTTACCCATGACCTAAATTCGTTTTACTGTCTTATGTTCGGAGGGACTGACCTCCGGTATTGATTTAAGATTCGAGCTAACAGTTTTGGACCGGGAGTGTTTTCTACAAGGATGCACTTCCGGTCTT
>JACJXV010000032.1 GCA_020636445.1 Lewinellaceae bacterium | reverse complement strand
GAAATCGCTACAGAAGAGTTTACCTCATTAACGCAGTGGATAAAACAAAATTAAAATGAAAAAAACACTAATAGCCGTTTTAGCCATTGGTATCCTGACGGCGTGTAATCCAAATGGCAATCCAGATGTAACACAAACTTCAACAGAAAAAACAGCAATCATGGCCAAGGAAGAAAAACAAAAAATCGAGCAATTGTTGAGTGAATATCAGCAGGCATTGAACACTTCGGATGCCCAATTAGCGCAATCCCTTTACACGAAAGACGGCATTTTTATGCCCACGGAAGCTCCTTCGGGAATAGGTTCGGAAGGTATTTTAAAGTCCTATGAGTATGTCTTTTCGCAAATCCAGCTCAACATAGCCTTTTTCATCGAAGAGATTGAAGTAGAAGGAAACATGGCCTATGCGGTAACCAGCTCCAAAGGAACCGTTAAAATCCATGCCAACGGAGTGGAGGCCCCGGAAGCCAACCGAGAGCTTTTTGTATTCGAAAAAGTGGATGGGGAATGGAAGATTGCCCGGTACATGTTTAATAAAACAGAACCGAAAGGGTGATGACCAAGGATAAGTACTTATCACATAATAAGCAGTAACCTATCTGCCTGTAAATTCTTCGCAATTGGTTAAATTAGTCGCGGTTTGAAAGCTATGTGCTTTTGGATCGCGACTAATTTTATCCGAAACCCTATAGGGCACATCATAGCCAGAATATGCTTTACAAGTAAATCTTTAGGGCAAGGTGATGCTTTGGCTCGGAATGCTTAAAAATATACCTGTGAAATTATTAGTCTTACTCATCGCCACCCTGCTACTATTTGCTGGCTGCCAGCATAACCCAAAGCCGCAACTGCCGACTACGTTGACCGTTGCAGCAATCGATACGTTTCCGGTGCCGGCCAGTATTCGCGCCCTGGAGGTGGTTAACGACAGCACCGTCTGGTTCGCCGGCAGCGAAGGCGTTTACGGCTATACAGCAGACGGTGGCAAGAACTGGCACATCGACAGTCTGCGTTGGGATACGCTGCGGCCTCATTTTCGGTCGATAGCCGTAACAGACTCCGCCGTTTTTCTGCTAAGCATCGCTTCGCCGGCCTTGTTATTTCGTTCAGCAGACCGTGGGCAGCACTGGCAACTGGTGTACCGGGAGGATGATCCTTCCGCTTTCTATGACGCTATGACCTTCTGGGATGATCAGACCGGTATTGCCATGGGAGACCCCATCGACGGCTGCCTGTCGGTGATTCGCACCCGCGACGGAGGGCTGACCTGGGAAAAGATCAATTGCGCCCAGCTGCCACCGGTAGTTGCGGGCGAGGCAGCGTTTGCGGCCAGTAACTCCAACATCGCTGTTTATGGGGATCACGCCTGGATCGTCAGCGGCGGCGCACGATCACGGGTCTTTCATACTCCCGACCGCGGCGACAGTTGGGAAGTGTTCGATACACCCATTCAGGAAGGAGGCCAAATGACCGGCATTTATTCCGTGGCTTTTTGGGATGATCGCCACGGCATCATTTTCGGGGGCAACTGGAACGAAAAGGAAGATAAGGTCCAAAACAAAGCGGTCACCACCGACGGCGGCCGCACCTGGCAGCTGGTAGCTGACGGGCAGGAACCCGGCTATCGCTCCTGTGTACAATATGGGCCCGGAACTGCTGGAAAACTCCTCCTTGCCGCCGGCATTCCCGGTATTTCTTACTCGCTTGATGCCGGACATGCCTGGCAGCGACTGCGGGATGACAGTTTCTACACCCTGCGCTTCGGATCCGATTGGCACCAGGTTTGGCTGGCCGGAAATGCTAAGGTTGGGCGCTTAGTGATGCATTGATAGTAGGCACGGCAAAAGAAATAGTGGTTTGTCAAATTTGAAAGTAAAGGTCTGTGAAGGTGATTAGGTAAAGAGACAAGACCCACCTACGCTAAATTTCGGCGGGTCTTGTCCTAATATAAGTAGACATCTTAACTTCTCAGTTGACAGACCACTAGCGGGCTTTAGGATGAAAAAAAGACGGTTTTCCTTATCTTAAGCACCAAGGGAGAAGCATTTTCCGGCATTTGATGAAATTTCAAACACCCTCAAAACTCAATTACCATGCCATCTGCCGAAAGAAAAGGCCAGTCATTTTTCTATTATTTTAGCGGGGTTATCCTCCTTACGGTAATACTGGCGTTCGGCTTGAATATTCTTTCCAGGCATTATCATTTAAATTCGTCCATGACCTTGGTGATTACCCACGGGATGGCCATGCTGTTGTGGTATTCGCTCCTTTTTGGACAGACCTGGCTTATCCGAACGGGAAGTTTTGAACTACACCGGGGGCTTGGCATAACCAGTATAGGCCTGGCGGTAGTACTGGTCATATCCGGCGTGCTGATTGGTATTAGTAATTATCGGGGAGAAGGGGAAGCACTCACCCTGCTGGGGAATTTAGCTGGCATGTTTAATTTTGTAGTCCTGTACACGTTGGGGATACTGAAAAGACATAAGGCAGACACACATAAAAGGCTAATGCTGCTGGCCGGTATCGCCATGTTGTCACCTGCACTGGTGCGCATTTTGCGATTGGCAGAATTAAATGAATTTATCACCCTTCCTTTTTGGCTATTGTTTATGGCTGCCTTACCCATCTATGATTGGAAAAAAAGCAAACGCATCCATCCGGTTACTTGGTTGGGAACCGGACTCATACTGCTTACCCTGGTGATCAGTATGGTCGTAGGTATGTCGAGCACGGGAAAAAACCTGGTGCAATCCCTTTTTGGAAATTCCTAGCAGGCGATACAAAAAAACCGCTGCTCACAGGACCCTGTTGCTTCCAGGCGGATTATTTACGGTATTTATACCATTCAACCCTCAACCTACTCTGCATCCGGTATTGTTTCCGGCTCTTCTGTTTTTGCTGGTTTCGGGTGCAGCGCCACTTCAATTTCGGTGAGTACCTGGGCTGTTACATTGACAATGTCGTACTCGGTGACAATGCCAATGAGTTTGCCGTTGCGCAGGACGGGCAGGCAGCCTACTTCATTTTTTTGCATCAGGGAAATGGCATCCATGGTGGAGGTTTCGGCCGGAACGGTGATCAGGTTTTTAGCCATCACGTCGCTGGCCATCCCTTCAATAGGGTGATTCTCGGATTGGCTGAGGTAGCGCATTAGTAGCTTGCAGGTAATGAGTCCTACCAGTTCGCCGCTTTCATTTTCAACGGGCAGGTGGCGAATATCCCGCCAGTCCATCACATTGGCTACAAAATCGATGCTGTCGTGCTCATTGACGGTAAACAGATCGGTGGACATTACGGAATCGATAAAGCGGTAGCGATTGAGCCAATGGCCGGCATCGGTAATGTCGGCCAGGTCCCAGGTGTGGACCGGGGCGTTTTCCTGCTGGCGGTGCCAGAGGCCGGCCGCCATGGCCACCATTGCCTCATCTTTGGTGGCTTGTTTCTGTAATTTTTCCATACTGAATAATTGCCATTGTGCGCCGGTGCGATTCATGCTGACGCGTTCGCGAATAATATCCAGGTAGTAGTCGCTGTCGGTTTGCGCAATACCGGCCCGGGCCAGGCCGTCTTCAGCAATGGGGAGTAGCTCCTTGAGGATTAACTCGGTGGCGGAAATCCGTTTGTCGATATCCATCCAGCGGAAGTTGGCGTCGAGGCCTTTTTGAGCGGCGCGGTAGAAGTTTTCCCGGGCGTGATCGAAGTCAAACCGGTGGTGTAAATCGCGGTAATGGTCGGGTAAACCCTTGACCATACCCAACCAGAAAGCGGCATTAGCGATCTCGTCGGTGGGGGAAGGACCAGCGGGTAAGGCCCGCATTTCGATGCGCAGATGCGGTTTTCCATTGTCACTGATGCCAAAGCAGGGGCGGTTCCAGTTGTAAACTGTGCCGTTGTGAACATTGAGACCATACAGGTGGGGTACTTTACCATTTGCCAAGGTTACCATGGCATCTTCCTCCCGGGTGGAAACGAGAATAGCCTTGTGCCGGGCAATCTGATCCTTGTACAGGTCGAGAATGGAGTGGCGTATCCAGTCGGAACCAAAGCTTACCCTGGGGCACCTTTCCCGTAATAACTCAGAGGCATTGCGTGTATCCATGGATTGCTGGAACAGGGCAATACGGGTTTCCTGCCACAGGCGCTTACCCAGGAAAATGGGCGAGTTGACGGCGGCAGCCAACAGTGGAGCCGTTACGGCAAGCGACCAGTTGTAATGGCTGGCGAAATCGTCGGGGGCCAGTTGCAGGTGTACCTGGAAACTGGTATTGCTTCCTTCAAAAAGGGCTTCGCCTTCGGGCGCGAACAGGGAATCTACCCCATCGATGCGATATTCGAATTTGCCGCCCCGCAAATCATGCAGTAAATCGACCAGCGCATAGTAGCGGGGCAGGGGCGTGAGGTTTTCCCGCACGAGGTCACTGTAACGGATCGTTGGCAGGATGCCGGTAAGAATAACATGGGCACCAAATTGCCGGGCTGCGGCTTCCGCCTGGTCGAGATAGCGTTGCAGTTGTAGTTCGTACTGACTCAGACAATGGCCCTGAAAAACCACCGGATCCAGGTTGATCTCCATATTGAACCGAAGGAACTCGGTCGTGAAATGGGGATCGTCAATTGCTGCTAAAACTTTATCGTAGATCGGGGATGGACGCCAACTTTGATCGATGAAGCAGAGTTCTTGTTCGGCACCAATCCGTTGGATATCGTCCTCAAACATACCACGCTCCAGCATGATGCGAAAGGCTTTCAAATCGTGGAGGACGTGCTGGGTGTGGCGACGACGAGTTTCGGCATCCCGGGCGATCATGACCTTTTCTGAACCCATGTTTTTTACAGTATTTGGGCGAAATGCGCCGCATAATTAAAACACAACCTTGTTTGGGTGAACCCAAACAAGCGGTTGTCATTGGTATATCAGTCGGCGTAGTTTTCAGCTTGCAGATCAACATCCTGCATACGTGGGTTACCTGGCCATGGGAATCACTGCAATGGGCAGTTTTTAACTCAGGGCTGTTACGCTTCGCAGGCGATATTGAGTGCAGGAGTTGTTTATTTGCAGGGCATAAGAATCCAGGTATAAAGATGGAATCATATCCCGGGGAATGTAATGAGGAAAGTCAAGGCACGGCGGTGATATTTATTGGCAATCAACAGTCATAGTAGGCTATGAGGCGCTAACGCAGATGGAAAAAATCCCTAAATTTGAATCCCATAGAAATAAAAACTAACGGAATATGGAGACCTACGCAGCGGTGTTGATGTACGCTATTCCTGCCTTTATGGTATTGATCCTGATTGAGGCGATTGTTGCCCGCCAGCGGGGAATGGTGGTCAATCGGGGGGCGGATACCGTTTCGAGTTTAAGCTCGGGGATGACCAATACCATCAAGGACGTACTCGGCTTAACGGTCGTCATTATCAGCTATGACTGGCTGGTGAAGTATGTGGGTATTTTTGAGATTAAAGCAACCTGGCTGGTTTACCTGATTGCCTTTTTGGGCTTGGATTTTGCCGGATATTGGGTGCACCGTCTGAATCACGAGGTCAATGTATTCTGGAATGCGCATATTATTCACCACAGCAGTGAGGAGTTTAACTTATCCTGTGCCTTGCGGCAGTCGGTGTCGGTCATTTTTTCCTTTTTTAACCTATTTCTCATTCCGGCCGCCATTTTTGGGATTCCCGGTTCGGTTATCGCGGTAGTGGCACCCTTGCATTTGTTTGCGCAGTTTTGGTATCACACCCGGTTGATTGACAAGATGGGCTGGCTGGAGACCTTCCTGGTGACCCCTTCGCACCACCGGGTTCACCATGCGATGAATGCGGAGTACCTGGATAAAAACTATGGGCAGATCTTCATTTTCTGGGATAAGTGGTTTGGGACTTTTCAACCGGAGTTACCTGAGGTGCCGCCGGTGTATGGGGTGAAGCGGCCCGTAAAAACCTGGAATCCTATTCTTATCAATTTCCAGCATTTATGGCTGCTGGTCAAAGACGCCTGGCGGACGCGAAACTGGGTGGATAAACTGCGGATCTGGTTTATGCCTACCGGCTGGCGTCCGGCGGATGTTGCGGAGCGGTTTCCGGTGTCAGCAGTAGCTGATGTGTATGCTTTAGAAAAGTACGATACCCACCCCTCGCGCTTTTTGCTGACCTGGTCGTGGGTACAGCTGACCATTACCTTATTACTGATGCTATTCCTCTTCGCCCGGTTTGCCGAAATTGGCTTCCCGGGAATTGTGATCTATGGCGGCTTTTTGTTTGTCAGCATCTATAGCTTTACAACCCTCATGGATAAGTCGCCCTGGGCGGTATGGGCAGAGTTACTCCGCACCGGCTTAGGATTGGGTTTGCTTTGGCAACAGGGCGGCGACTGGTTTGGCATGGCAGGCTGGTGGTCAGTGGGGCCTTATGCCGTTGCAGCTTTCTTCATTTTATCTTTAGGCGTAGCCTTTTATGTGAGTCGGGAAGAAATTGCCCGATCTACGCCACAATCGATCCCTGGCCAGGGTTAGGCAGGTTGCACCTTGCTGCTTACGGCCAGTTGCAGGTAAAGGAGGGCTGCAATCGCCCCTCCGCCTGAAAAGAGTAAGGCTACTGCCGGGCTTTGCCATTCCCATAATCCGCCAGTGAGTAAGCTCGCCAATAAGAGCGCCAGACTTTGCATGCCGGTATACATGCCGATGGCAGCACCGGTATTCTCCTTGGGAACGAGGTTGCTGATCCAGGCTTTGGCTACCCCTTCCGTGAAGGCCGCATAGAGGCCATACAGGCCGAGTAATACCAACAGGAACGCAGCGTTTTCACTCAGCGCCATACCCAGGTATACCACCGCAAAAAGGACAAGGCCTACAGAAAACGTGGGCCGCATACCCCAGCGGTCGGCAAGCTTACCTGCGGGGTAGGCTGCCAGAGCGTAACAAAGGTTGTAAAAGATATAAAGTCCCACTACCGCCTGATCGCCCATGCCCGCATCGCGCAGGCGTAAGAGCAGGAATAAATCCGAACTATTAAAAAGGGCGAAGAGCAGCAGCCCGGGTAACAAGCGCCGGTAGGCGGGGGGAGCGCCCTGCCAAAACCGCCAGGGTGCTCCCGGGCTTGGTGGTGCAGGTACTGGTGCAGGTGCGCCAGGCTTATCCTTCAACAAGAAACTGAGTGCAATAGCTCCCAGCCCGGGAAACAGCGCCAGAAAGAAGAGCATCCGGTAATTTTCCGGATACCAGTAGAGAAAAAGGAGGGCCAAAAGCGGGCCCAGTACAGCACCGAGGGTATCCATGCTGCGGTGAAACCCAAAGATTTGCCCCCGGGTTTGTGGGGTTGCTTCCGTGGCGAGAAGGGCATCGCGGGCACCCGTGCGGATTCCCTTACCCAAGCGATCTGTACTGCGGGTGAAAAGCACCCAGCCGGCGGCGGGCCAGGCAGCCATAAGGGGCTTGGCAAGGGCACTTAGCGTATAGCCAAACCGGACAAAGGGAACCTGACGTCCCCAGAGGTCTGACCAACGCCCGAAATAGCCTTTGCTAATGCCGGCCAGGGCTTCGGCAGTACCTTCCAGCAGGCCGATCCAGCCGGCAGAAAAACCGATACTGCTAAAGAATAAGGGGAGAATTGGGTACAGCATTTCACTGGCCAGGTCGGTGCATAAACTGACCAGCGCCAGCAGCCATACCGTACGGGAAAATAAGGTGTAGCGCGACATGATGCCCACAAGTTTCCAGCAAGGTAGCGCAATTGTGGGATCATTCAAAAACGGTGTTTTAGCGCGTTAGCTGTTAGCGTGTTGGCGCATTAGGAATTGGCGTATTGGGTTTTGGCGCATTAGCTGTTAGTGCATTGGCTTCAATTTTAACTAAATAAACTTTATAAACCGAGCATCGCGGCATAAACCCCATAAACCGAGCGAAGCGGTATACACCTACTGCAGCGCATTGGCTTTGATTTCAACTAAATAAACCTCATAAACCAAGCGAAGCGACATAACCCGAGTGAGCAACGCGAACGATATAAACCGAACTTGCCCGTAGGGGCGAACGTAGTGAGCGGCATAAACCCCATAAACGAACTTTCTAAATGCTAACCCCGGCAAAGCCCGCAAAATCCCTTATCTTGAAGCTTAAAATACCCGCTAACCCATGGCAACTGAGAAACAGGCTTTTATCCATACGATTAAGGAAAAAATCGGTGATGGTGCACTGGAGCAATCCTTGGTGGAACTGGCCGATTTTTTACGCGATGAAAATACGGAAGCCTACGATCAGGTGTTGCATTTGCGCACCCAACACACACGCCTGGAGCAGGATCGTCTCAAGAATTTACTTTCCTACCCGGAATATTCAATACAGTTGAATAATATCAGTTTTAGCTTGCTCAAACTGTGTACGCAACTCCAACAGGCGTGGAAGCGGAATCAGTCGGGGCAACATACGGGATCGGCTGTGACTGATCTATCGGCGGTAAAACCGGTCTCAGCTGGTGAAGAAGAATCGCTGCTCCAACGGGGTATCCGTCTTTACCATGAGCAGGATTTTGCCGGCGCTATTGCTACCCTGGAGGAGATGCTACAGAAAGACCCCCAGGCTGCGGATGCTGCCTTTTATCTGGGGGTCATTCGTGAAGAAACCGGTGATGCCGTGGGGGCTGCGGAGTTTTATACTCAGGCAGTTACAGCAAATTCCCACCATTCACTGGCTATGCACAATATAGCCGTGCTGCTCCTCAAGGAGGAATCCTGGGAGGAGGCCTTGCAATGGATCAACCGGACCCTTGAAGAGAACCCTTCGCTCAAAACGGGATATCTCAATCGGGGTCTTATCTACATGAACCTGGAAAACTACGAATTAGCCCTTGCTGATTTAAACCAGGCAGCCAATGCGGGCATTGACCTGGCCTCTGTATATGCTATGCGTAGCTTGGTGCAAGCTAATCTGGGCAATAATAAGCAAGCCCTGGAGGATGCTGAACGGGGCATGCGGATGGATGCGGATAATTTTCAGCACTACTTTAATTTTGGGTTGGTCACCTTCCGGGAAGAAAAATACCGGGAATCCATTCGCTACTTTTCTGAAGCATTGGAACGCAATCCTGAACACTATGATAGTCGGCGCTTGCGCAGCATGGCTTACGCCCTGATCGAAGCGTATGATAAAGCTACTGCTGACCTGGAGCTTCTTTTGGCGGAAAACCCCGAAGATGACCAAATGCATTACTGGCGAGGGTTTATCCGCAAACAGCAAGGGGATTCACCGGGTGCTGTGGAAGCCTATAATGTTGCCATTCACCTGAATCCTTATGCCAAGGCCGCTTACGTGAACCGCGGGGTAATCTGTCTGGAAAATGATTTACCCAAAGAAGCCCTCAGCGACTTCAAAATAGCCCATGAACTGGATCCCAATTGGGAAATTGTTCCAGCCTTAATTGCTCAGGCAGAACAGTTGCTCAAGCAAAAAGGCGGCAGTGGGATTTGGAAGAAACTCTTCGGCGGGTAGCTGTCTTAGCGTGCTTTTCCGCTTTCCCGAGCCCGCCGATAGGCTTTGGTTGCCAATACCAGTAAAATGCCAAAGCCAATGATGCCCGCCAGTGCCAACAGGAAATTGAGGGTGTTGCGGTAAACAGCAAGCAAGGCGATGCTTACCAGGAAAATGGTAGGAACTTCATTGAGCAAGCGAAACTGAAAAGAAGTGAATGCGAGTTCACCCTGCTCCAATCTGCGGATGATTCCGCCACACCAAAAGTGGTAGCTACTCAGTAGCACTAATAAACCTAGCTTGACCAGCATCCAGGGGTTGACCATCAGCCACTCCCAGCCGTGCAGCAAGAGCATCCATACGCCAAACAGCCAGGTGATCACCAGGGCCGGATGACAAATGATCCGGTAAACCCGCCACTCCATCAGATGGTACTGCCTGGTTAAAATGCCACGGTCCGGTTCTTGCTGCTGCAGCGCTTCTACGTGATAAACGAAAATACGAACGAGGTAAAAAAGGCCGGCAAACCAGGCGACAAACCCAACGACATGCAGTGCTTTGGCAAAAAAGAACATAACTAACAGCATTTATTGAAACGCTAATCGCGAACGAGGTAAAGATAAACATTAATGCTTGGTTCATCGATTCCGCGTGTTCAATAAAGCGGTAAGGAGATTCTAGTTATTTGCTAAGGGACTGGGTTTAGTTGCGTATGAAAGGTGTACGATAACTAAACTCCGAAAGTTTAGTTATCGTAGGATAAAAACTAACCTCCTTGTTCGTTGGAATCTTCGGATTCCATACGGACTTATTGGCCGGTCTTCGGACCGGCGTGGCATATTGGCTACTAAAGTCCCAAAAAAAATAATCCCCATAAGCCGCGTGAGCGCAACGAACGATTATCAACTCAATAAATAACGCGCACGGGGCCATCAGTCGGCTCCTTAGGCAAGTACTGGCTCGTATCCTTTACCAGGAATCTTCGTTAGAAAAACCACCAAAGCGGAAGGTTATCCCTGCAATAGGGCTGCTAAAATCAGCGTTTTCCAGTCCGGGGAGCTGGGTTATACCATTAATCCAGCGGTAACCACCTGTGAGGCCTATTTTCATCCAGGTTGTAATGTTGACTTCAATTCCCGCCTCGGGAGTGAGGGCAAAAATGCGATCGCTATCGGCGGCGGGGCCATCCCCGCGCAGTTCGGCTTTCCCCCAGCCAATACGGGCGCTGCTGTAAAAGTGGACCAGTTTGCCGGGAGAGGTGACATAGCCCAACCAGAAGCCACTGTGTTTGAGGCGGAGGTCGTAGGTGTTGTTGTCCAGTTGAAAGTTTGCAAAATTAGCGCCAATACCATATCCGCCCAGGAACAGATTTTCGAGCGTCAGCGCACCGCCACCGCCGGCAGTGGTTCCGCTTTGGCCGTTGATGGAGCTAAACTCAACAATGGGTGCGCCAAAGGCTCCTGTTACATCCAGGTCACTGAAAAGCGTTTCTTCCTGGCCTTGGAGGAATTGCGCGAAGATCATTAAGATTGCCAGAATGCCGCTGATTTTTCTCATTGTGCTACGATTTTGTGCAGGTGTTATTTGTACTATACCCCCAAAGAGAAGCGGGATCAAAAACTGACCTGACATCCGGTTCAACCAGGGTTATGATTATGATGTATATTAAGAGGAAACCCCCTATTGTGCAACATTAAAAGATGAATACATGGGAATGATAGATTTTCAGCAGGATGTTCTGACGCGCAGCTTTGAAATACCGGTGGTTGTTGATTTTTGGGCGCCCTGGTGTGGCCCTTGTCGGGTGCTGGGCCCTACGATCGAGCAGTTGGCGCAGGAACAGGAAGGGCAATGGGCCCTGGTAAAAGTAAACACGGAAGAAGCGGAGGATTTGGCGCGACAGTATCAGATTCGCAGTATTCCCAATGTGAAAATGTTCTACCAGGGGAAGGTTATTGCCGAGTTTGCCGGAGCACTGCCCCGCAAAGCTATTCTTGACTGGTTGGATGAGCATTTGCCCAATGATGCCAAACAAGCCTGGTCGGCCATTCAGGACGCCGTAGCCAACGGTGACCCGGAGGGTGTTGCGCAGTTACAGGCGTATGTAGCCGATAACCCTGCCAATAAAGAAGCCTGTTTATTACTGGCTCAACAATTGATTTGGCAGGAACCGGCCAAAGCCCTGGCTCTGGTCGAAGACTTTCACCAGGATGATTTGTCGTTGTGGGAAAGTGCTGAGGAATTGCGGGTGATCAATACCTTCCTGGCTGGGGAGTTTGATGATTCTCCGGCAGGCAAAGCGTTAACCCAGGCGCAGGGAGCATTAGCGCAAGGAGATCATGAGCAATTTGTATTGCGTATCATCCAGGCGACGATGGCCGATAAAAACTACGCGGATGAACTACCGCGCCGCCTGGCCATAGCCGTTTTTCATACCTGGGGTGTGCAGCATCCGCTGACACGTCAGTATCGTCGCCGGTTTGACATGGCGCTTTACTAGGCGTTCGGAAAGATTATTGGAATTGCTGGTGACGTATACGGTACGTGCCACGTACCGTATACAACGTCAGTAAGGATTAGCCATTGTCTTTTAGAATGTCAGGCAGCCGCACTGTCCACCGGTACGGGAGTTTTACCGCGCCGCCAGCCGTAATAGGTCAGATAAGCATAGGCAATAGCTGGCACGATAAAGGAGAATTTCACGCCAATACCGGGAATGTCGGCAGCCAAGCCCTGGAGGGGCGGAATAATCGCCCCTCCGACAATCATCATAACCAGCAGGGAGGAGCCAATGCTGGTGAATTCCCGCAGCCGCTCGATCGCCATGGTGAAAATGTTTGACCACATGATCGAATTGAATAGACCGATCGCCAGTACCGACCAAATGGCGATGGTTCCCCCGGTATTCATGGTGATAATTAGCAGGACGATATTCGTTGCTGCGAAAATCATCAGAATTTGGGCTGGCATCCCCTTGCCGAGGAAAAAGGCGCCATAGTTCAACAGCATCACGACCAGGAACCCGAAGGCCATGCGGGTGTCGCCACCGTTGGTCGTAAGTACAATGAGGGCAGCACCAAAACCGATCAGCGGGATCAGGGCCATGTACAGCGATTTACGTACGGCATGCTGCTGATCACTCAACGCAATGGCTCCCATGAAACGGCCTACCATCGCTCCGCCCCAGTAGAAGGCTACGTAGCTGCCTGCTGTTTTAGTGGCCAGGGCGATGGTCGGATCGGAGCGGAAATACTCGACCAGGAAGCTGCCAATCGCTATTTCGGCACCCACGTAACAGAAAATAGCAATAGCCCCCAAATAAAGGTGTGGGTAGTCCAGCAACCGGAAACCTTTACGGGAATCACTCTGGTATTCAATACTGGGTAGCGGCAGCTGCCGGAAGACCAGTGCGATCAGCAGTAAAACAACGGCCATAACCAGGTAGGGGCCCTGGACGGTTTTCACATCGACTACTGCAGTGTTTTGTAAAATGAGCCAGGCACCCAGCAGGGGGGCAATCGTATGCCCCAACGAATTGAAACCTTGCGCCAGGTTGAGGCGGCTGGCTGCCGTTTCTTCCGGGCCTAAAATAGCCACGTAAGGGTTGGCGGCCACCTGCAGGATCGTAATTCCCGAAGCCAGGATAAACAGAGCGACCAGGAAGATACCATACTCCTGAATCGTGGAGGCTGGGTAAAACAGTAGACAACCCAATCCCATCAGGGATAACCCAGCAACAATACCTCCTTTATACCCCAGCCGCCGAATAATCATCCCGGCAGGGATACTCATGATAAAATATGCCCCGAAAAAGAAAAACTGGATTAGCTGCGCCTGCCAGTGTTTCAGGTCAAAAACAGCTTTAAGGTGCGGGACTAAAATGTCATTCAGGGATGTCAGGAGCCCCCAAAGGAAAAAGAGGACAGTGAGGATGACGAAGGAAAGACCAAAGGAGCGTTGCTGGTTCATACGTGCGTTTTGTTAACGGAAAATACAGCTTTATTGGCATTTCGGAACTTTTGTTGGGTCAGATCTTTACGGAACAGCCCCTGAGACTTCCCCAGTGCATGAAGATCCGAATGATCCAGAGGGTGTTTCAAGGCATACTCACCCTAGTGTTTTGCGAAATACCTAACGAGGGGCTGGTTATTTTTGATAATCCAAATGCGGGGGGCTGAATTTTGGAAAATGCTAAAAACTTCGCGCAAGTGTTGCATTTAATCCAATGACCCGCTACTTTTGTGCGTGTAATGCAAAATCTGAGCAGTCATATAATTATCGCGTTGGCTCCTTTCCGTCCGCGATTTCTGCGTCGCCCTTACGGGGCGTAACTTTCCATATTAACCCTCGGGGTGGGATTTTCCCATCATTTTCCCTGCCAATAACTCGGACCGATAGCCCCATGGGCTAGTATATCGCTTTTGGTAAATCATTATTTCACTCTATCCAGGTTGATTGTAAACTATTCACCTGGTAATTGCCTAAGAGAATGGACATTAAAATCGCGGTTACCTCGGCTGACCACGAGGGGTATGCAGAAGCCATCTGCCAAATGATCGCTGAATCTGCTAAAGCGCGTGGAACGGGGATTGCGGAGCGCAAACCAGAGTATATCCGTACCAAAATGCGCAATGGAAATGCTGTCATTGCCTTTGATGGGGAACAAGTAATCGGGTTCTGTTATATTGAGGTTTGGAGTCACAACCGCTATGTGGCTAACTCGGGGTTGGTGGTGCATCCCGATTATCGGATGCACGGTATGGCCCGGAAAATTAAGGAAGCCGTTTTTAATTTAGCTCGCGACAAATATCCACAGGCCCGGGTGTTTGGTATTACGACCAGCCTGGCCGTGATGAAAATAAATTCGGATCTGGGCTACCGGCCGGTTACATTCTCCGAACTCACCCAGGACGAAGCCTTTTGGGATGGCTGCCGGAGCTGCCCCAATTTTGACATCCTCGAGCGCAACCAGCGCCGGATGTGTCTATGTACGGCCATGCTGGCACCCTCCAAAGAGGATGAAGAAAAAATGAAATACAATCTAACCCATCTAATAGCCGACAAAAATGAAAAATAATAAAGTTGTACTGGCCTTTAGCGGGGGGCTTGACACCTCGTTTTGTGTGCAGTACCTGACCCGGGAAAAAGGCCTGGAAGTACATGCACTAACGGTCAATACAGGTGGCTTTTCCCCGGAAGATGTGGCTCACCTTGAAGCGCGTGCGCTGCAGCTGGGCGCCAAAAGCTTTCAGGTTGTGGATGCCGTTACCGATTTTTATGAGCAATGCGTGCGGTACCTCATCTTCGGAAACGTTTTGCGCAACAACACCTATCCCTTGTCGGTAAGTGCTGAACGGATGTTCCAGGCACTGGAAACAGCCCGCTACGCCAAACATATCGATGCCGCAGCCGTCGCGCACGGGAGTACTGGTGCGGGCAATGATCAGGTACGCTTCGATTTAGCTTTTCACATCCTGGGTGAAGAACTGGAAATTATCACCCCCATTCGGGATTTGAAGCTCGCACGGCAGGAAGAAATTGACTACCTGCAAAAGCATGGAATTAACTGGAGCTGGGAGAAAGCCAAATACTCCATCAACAAAGGATTGTGGGGAACCAGCGTCGGCGGTGTCGAAACCCTAACCTCAGATCAAGCCCTCCCGGAAGGCGCTTATCCGACACCCGTTTCCGAAACAACGCCACAGGTGGTCAGTCTTCACTTCGAACAAGGAGAATTGAAGGGCATCAACGATCAGGTGTTTGGCCATCCGGTGGCTGCTATTCAGGCCCTGGAAAAAATAGCCGCCCCTTACGGCATTGGCAGAGATATTCACGTGGGGGATACCATCATCGGGATCAAAGGCCGGGTAGGCTTTGAAGCAGCAGCACCCCTGATTATCCTCAAAGCACACCACTTGCTGGAAAAACACGTGCTGACGAAGTGGCAGCAGTACTGGAAAGATCAATTGGCCAACTGGTATGGAATGCTCCTGCACGAAGGACAGTTTCTGGAGCCAGTCATGCGTAATATTGAACATTTCCTGCAGGATACCCAGCAATCGGTAACAGGTAAGGTGGGTGTACAATTACGGCCTTATCACTTCGATTTACAGGGGATTGAATCGCCCTTTGATCTGATGAATTCTGCTTTCGGGCATTACGGGGAAATGAATAAAGGCTGGAGTGGAGATGATGTGAAAGGGTTTACGAAGATCCTGGGCAATCAGAGCAAAATTTTCTTTGCCGTTCACGACCAGCAGTAGTTGGACTACATTTTAATAATTATGGAGGGGTGGCCTCAAACACGTTGCACAAAGGAGGATAAGCATTATGATTAATGTAGGCATTGTCGGTGGCGGAGGGTATACAGGTGGCGAACTACTACGCATCCTGCTGAATCACCCGAAGACAGCCATTAGTTATGTACACAGCCATTCACAAGCTGGAAAACCAGTAGCAGAGGTTCACGAGGATCTGGAAGGAAGCTGCTCGTTGCTGTTTACCGATCAACTCGATTTGCAGGCCATCGATGTATTGTTCCTGTGTATGGGGCATGGCCAGTCAACCGAATTCATGGCGCGGCATGTCGTGCCTCCTTCGGTAGCGGTTATTGACCTGGGCAATGATTTTCGCCTCGACGATCGCTTTGTTTACGGCTTGCCGGAATTAAACAAAGCTGCTATTCGGGCCAGTAAGCGCATTGCTAATCCGGGATGTTTTGCTACGGCCATCCAATTGGCGCTGTTGCCACTGGCTCATGCTCAACTCCTCGGCGACGAAGTGCATATCCAGGCCATTACCGGTTCAACCGGTGCCGGACAGGCCCCTAACGCCACTACGCATTTCAGTTGGCGGCATAGTAATATTTCTGCCTATAAAGTATTTAACCACCAGCACCTGGGGGAAATCCGGCAAAGCCTGAATCAACTGCAATCGGGCCTGACAACGGCGTTGAACTTCATTCCGCTACGGGGCGATTTCACGCGCGGAATTTTTGCTTCCCTCTATCTCAACTGCGCCGCCGAACTGGATGAGGTTTGCCAACTGTTTGAGCAATATTACTTCGACGATCCCTTTACAGTAATATCTCCCCGGAGTATTAACCTGAAGCAAGTGGTTAATACGAATAAGTGCCTGCTGAGCATTGAAAAACATGGCAACAAGGTGGTTATTTTCAGTGCCATCGATAACCTGGTTAAAGGGGCATCCGGGCAGGCTGTACAAAATATGAATCTGATGTTCGGATTACCCGAAACAACGGGACTCCTGCTGAAGTCCGTGGCGTTTTAATTACTATTTTTTTCACCTCAATACGCACAACGATGCAACTGTTTGATGTTTATCCGCTGTATGATCTAAAGCCGGTACGCGGCGAAGGGGCTTATGTATACGATGAGCAGGGCCGACGCTTCCTCGATTTTTACGGTGGTCATGCGGTGATCTCGGTAGGCCACGGGCACCCGCATTACATTGACCGCATTGCGCAGCAATTGCATCAGTTGGGGTTTTATTCGAACTCCATTATTAACGACCTGCAAACTGAGTTGGCTACCAAACTCGGAGCACTGTCGGGTTGCGATGATTACCAGCTATTCCTCTGCAATTCCGGCGCGGAAGCCAATGAGAATGCGTTGAAAATGGCCTCGTTCCACAACGAAAGAACAAAAGTGGTGGCCTTTACCCGAGCTTTCCATGGGCGTACCTCCGCCGCGGTAAACGTTACAGATAGTGCCAAAATAAAAGCCCCGATTAACCGGACTTACCCGGTGGAGTTTTTACCACTCAATGATTTGACGCAGGCCGAAGCAACCATTGCTCAGGGCGATGTAAGCGCCGTTATTGTGGAGGGTATTCAGGGTATTGGCGGAATTTACCTGCCGGAACCTGCTTTCCTGCAGGGGCTGGAAGCGATCTGCCGCCAGCATGATACCGTGCTCATCCTCGATGAAATTCAGTCGGGTTACGGCCGCAGTGGCGATTTCTTTGCGTTTCAGCCCAGCGGAATTACTCCCGATATCATCAGTATGGCCAAAGGCATGGGGAATGGTTTTCCCATTGGCGGCATTCTCCTGCATCCGCGGTTTGCTGCGAAACACGGCCTTTTAGGAACCACCTTTGGCGGTAACCACCTGGCCTGTGCGGCCGGTATTGCCGTTTTGGATATCATTCAGCAGGAGAATTTGGTGGCTAATGCGGCCCGGCAGGGAGAAATCCTGATGCAGGAACTGCGCCAAATACAGGGGGCTGGTATCGTCGATGTCCGTGGGCGAGGGTTGATGATCGGCCTGGAGTTTGATTTTCCGGTAGGTGCCCTGCGCAAACAGATGCTCTTTGAAGAAGGGGTTTTTACCGGATCAGCGTCGAATCCGAATGTCATGCGCCTGTTGCCTTCCCTGACTATTGGGGAACCCGAAGTCTCTTTATTCCTGGAGCGCTTCCAGGCTGTTTTAGCTAAATTGCCAAATTACCAGCAAGCATGAAACACTTTACCGGCGTAGCCGATGTAACTGACTTACCCGAACTCGTCAAGCTGGCGCGGGAACTGAAAGCCCATCCGCAGGCACACCAGGCGCTGGGGCAAAATAAGACCCTGGTCATGCTGTTTTTTAATCCCAGTCTGCGCACCCGCCTTAGCTCAGAGAAAGCTGCACTGAACCTGGGGATGCAGGTCATCAGTATGAACGCTGATCAGGGGTGGAATCTGGAATTTGCGGATGGCGCTATCATGAATGCCAATACTGCCGAACATGTCAAAGAAGCAGCGGCGGTGATCAGTCAATATGCCGACATTATTGGCCTGCGGAGTTTTCCTGGCCTTAAAGATCGGGAGCTGGATTATCAGGATCAGGTTATGCAGGCATTCTGTCGCTATGCGCAGGTGCCGGTGGTGAGTCTGGAATCAGCAACCCGACACCCCCTGCAGTCACTGGCAGATGTCATTACCATTGAAGAACATAAGCGCAAACCCCGCCCGAAGGTGGTGCTGAGCTGGGCACCTCATCCGCGAGCTTTGCCTCAGGCCGTGCCCAATTCTTTTGTAGAATGGATGCGGCAGGCGGACGTCGATTTGGTGATCACCCATCCCGAAGGCTATGAGCTGG
This sequence comes from Lewinellaceae bacterium, assembly GCA_020636445.1. Lineage (GTDB taxonomy): Bacteria > Bacteroidota > Bacteroidia > Chitinophagales > Saprospiraceae > JACJXV01. The sequence goes on along the minus strand of JACJXV010000032.1, from coordinate 22,590 downwards.
CTCCTGAGTTTGTGGGCGATACGCCGGTGGTATACAATCAGGCGGAGGCCCTTTCCGGCGCCGACTTTGTTTACGTAAAAAACTGGTCTTCCTATCAGAACTATGGCCAAATCCTCACGCAGGATCCCGCCTGGACGATGACAGAGGCCAAGATGGCGCTTACCGACCAGGGGAAGTTTATGCATTGTCTGCCGGTACGCCGTAATGTAGTGGTTGCTGATGAGGTATTGGACGGGCCGCGCTCGCTGGTGATTGCCCAGGCGAATAACCGTACCTTTGCGGCTCAGGCTGTTTTACACCAGCTCCTAAGCCAAAAACACGGATAACCCAATACGCATGGCGGATAAACTGCAGCTGTTAAAAATAGGCGGGAAGGTTCTGGACGATGAGGCGCTCCTGGCTCAGGTGCTAACGACGTTTTTGCACCTCGAAGGGCGCAAACTGCTCGTCCATGGTGGTGGCAAGCGCACGTCAGAGTTGAGTGAACGCCTCGGGCTAACCCCCAAAATGGTGGATGGCCGGCGGATCACGGATGCGGAAACGCTGGAAGTCGCCACGATGGTTTATGCGGGCCTGTTTAATAAAATGATTGTCAGCAAACTACAATCCTTTGGGGTCAATGCACTGGGGCTGAGTGGTGCCGATGGCAATGTCATTCAAGCACATAAACGACCGGTAAAAACGATTGATTATGGCTTTGTTGGCGACATCGATCAGGTCGATTCGGCGGCAATCAATCGCTTAATTCAAGCGGATTTTACGCCTGTATTTTGTGCCATTACGCACGATGGGAAAGGGCAGCTTCTCAATACCAATGCCGATACCATTGCGGCACAGCTGGCAATGGCCCTGGCGCCATTGTACCACGTTACCTTGATTTATTGTTTAGAAAAGGATGGGGTGCTCAGCGACCCCCACGATGATAATTCTGTCATTCCGGAGCTGACCCCGGACACTTATGCCCAGCACCGGGAATCGGGAGTGATCAGTGCCGGGATGATCCCTAAGCTGGATAATGCCTTTAACGCCTTGCAGGTTGAAGTAGCCGAAGTGGTCATTTGTGGGCCACAATCCTTTAGCCGAGGTGGGGGCACCCATTTACACCGGTAAATAGCCAGGAAATGGAACTACCTGCTTACTATTCCGCCGCGCTTGAGCTACTGAGACAACTCATTCGCACGCCTTCCTTCTCCCGGGAGGAGCAGGCTACCGCTGAGCTGCTTGAGGCTTTCCTGCAGGAGCACGGCGTGACTTCCCACCGACTGGGCAATAATGTCTGGGCGCGTTCGGCGAATTGGCGGTCTGGCCGACCTACCTTGCTGCTCAACTCGCACCACGATACCGTTAAGCCCGTTACCGGCTGGCAGCGTGACCCTTTCGGCGCGCAGGAGGAAAACGGACGCCTGTATGGTTTGGGCAGTAACGATGCCGGGGCATCTCTGGTGGCGTTGCTGGCCACGTTTTTGTATTGGCACAATCGCCCGGATCTTCCTGCTAACTTGCTGGTGGCAGCCAGTGCAGAAGAAGAGATTTCCGGAGCACAGGGGATAGCATCTTTATTACCTCACTTGGGAACTATTGATTTCGCCCTGGTGGGGGAACCAACCCAGATGCAACTGGCAGTAGCAGAAAAGGGACTATTAGTGATCGATGCGGAAGCTATTGGTGTCGCCGGGCATGCTGCGCGTGAAGAAGGAGTCAATGCCATTTATGTTGCGATGAGGGATATTGAACAGGTGCGCACCTGGCAACTGGAGAAAGTGTCTTCCTTACTGGGGCCGGTAAAAATGACGGTAACCCAGATTGAAGCCGGCAAACAGCACAATGTAGTACCTGATTCGTGCCGGTTCGTTATTGATGTGCGCACGAATGAATGCTATACCAATGAAGAGGTCTTTACGCTACTGCAAGCAACATTGCAATCGACGCTAAAGGCGCGGTCTTTTCGGCTCAACTCCTCTGGTATCCCCCTCGACCATCCCCTGGTGCGGAGTGGCCTGGCCCTGGGAAGGAGCTGTTATGGGTCACCTACACTATCGGATCAGGCACTGATGCCTTTTCCCTCCCTGAAAATGGGTTGTGGCGATTCCGCCCGTTCACATACTGCTGATGAGTATATTGAATTGGCCGAATTGGCCGAAGGAATTACCCTGTACAGCCGCTTGATAGCGGGGATTTCCGCATTTTTACCTAACTAGCATCCGGCAACAAACGGAATTACGAACGATGAAACTTTGGCAAAAAGACTACCAGGTATTACAGGAAATTGATCGGTTTACCGTCGGGCGCGACCGGGAGATGGACCTCGCTTTGGCCCCTTTTGATATTCTGGGTTCCCTCGCTCACATTCAGATGCTGACGTCAATAGGGTTATTGGAGGAAGCAGAGTATTCAGCGGTTGCTGCCGCGTTGAAAGGCCTCTACCATGAAGCGAAAAAAGGGAATTTTCGAATTGAGGATGATGTGGAAGATGTACATTCTCAGGTGGAGATGCTGCTAACTCGTCAACTGGGTGATGCTGGCAAAAAGATCCATAGTGGACGCTCCCGCAACGACCAGGTATTGGTAGACTTACGCCTGTATTTTCGGGCGGAAATAGAAGAAGTTGTTCGCTTGGCAGAGGGCTTATTCCGGCAGCTACAGCTCCTCAGTGAGCAGCACCGCGAAGTACTGATGCCCGGCTATACGCACTTTCAAGTGGCGATGGTGTCCTCGTTTGGGTTGTGGTTTGGTGCCTATGCCGAATCCCTGGTGGACGATCTGCGGCTGCTCAGTAGTGTTTACGCAATCAATAACCAGAATCCTTTAGGGTCAGCAGCCGGGTATGGCTCCTCTTTTCCTTTGGACCGCCGCATGACTACAGAATTACTGGGGTTTGCAGATTTAAATTTCAACGTGGTTCATGCGCAGTTGGGCAGGGGAAAGACGGAACTGTTTTTGACCTTCGCACTGGCTGCTTTTGGCAGTACTTTAGGTAAGCTGGCTGCCGATGTTGTGTTGTTCATGAATCAGAACTTTGGCTTTATTCGCTTTCCCGATGAATTGACCACGGGATCGAGTATCATGCCCCACAAGAAGAACCCTGATGTGTTTGAGCTGATTCGGGCCAAATGTAATCAGCTTCAAGCACTCCCCGGTCAGGTGAGTATGCTCACAACGAACCTACCTGCGGGCTATCACCGCGATTTTCAACTGCTGAAAGAAGCACTGTTTCCCGCATTACAAACACTTAAAAGCTGTTTGTCAATCGCTACCTTTGCGTTGGAGCACATCGAGGTACAACCCAACGTGCTGGCCGAGGAAAAATACCGCTACCTGTTTAGTGTGGAAGAAGTAAACCGCCTCGTGTTGGAGGGAATGCCTTTCCGCGATGCTTATCAGGAAGTGGGCAAAGCCATTGCCGAAGGCCGTTTCGACCCCGATCGCAGTCGGGTAGCACATGTACACGAAGGAAGTATTGGCAATCTGTGTACGGCGGATATTCGCGCTAAATGGGAGGCAGTGATGCAGGATTTTCCTTTTGCTGCCGTAGCGGAAAAAATAGATCAACTTACCCGGTAAAACGGCCAAAGGAGTGTAGATTGTTGTTACAGGCGGCTTAAGGGTATAAAACCAGGAGTATGAAATTTTATGTGCTAGGGCTTATTTTATGCTGTGCCGTTTCGACGATCATAGGCCAGGAAAGGGATACTGTTTACCTCTGGCCCACTCAGGTGCCGGGGGAGTCAGCTGCCAAACACCCGCCAACTCAATCGCTAAACACAGCCGGGGATGTTACCCGGCTTACGGATATAACCAACCCTGGGTTTATCGTTTTTGAACCCGATGCAACGCTCGCCAAAGGGATTGGCATAATTGTTTGCCCGGGAGGCGGGTACAGCATTTTAGCCATCGATAAGGAGGGCTATGAAATAGCTGCCTGGCTAAACACGCTGGGGTATACCGCTTTTGTTTTACAATACCGGGTACCTGACAAACAGGAAGGAGCCCTTCAGGATATTCAGCGAACGATCCGGATCGTTCGCCAGAACAGTGGCATCTGGAATATCGATCCCAACCAGTTAGGTGTACTGGGCTTTTCGGCAGGAGGCAGTCTGACCGTTCGAGCCAGTACCCTTTACGAAAGCAATACTTATCCGGCGCAGGACTCGATGGATTCCCTGTCGTGCCGGCCGGATTTCAGTATACTAATTTACCCGGCCTACCTGGATAAGGGGGAAAACCGTAGCCTAACTCCCGAACTGAAGGTGAATCAGGACACCCCACCCATGTTTATCTTTGCTACAGCGGATGACGTGTACGGCAATAGTGCGCTCGTTATGGCTGGCGCTCTTCGGGACGGTAAGGTTCCGGTGGAACTACACTTTTTACCAAAAGGCGGACATGGCTACGGATTACGGCCGGGAAATATTGCAGCGAAAACCTGGCCTCCCTTAGTCGAAAATTGGTTGAAAGGAATACTCGCCCGGTAAATGATTAACTGGGGCCTAAGCAGGTTAGGCAGCACTAGTGACAACAACGCGAAACGTTGACCGATGACCCATGCTAAAATCCAGTTCAGGTCATCATTTCCAATTTCCATTGAACATTATTAGTCACAACTTACATCAAATTATACCAATGAAACGATTTTCCTATTTGGTCCTGGCCTTGCTTCTAAGCATTCTCTTCGCTTGTTCGCCGAATTTTAATCTGGGCGTATCGACGTCGATGCTTAGTGAAAAACTGACTTATATCGCAGGTGATTGGGGGCGCTTGAATGCGGATCCATCAATCTCGCAGGAGGTAACCTACATTCCGGAAGTTGGGGTCAGAGGCCGTTATATTGCCGTAGAAAAAGTATTAGGGAAAAAAGTAGTTGAAGGCATCGTGGGTGAAAAAGCCTTTGTGAAAGGACCCCACCAAGGCCAGCTTGATTTTAAAAGCCGTGGTTCGTTTGGTTATTATAGCCCTACTTTTCTAACCCGCCTGCAAAGTCTTTTAGTACAAGCTTACCAGAATAGTGTATTTGTCAAAACCTTCCAGTCTTTTTATAATCAGGAGTTAAGACAATATCTGCGGACATACTACCTCACGTACCAGGCAGGAATCAGTAATGATAATCTCCGGAAGAAATATTTATCACTCATGGCGATAGCAGCCAAAACTCCAGGTGCCACCTATGAATCTCCGAGTTATTTTTTGCAGGAATCGTTCAGAAGCCTGGGAGACGACCTCAGTTTGCAGGGGTACGATTGGTACGAAGCGACTACTTGCCCGGCTTTTTGGCTAAGGCGGTCTGTTGATGGAACCGCAGATGAATTTTACCAACTGCTTACATTGACCTTAAAAACGTTTGATCCCGAGTTTCTGGATAACTGATCACTTCAGGGGAAGGCCTACAGTAATACAAGGGGGTACAATTGACGCGAAGTGGTTTGGGGATTCCCCAAACCACTTCGCGTAAGTAACAGTACCTATGTTTTAATATGATGAATAGGTCAGGGCGGTGCGGTAAATTCATACCAAAGGATGAGGAGTAAGTAGGGTCGGGTGCCTATCTTTGAACAGGGTCGGACGACATTGGCATGCGTTCCGCCTAACCCTGATTGGTTTTCTACGGATAAATTCTCAGATTATGAGCACGTATCGGCAGTGGTGTCAATTAAAGGATTTGGCTTTTCCCAGCTCTGGGTTCGTATTGGTGTTGGTATTGCTCAGCGCTCCGCTCAGCGGTCAGTCGCCCCTGGATAGCTTGCGCAGGGTGGCCACCAGTGCTAATGACACCCTGCGGATTAATGCGCTGAATCAGCTGGCCCAGTTTTCTATGCCCGATTCACTTGAGCAGGCCGAACAATTTGCCAATAAAGCACTTGCGGAAGCAAAAAAAATCCGCTACACCAAAGGTATTATTTATGCTTGGCGCTATAAGGGATTAGCGGCGGATTTTGGCGGGGACCTGGATAAGGCGATTGCCTGTTACGATGAGGCGTTGCGCATTACGGAGGTAAGTGATAAGTGGAAGCGGGAAGAAGCAGGTTTACTCGTAAACAAAGGAGTGGCCTATTTCTTTGCCGGCGACATGGGCAGGGCCCTGGAGTTTTATTTACTGGCTGATCCGCTATTTGATGAAATTGATGATGAATCGGCGCATGCGAAACTTTTAAATAACCTGGCCGTCGTCTACCGCCAGCTTAATCGCTATGAAGATGCGATCAGGATTTATCAAAAATCCATCATTATAAAAGAAAAGATTAACGACAGGATTGGAATAGCAAATTCGACACATAATATCGGATTGGTGTACGGGTATATGAATGATTACCCCAATACTGTAAGGTATCTGGAGAAAGCCAGGCAGCAGTACGAAGATCTTCAGGAGTGGAGTGAAGCCCAAAGTGTTTACCTGTCGCTGGGAAACGCTTTTTTTGAAATGGGACGCATGGAAGAAGCTAAAGCTGCCGTCGTTAAGCTATTTGCCAGCGAGTCACTCGACCTCACGTTATTTGAACAGATACAGGCGAGGCTTCTGCGCATTAAGGTCAGTTTGGCCGATAAAGACTTTAACCAGGCAGAGCAATGGTTGGAGGAAATTGAACCAGTAATATTTGCGACAACCTTCAGTAAGGCGAAGAGTACTTTTTTCGAATTAAAAGCCTATGTGTTTCATGGCCTTCAGCAGCACGCAGAATCTTATGAGGCCTTGCTGATGCATAAACAATATCTGGATACACTACAGTCGGAGGAACGGGTTCGGCAGGAGAAAGATATGGAAACCAAATACCTGACCAAGGAAAAGGAAAACCTCATCCAGATTCAGCAGTTGGAACTGCAGAAAAACCAGCGTGAGCGCATTGCTTATATCCTGGCCCTGCTAGCCCTCAGCTTGATTCTGTTGTTAGCCTATCGGTTTGCGCGGTTGCGCAAAAAAGCCAATCGGTTGTTGCAGGAAAAGAATTTGCAGATCGAAAAAGCCTTGGGTGAAAAAGAACTCCTCCTGAAGGAAATTCACCACCGGGTCAAGAATAACCTGCAAATCATTTCTTCCTTGTTGAGTTTACAATCCCGGCAAATCGAAGATCCCAAAGCCCTGGAAGCGATTCAGGAAGGGCGAAACCGGGTAAATTCTATGGCGCTGATCCACAAGAATCTGTATCAGGACGAGGACCTGGTAGGGGTTGATGCCGGGGAATATATTGAAAAGCTGACCGAAAGTTTGATTACCAACTATAATATCAACCCTAAGCAGGTTGTAATTGCCAAGGATATCGATCCGATGAAACTGGATGTGGATACCATCATTCCCCTGGGGTTAATTCTCAATGAACTGATCAGTAATTCGTTGAAGTATGCCTTTTCTGATGGGCAGGCGGGGAAAATGTTCGTATCCCTGAAGCGGGAAGAAGACGGTTTACGGCTGCGGGTCGCGGATAACGGGCGGGGGCTCCCTGCCAACCTGGATGTCGAAAACTTAAAAAGCCTGGGGTTTCGATTAGTAAAAGCTTTCACGCAGAAGTTGGAAGGGGAGTTAAGTATTCAGTCAGACCGCGGGACCAGCGTGGAGATATGCATTCCAAAATTCAAAGCTGCATGACAACGATTCGCATTCTGATCGTAGAAGACGAGCCTTTAATTGCCGAAGACATTCGGGAATGCCTGACGAATGTGGACTATTCCGTTGTGGCGGTGGCGCACAATAAAAACCAGGCAATACAAGCGCTCCAGACAGAAACACCAGACCTGGTTTTACTGGATATTAATCTGGGGGGCAATATGGACGGGCTGGAATTGGCCGCCCTGATTAATGACCAACACCAGGTGCCGTTTATTTTTCTGACGTCTTATTCACACCGCGCTATTATTGAGGAGGCTAAGCTTACGCGCCCCATGGGGTATATCATTAAGCCGTTTGATGAAAGGGACCTGTATTCCAGTATTGAAATTGGGCTTTATAACTTTTCGCAGGGTGCCCGACCCCGGCAATTTAATCTGGAAAAACTCAACCAGCGTATAGACAGCCCGCTGACCGAGCGTGAATTTGAGGTGTTAAAGTCCGTCTACGAAGGGGCAACCAACAAGCAAATGGCGGAGCAACATTTCGTCAGTGTCAATACGATAAAAACGCATTTACAAAATCTGTACGACAAGTTGGGGGTGCGATCCCGTTCCGAGGCCATTGCCCGATTGAGGACCCTACTTTCGTAAGGTCCTTCCGGCGATGGGATTATTTCATCAGGCAAATAACATTGGCTACGGGAAGTAACCGCTCCATTTTCATGGCCCCGGTAAACTGGGTGCGTAGCGAGAAGTTGAGCAGGATATTGCGGCTGAGCCGAAAATCACCCCCATAGGCAATTGTATACTGGCTGCGATTCCCTGTGTTGTTGAAATTGAGCCAGCCGGAACCGAGATCCTGGGCAAAGTTATTGGCAAAGACCTCACCCTCGTCAAACATTTCTTCCTGCGTAGGGTCGAAATAATTGCCCAGCGTTTCAAAAGCTACTTCCGTGAAGAAGTTGAATTTAGGATTGCCATACCGGTAGCTGACACCAAAGAGTTTATTGGAGCTGTCGATGACCTTCGTAAATTTAAAGATACCGGTGACCAGTCCGTGGCGGCCTATTTTGAGAGCCCCATTGAGCCAAAAAGCCAAACCCGCCCGTTTCACCTTCAGGCTGTCTAGCCCTTGGTTGTCGTAGGTATATACCATGCCGAAGGCACCGTCCAGCATGGTGCGATTCCAATGGCCGTATTGGTATTCTTCAATGGCGCTGCGGTATTTTTCTTTGGCTTCCACGGAGATAGTCCGTTTTTGAAAATGCAAGGCATCGATTTCTTCCTGGATAAACTGTTTCTCTTCCGGATCGTTGGTTTGAAAACGTTGGATGGATAAAGAATCAATTTTGCGCTGCACCAATCCCATCGAAGCATCGTGTTCACGGGCAAGTTCGGCAATTAACTCCCGATCGCTGAATAAGTCGTTTTCGGAGTAGAGGTTCATTTTTACAGAATAGGCGGCGTGGTTAACGCCATCAATTTTAGCTGTTCCCAGGGAAAGGCTTAGCGTGGATAATCTTCTGGCTAGAGGTCCGGCATTGACATACTCATTGAATGGGCGGTTTTTGTAATACAAATGCCAGAAGGGTTGTGCTTCCAGGGCCAGGTCTGGCGCCAGGTTGTAATTTTTTATCCGCCAATCGACTTTGAAACTACGTAAGTCAGAGGGCCGTAACACCACTTCAGGGTTAACTCCCAGCAAAGCAAAAGCCGGCGCGGATGGTATCGACATTTCGGAGCTGCTTAATTCTTCGTAGAATTCTTCTTCCTGCGCGAAGGCGTATCCCAAAAAAAAGAGCATGAAGCAAGGGAGGAGCATTACTGTTTTCATAATCAGATTGGGTTTGGGTGGTTGTAGATTAGGTAGTTCTACGCTCAATAGGGTTCAAGGTGGTTAAACCTATTGGGAGCATTCCTAACAAATCTACCCCAAGTGCACATCCCATTCTTCACCCATTTGGGTGAAATTCCAGGTCATTTCAAGTGGCGGTAATTCCTTAGTTATAAAGTACATACCCTCATCCAAATTCATACTTTCGGGTGAGCCGCAGCGACTGGCATACCGTTACTTTTGAGGGTATTATTCACCACATAATCACCAAATCATGAAGTATCGTTTTCGGCTGATTGCCTGTCTGAGCTTGGTAGCCTTTTTTATGCTTGGAACTATTTCTTCCACTGCTGCCCAGGCCCGCAGAGTAGACAGCCCCACCGGCAAATATGCTGACGGTCGCGGGGGGACTTATGCAAAACCTGAAAAAACCCCACAGATGGCACTTTCCGCTGATGTAGAGGTAGACCTGGGCCGCAAAAGAAAAAGCTGTACGGGGGTAGGGATTTGTAAAATACGACCCACCATTAGTGGTAAGCTGATGACCGGCGGTAAGGCTACCATTACTGAATTCAATGACACCATGCTGGTTCGGCGTTTTAGCCCTGAGGAAATTGGCGATGTTAATCAAATGGGCAATTTTGAAATTCAGGATTTAATGATCAGGCGTATTTCGCCAGAACTGGCGAAACAACACTTCTATCAGAATGAAAAACTGGTAGCTGTGTACCCGGTGGAGGATGATCTGTTTATGAAAACGACCATCAACGGGAAGGCTGCTGTTGTATTTCTGCGCAGAGGCAACTACAAGGTTAGTAAGGTTGCGGAGGGGTTTGTGTTAAGCCGCTAGGTGTCTGATCCTGAAAAACACTTAATGCCCATGATAATCAGGTAATTAACACCTGCCTTTCTGAAAAACTAAACCGGTTAAAGAATTGCGAAGAGCAATGCCAGCACGACAAGCTGATGCATTGCTCTTCCCTTTTTTACGTGACAAGTGCTTTGTCAAGTTTGAAATTAAGGATTAGTGAAACGTGAAGCGAAATCCCTATATCTCGTTGCGTCGCTGCGTCGTTGCGAGAAATTTCGGTGAATAATCAGGCGCAATAGAAAATCCGGAAGTTTTTCCCGGGGGATATCTGAACACCTAAATTCTTAGTTGACGAAGCACCAGGCTAATCGAGTGGCAACTTTTGATCAATACGCAGCAGCCGGGCCACCGGATAGCGCAGGTAGGTAGGTTCATAATAAGGGCTGCGCCGGTAGACAAAGTCGAGTTGAGCACGGGCACTTTTGGCGAACTCAGGATCTTGCTGGCGGCGTTGTTCCAGTTCCTCCCTGATCTCCGGATGGTCCTTCAGGTAAGCCGCCGCTAAATCTTCGAACACGTAGGAAGAAAAATATTCTTTCTGCATCAGCACTCCATCGAAGAAATTCCAGGAAAAATAGGAGTCTGGAGCCTGGGGTTCGAGGGTTTCGACAATATACCGGTTACCCGGCTGATTGACGAAAATAACGTAGTCGCCCTGCTGGAAATGTTGGGTACGCTGAATCGGTTTCACCTCCACCTGATAATGGGGGTAATGCCCCTCATAAGCCGAGGTGCGCGTTTTGTAATCTTCGAGAGAATAATATTCTACGTCTATATCCGCGGCTTCCCGGAGCCGATGCAAAGTAATGCCGTTCCAGCGCAAGCGTTCGATGACTTCCTGATAAGCCTGGGGAATGATGTAAGCTACCGGCTTTTTTACTGTTTGGGTCGTTTGGTAGTAGGGGCGGTAAGGAATGAAGCCTTCCCATGGGGCGGATCGATCGTAATAAAGCCGCTCCAGTCCGGAAACCTCACTGGGCCGGTAACGGGCAGTATACCCCTTAAACCAGAGCGAATCTTCCCGGTTGCGATCAGGAGCCCAGCTGATGGGAAATTCTTCCTGGCGGGCACACTGATCTTCTGCTTGCTGACGCAGGGCGAGTATCCGGCTGCGATCTTTTCCTACTGCGTTGAGCATCACTTCCAGGAGGGCGTAGGTTCCCAGAACCCGGTCGGCATAGGGTTTGAGCATATGGGCTTCCGGCATAAATGAAATGGCGTGGTGCAGGGCGGCATAACCCGAGGAATACCGGGGTAAATCGAGGAATCCGGCAATTCCTTTTTCCGGGGTTTCATCGACGTTGACGTAGGGGGTCATGTCCCGGCCTTTTTGGGCCATCCCTTTGTAGAGTTGTGGCAGAAGTTCCTGGCGCAGGTAGTCGCGCAGCAGGGCAGGCAGTTTGTCGGGCTGAGTGGCGATCAGGGTCATGGCATACTGGTAATCGGCACCATTAGAGGTGTGATTATCGATAAAAACGTGCGGGCGCCAAACCCCATAGACCTGATTAAACGTCTGGGCATTACGGGAGTCGGCTTTAATGAAGTCGCGGTTGAGGTCGTAGTTGCGGGCATTGCCCCGGAAACCATAAGCGGCCGGTCCGTTTTGGTTAGCCCGGCTGAAGGGGCCGCGGTTGAGGCCGCCATCAATATTGTAGAAAGGAATAACCACCAGGGTTATCCCGCGCAGTAATTCCCGTTTAGCAGGATCCTGGAGGTAGTCGCGCAGGAAAAGCATCGACGCGTCCACGCCACAAGGTTCGCCCGGGTGGATAGCGTTGTTGATCATCAGAATGAGATTGCCGGCCTTGCGGGCTTTAGCGGGGTCAAAAAGGCGATCAACGCTGATAATGGCGGTGTGCAGCGGATAGGGGGCATCGGTAGGGCCTGCTTCTGTTAATCGCACATAGCGCGGGAACCGTTGGGCCAACTGCTGATAAAACTGTATCGTCTCGGTATAAGTTGCAGTGGTATTGTTATCGCGTTCAAAAGGAGCGGTTTGGGCTTGCCCCTGGATGGTGATAACCGAACAAGCCAACGATATCAGGGTTGAATAAAATAGGAAGCGCATGATCAGCGGAAATTTCGTTGTTTTTGACAAGGGAGTATCGGCGTTTTGGCCCACAAAGCGATTGGTAGCCGACATTTGACAAAAATACCGGAATAATTAAGATATTTTTAACGCGTTTCTAACGGATTCGTTAGTTACATAGGCACATTTCAGGTTGTTATACTGACATGAACGTTTTCGCAAAGCAAGGATACTGGTCGCTGGTCAGTGCCACTGTATCAAGCGCATATATCATTAACTGAAAAAGGGAGCCACGTATGAAACCGATGAAAAAACTAATTTGGATATGGCTGGTGCTGCTGGGTGGGATATCTACCTTACAAGCCCAGTACTTCGGGCGCAATAAACCGAACTATGAAAGTTTCGATTTCAAGGTATACCAATCCCCGAATTTCGAAATTTACTATTACCTCAATGATGGAACCCGGCGGCAGGATTTAACCAACTACGCGGAGTTTTGGTATCGGTTTATCCAGGAGATGCTGAATGATACCATTGTGGGCAAAAACCCCTTGATTTTTTACAATGATCATCCTGACTTCCAGCAGACCAACGCTATTAGCGGCAGCGTAGGTGTTGGTACTGGTGGGGTAACAGAAGCCTTCAAAAATCGGGTGATTATGCCGATTGCCCTGACTAACCAGGCAACCTACCAGGTGTTGGGGCATGAATTGGTACACGCTTTTCAGTTTAATTCTATTCTGAACGGTGACTCTACCTCCATTCAGAACCTCGGTAATCTACCCCTATGGATCGTGGAAGGGATGGCAGAGTATATGTCGATCGGAAGTGTCGATCCCCATACCTCGATGTGGATGCGTGATGCTGTAGCCAATAATGATATTCCATCGCTTAAGGACATGAACAACCCGAAGTATTTCCCTTATCGCTACGGGCATGCATTCTGGGTTTTCTTAACGGGCTTGAAAGGGGATGAAATCATCAAGCCTTTCTTCAAGGCAGTTGCGCTCTACGGGGTGGAAACGGCGGTTCCCCTGGTGTTGAACACTAAGCTGGAAGATTTTTCCAAACTATGGCAAGACGCCCTGCGTGCGCAGTTCCAGCCTTTTGTTGCTAATCAGGGGAAAGACACCCCTGGCAAACCCATTCTGGATGCCAGCGATGGGGGCAAAATGAATATCTCTCCCAGTATCAGCCCGGATGGTAAATACGTGCTGTTTACGTCGGAGCGCAATCTGTTTTCGACGGATGTTTTCATGGCGGATGTCAATACAGGTAAAATAATCAAAACGGTTTTCAGTACCGTTCGCCAGGGGAATATTGACAATTTCGACTTCCTGGAATCCTCCGGAGCCTGGTCGCCGAACAGCAAGCAAATTGCCCTGGTAGGCTTCAGTAAGGGGCAGAATATCTTAATTATCAAAGACCCTTTCAACGGACGTACCATTAAAGAGGGACCCATTAAAGGGTTGCCGGCGTTTTATAACCCCGCCTGGTCACCGGATGGTAAAACCCTGGTCGTTTCGGGGATGCTGGATGGGCAAACGGACCTTTTTCTGTATGATATCCGCACCGAAAAACTTACCCGCCTGACGGACGACCGCTATGCGGAGATCCACCCTACCTGGACGGAAGACGGCCAGACGATTTGGTTTTCGACGGACCAGTTGGGCTTTGAGCGGGGCCGGTATTACGGTCGTCTGCCTTTCAGTTTGGCTAAAATGGACCTCAGCACCCGGGCCACGGACCTTGTGGATGTATTTCCCGGAGCGGATAATCTAAATCCTCAGGTAGATACTGCGGGGAATATCATTTTCCTCTCCAACCGCGATGGTTACCGAAATATCTACCGTTATGATCCGGCAACGCAACGGGTTTACCAGTTGACGGAGGTAGCTACAGGAATCAGTGGAATCTCCCAATATTCCCCGGCAATTTCGGTGGAGCGCCGTCGCGACCGGATTCTCTACACCCATTACAATAACCGGGGCTACGAAATCTTCCGAGCCCGCAGTAAAGATATGCTCGACAAAGAAGTAGATCCCCAGGAGGTTACCTTTGAGGCTGCCAAACTGCCCCGGGTCAACCCGCGGATCAATAGCTTAGTGGATGCCAATGTTCGGGAATCCACCGATCGGGCTATTCCGTGTCGTTGACGCAGGTGCCGTTCAAGTCCAAATTTAAACTTGATTACATTGGCGGCGGTGGCGGTATTGGCGTTGGGTCGAGCAACACATTTGGCACCACTACGGGCCTTGCCGGTGCTATTGACATGTTATTCGGAGATATCCTGGGCGACAATCAGATTTTTGCCAGTCTGGCGATGAACGGTGAGATCAGCGACTTTGGGGGATCCATCGCTTACCTCAACCGCAAGAATAAGATTCAGTGGGGGGCTTCGCTTTCCCATATTCCGTTTCGGAGCGGGCAAGGTGGATTCGCCGGCTTTGATACAATACCAGTTGATGGGGGCGCGCAATTAGGGCGTTACGAACACTGGTTGTTCCAGGTCAATCGCTTCTTCGAGGATAAGGTTGGAGTATTTGCCCAATTGCCACTCACTTCGACATTCCGTTTCGAGGTGAGCGCAGATTTCTCGCGGTATAGTGAGTCGCTGGTTCAGTTCGATAATTACTACAACGCCTTTGGCCAACTCGTCTATCAGGATCGTACCCGATTGCCATCACCCTCCGGGTTTAACCTGATGAGTGGCGGCGCGGCGGCGGTGGGCGATAATTCCTACTTTGGGATGACCGCTCCGCTCCAGGGGCAGCGGTACCGGTTTGGGGTCCAACAGTATCTGGGAGAATTTAATTTCCTGGCAGCCACTGCCGATTACCGGATTTATCGCTACTTCAAACCTGTCGGTTTTGCCTTCCGCGGCATGCACTACGGGCGTTATGGGAAGGCTGGTGAGCAATTATTCCCGCTTTACCTGGGCAGCCCCTGGTATGTGCGCGGCTTCAATTCAGGGGCAACGGAACAGCTGATTGTGGATGGAGCACTCAATGAAGACAACCTTTTTGGAACCAAATTATTATTGTCGAACTTTGAGGTGCGGATCCCCTTCCTGGGGCCCGAGCAGCTGGCCTTGATCAAGTCGGGCTTTCTGTTTGCCGATTTAAACTTCTTTATCGACGGCGGTTTGGCCTGGTATGATTCCGCTCAGTTCCGTCCGGATGACAACCTTTCCGGTAGGCCGGATGCTAAGGCGTTGTTCAGTACCGGGGTTTCCATGCGGGTCAATCTGTTTGGATCGCTGATTCTGGAGCCTTACTACGCACGCCCCCTGGTTAGCGGCGCCCGCTGGGCTTTTGGGTTAAACCTCATTCCGGGGTGGTAACCCCACTCATAGGATAGCCTAATCAGGCCAGGAAGAACTTCGGCAGTGGCCTTGTTCGGATGATGGTGCAAAACAATCATTCGGACAAGGCCACTGTTCGTTTTTGCAGAACACCCAATGGGTTCCTTTTGCTAGCAGAAGTCGGGGATTCTCTTTACTTTAGAAGATACTTTGGGATTAGGGTTAATATTTACTCGAAGCGTATTGAGCGTTTTCTTAACCATTTTTCATTCTTTCACTCGTCCAATAACGATGTATCTTCTTGGTTACGATATCGGTAGTTCTACCATCAAAGTAGCTCTGGTAGAGGCAGGGACCCAACAGGTTGTTGCTCCTGCCCAGTATCCAGATCAGGAAATGGACATTTTGTCCAGGCAGCGCACAGCGGAACAGCAACCAGAAGTTTGGTAACACTTTGTGTTGCTACACAGCGAATCATAGCCCAATCGAATATTGCAATCAGCCGAAATTATGGGAATTGGCATCAGTTATCAAATGCACGGGCTGGTTTTAATTGACCGCGGAACAGCGGGTTGCGATTCCAGTGATAGCAGGGGGTACCATTGGGCAACAGGCATTTCAGGACCTAGGAGAGGAGTTTTGTCTGCAACATTTACTCAACTCACCCGTAATTTTACGGCGCTAAGCCTAGCTGGGTTAAGATAACGAACCCGGAAATTTTCGACCGCATTGATAAAATTCTACTGCCTGGCGACTTTATTATTAAGTGAAGCCACGGGGTTGGTGACTACCATTTGGCCGTCTGAGATATTTGACTTAAAGCAAAGAAAGTCGTCTGAGAAGTACTGATTATTTTAAGCTGAGAAGAACATTTAGCTGACCGTGTCCTTTTTCCCCAGAGCAGGAGAAGTCTAACGCGCTCGGCAGCTGAGCGTACAGGATTGGCTGGAAATTTATTCACCTGGTGACCAATAAACAATGCGTTGAGTTTACATGTTCCAGCCTGGAGAGATAGTGCAACTAGCGGCACTTCAGGGTCGTCTATGGAATTGTTGACGTCCGTATGATCGGGAATCCCGCGTTAATGCTTTGCTCATGTAAATTACGAGGAAGCCTACAATCGGATTACATTACCTGCCTGAACGGGCTGAATTAGTACAGCTGATAAACACCTAAATCGCCAGAGGGTCCCATTCTTATGGTGACATGGAACGAATGGTTTCACGGTGCCCATCTGGTTCAGAGGGGTTTGTGTTTTACCTTGGTAATGGGGGCCGAGCGGATGTTATTGGGAACCGTGACCCCAATGCGCATATTTTTAATTTGAATTTAAACCGTCATACCTGAGGTCATCTTTTTACCGCGCAGCATTAGAGGGCGCTCTTTTTCTTTTGTTATGGCATGAACAAAAAGGCATGGGTCTGAACATAGATGTGCTTCGGGTAGGTAATGATAATATGTTCCTAGCCCAAACTTTTTAATAACTTTAGCTACCCTGCTCGGGAACCAAATTGAGGTGGTGGATACCACTGGGGCTATCGGGCTGCAAAGCTGCTTTGAGTTGCTGCCAACCTTTATAGGCCCAGGAAGCATTTGGATACCAACCCCTAATCACCTATGAATGCAATTGATCAGGGTTTGTGGATCAGGCTTATTCACGCTAATCTTGCCTCGAAAAACGCTGATAGTCCTAGAGAACAAAAGTATCCATCAGGTTAAAAGTCCAATTTGAAACATTGCACGCAGATCTGAAGATAAAGAGTAAGGAAATTGCAGCTGTCGCATTGAAACTGACGATCAAAAAACTTCGTTGGAGTTGAAGAACACTCTAGCAGAGATCGCTGAAACCAAAGGATTTAACCGAAATACAAACCATACTTAGGCGCCTGTCCTAACAGATAACCGCCTGACTCAACGAAACAGATGACTGGTAACCTTTGAAGAACATTTAATCTGCTCCACAGTGATTTTTTTTTGTTCACCTTTAAAAAGCTAACTATCCTCAACTGCTATCTTGAGTTGAAATTTTGTGCTTTCTTGAGAATGGGGTTAGCGACCAAAGAAATAGCCCCAGAAAACCAAATATTTCCGGTCATGGAACAGAACCCGTCGATATCGACTGATCAAAAAGTTAGTTTCTACCCTCTAGGGATTACACCCAGGCGTTTCTGGATGATTTGTAAATCTCCTCCTTTGTGACGTACTATTGACGTAGTTTTGCTGGATTGACGATACCTGCTTGGACAAGGCCACTGTTCGTTTTAGCTGAATACCTAACGGATACCTTTTGCCGGGTAAAGTCGGAGATTCTCTTTACTTTAGAAGCTCTTTCATGTTTGTGCTTAAGATGAAATTACGATGTATCTGCTCGGTTACGATATAGGTTCCTCTTCTATCAAAGCAGCATTGGTGAACGCGGAAACGAGGCAACCTGTGTCGGTAGTGCAGTCGCCCGCAACCGAAATGGCTATGCTTGCTTTGCAGCCGGGGTGGGCCGAACAGCATCCGGAGACCTGGTGGAATCATTGCTGCCGGGCAACGCAAAAATTATTGCAAGAGACCGGGGTTAACCCGGCGGAGATAAAAGGAATTGGGATTAGCTACCAAATGCACGGCCTGGTATTGGTGGATAAAGACCAGCAGGTGTTGCGTCCCTCTATTATCTGGTGTGATAGCCGGGCAGTGGCTATCGGCAACCAGGCCTTTGCAGCACTAGGCTCCCAGCGCTGCTTAAAAGACTTACTGAATTCTCCGGGTAATTTTACGGCATCCAAACTCGCCTGGGTGAAGGTCCATGAGCCGGAAATATTCGAAAAAATTCATGCTTTTATGCTTCCTGGGGATTATATAGCCATGCGCCTGACCGGGGAGATACTCATCACGCCCAGTGGGTTATCGGAAGCCATCGTGTGGGATTTTCAAAACAACCGGGTAGCGGATTTCGTCCTGGATCACTTCGGGATTAGCCCCCGGTTACTACCAACCGTTGTGCCCACTTTTTCCCTACAGGGAACCCTTACTGCCCAAGCAGCAGCGGCAACCGGATTGGTGCCGGGTATTCCGGTAAGTTACCGGGCAGGAGACCAGCCCAATAATGCACTTTCCCTGAATGTGCTGGAGCCGGGTGAGGTTGCCGCTACAGGCGGAACGTCGGGAGTGGTTTATGGCGTAGTGGACCAACCTGAATTTGACCCGGCATCGCGCGTAAATAGCTTCATTCATGTCAACCATACGGAACAAAGCCCCCGCATTGGAATTCTGCTTTGCATTAATGGAGCCGGTATTCAGTATGGATGGGTCCGGCAGCAAATTGCGCAGGAAGGTGTAAGCTATGCGGCGATGGAACAGCTGGCCGCTACGGTAGGGCCGGGATCTGATGGGTTATCCATTTTACCTTTTGGGAATGGCGCGGAACGGATGTTAGGCAATCGGGAGCCGGGAGCACAAATTTACAACCTCCATTTTAACCGCCATACCCGGGCTCACCTATACCGGGCGGCGTTGGAGGGAGTGGCTTTTTCGTTCGTTTACGGGATGGACATTCTGCGCGACATGGGACTGGATGTCCAGGTAATGCGCGTGGGGAACGATAACCTTTTTCAGTCGCGCATTTTTTCCCAAACCATTGCTAACCTGGTGGGCAGCCGCATCGAAGTAGTAGAAACCACCGGCGCAGTCGGAGCGGCTAAAGCAGCTGGTGTTGCAACCGGCGTTTTCCACACGCCAGGAGAAGCTATGCAAGAGGGGAAGGTGCTTACCACCATTGAACCCGCACTGACCGACGAGCGATACCAAAGGGCCTATCAGGCCTGGAGCAAGGCACTTCAGACTGCTTTAATGGAAAGATAATACAGCATAAACCAAGTATAATGGTAAAGGAATACTTCAAAAATATAGGCCAAATAGCCTATGAAGGACCGCAGTCAGATAATCCACTGGCTTTTCGGTGGTACGATGAAAATCGCCAGGTAGCAGGTAAAACGATGAAAGATCATTTCCGTTTCGCCGTGTGCTGGTGGCATACCTTCTGCGGGACCGGGGGAGATCCATTTGGTGCGGGAACGAAAAAATTCCCTTGGCTGGAGGCTGCTGACCCACTACAGCAGGCCAGGGATAAACTGGACGCCGGTTTTGAATTTATCACCAAATTGGGAGTTCCCTATTACTGTTTCCATGATTTTGATCTGGTGGCGGAGGGCGCTACACTGGGCGAGAGCCAAAAACGGCTGGAGATTATCACGGATTATGCGCTGGAGAAGCAGCAAGCCACCGGTGTAAAGCTCCTTTGGGGTACTGCCAATTTGTTTTCTAACCCCCGGTATATGAACGGGGCGGCTACGAATCCGGATTTTGCAGTAGTGGCCTATGCCGGGGCGCAGGTTCGGAATGCGCTGGATGCTACGATCAAGCTGGGTGGTGAAAATTACGTCTTTTGGGGTGGCCGTGAAGGATACATGTCTTTATTAAACACCCAGATGAAGCGCGAGCTCGACCACCTGGCCCGCTTTCTACATGCCTCCAGGGATTACGCGCGCAGCCAGGGGTTTAAGGGTACTTTTTTTATTGAGCCCAAGCCCATGGAACCCAGTAAGCACCAGTACGACTTTGATGCCGCTACCTGCATCCAGTTTATTCGCGAATACGGGCTGCAAGACGACTTCAAGCTCAACCTGGAATTTAACCATGCTACCCTGGCGCAACATACGATGCAGCATGAAATGCAGGTAGCAGCTGATGCCGGGATGTTAGGCAGTATGGATGCCAATCGGGGGGACTATCAAAATGGCTGGGATACCGACCAGTTTCCCATCAATGTCTATGAACTGACAGAGGCGATGCTGGTATTCCTGGAAGCGGGAGGACTGCAAGGCGGCGGTATTAATTTCGATGCAAAAACCCGCCGGAACTCAACTGATCTGGAGGATATTTTTTATGCCCATATCGGAGGAATGGATGCATTTGCCCGGGCCCTGCTGGCAGCGGATGCGCTGTTGACAAAGTCGCCCTATTTACAGTGGAAGAAAGATCGGTATGCATCTTTTGACCACGGACCGGGTCAAGCTTTTGAACAGGGAAAACTCAGTCTTACCGACCTGGCAATGCTGGCGGCCCAGGGTGAGGAACCGCAACTGCTGAGTGGGCGTCAGGAGCTGTTTGAAAATCTCATTAACCAGTATGTATAATTCACCTGATGCTCGCAAATAGAGTTATAGACAATCGTTAGTCAAGGTAAAACAATCGACATGACAGGATTAGCAACGCTTGATTGGCTCGTTATTGGAGCCTACTTTCTGGTACTCTTTGGCATTGCAGCCTGGGTCATTTCCCAAAAGCAAAAAGACGCGGAGGATTACTTTTTGGCTGGCCGAAATGTGGGTTGGTTTATCGTAGGGGCTTCCATTTTTGCATCCAATATCGGCTCTGAGCACCTGGTAGGCTTAGCAGGTGCGGGGGCGGAGAGTGGGATGCCCATGGCGCATTATGAACTACACGCCTGGATTGTGTTACTGCTGGGCTGGGTTTTTCTGCCTTTTTATGCCCGTAGCGGAGTATTTACCATGCCTGAATTTCTGGAAAGACGTTACAATGAAAAAGCTCGCCGCTTTCTATCGGTGGTTTCTTTGGTGGGGTATATTCTAACCAAAGTTTCGGTATCCATTTATGCCGGTGGTATTGTTTTTCAAGCCCTCCTGGGGATAAATTTCTGGACGGGAGCTATTCTTACATTGGTGGTAACCGGTATTTATACGGTCGCCGGGGGGATGCGAGCAGTGGTGTACACCGAGACGTTGCAAACGTTAATTCTTATTGCCGGAGCCGTAACTGTGACGGTTATTGGCCTGAATCATGAAGCTGTTGGCGGCTGGTCGGGGTTACGGGAGATCGTAGGTAGTGAACATTTTAATATGTGGAAACCCATTGACCACCCCCAATACCCCTGGACGGGAATGGTCTTTGGGGGTACGATCGTAGGTATTTGGTATTGGTGCACGGATCAGTATATTGTTCAGCGAGTGCTAGCTGCCAAAAACCTGACGGAAGGACGTCGGGGTGCCATCTGGGGTGGATTCCTGAAGTTATTACCCGTATTTCTGTTTCTGGTTCCTGGCATGGTGGCCTTTGCGTTAAGTAAGCAGGGAGTTATTCACTATAATAGTCCGAATGAAGTACTACCCCAAATGGTTAAGACCTTATTGCCGGCGGGGTTTCGTGGATTGGTAGCGGCAGGCCTTTTGGCTGCCCTGATGAGCTCCCTGGCTTCGGTGTTTAATTCTTGCTCGACGCTGTTTACGATCGATATTTACCGGAAAAATAACCCTGAAGCTTCGGAAAAAAAACTGGTAAGCGTTGGGCGCATAGCAACGGGTGTCATCGTGGTGTTAGGCTTTGCCTGGATCCCGGTAATGAAGAATGCTCCGGGTACTTTATACGACTACCTGCAGTCTGTGCAGTCGTATATTGCGCCGCCTATTACCGTCGTTTTTCTGTTAGGTATTTTCAGTAAACGCATTAACTCCAGGGCGGCGCTAACTACCCTGTATCTGGGCTTTACCATTGGTCTTTTTCGCCTGGTACTTGATACGATTGTTACGTTTCAGGGTACCCGGTTTACGGGTTTTTTGGGGAGCGTGGCCGCCATTCCATTTTCGCATTTTGCGATAGTCATTTTTGTTATCTGTGTAGTTGTCCTGCTGGGAGTAAGCTATCTGACCGAAAAACCTGCAGAAGCGCAAATTCAGGGGCTGACATTCGGCACCTTATCCCCATTGCAGCGGGCGGAGAGCCGGGCTAGTTATACCCTGCTGGATATTCTGGCTTCGGTGCTGATTGCGATTATGATTATTGGCATTTTGTCTTACTTTACAGGATAGGGCCAGCGTAGCCGAGCTGAGCAATTATCTCTTGGGAAATAGCTGTCGAAGGCTTTGGAGTAACCGAGTTGGAGAAAGCCTCAAAACTGCAGTGCGAATTGCTCCTCTGCCAGCCAGCCGTGGAAAAAGGTATTATGCCGCAGCAAA
>JACJXV010000031.1 GCA_020636445.1 Lewinellaceae bacterium | reverse complement strand
GCAGGCGACGCAGCGCGTCGGCGAGGCTTTTTAACGAAGTGGGAGCTCAAAAGGGCCTGAAATAAGGTATAGATAATATTGTACCATTACTTAAGGGACTAACCCTCGCATGAAACGCACGGACCAAATAAGAATTGCCATTCTGGACATGTACGACGGCCATACCAATGAAGGTATGCGCTGTATTCGGGCTATTATCCGTCGATTCTTCGAACACGAAGGAGTTGCTGGCGATTTCCAACTATTTGATGTGCGGGGTAAGAACGAGGTCCCCGGGCTTGATTTTGATATTTATATCTCAACAGGTGGGCCTGGTAGCCCGCTGCTCGCCGGCCATCCCTGGGAAGAAAACTATTACCGCTTTATTGACCGCCTTTTTGAGTACAATCAACGGGCCGTTCGCAAAAAGTACATGTTCCTGATTTGCCATTCTTTTCAAATGGTTACGCAGCATCTGGGCTTGGCGGAAATAACGAAGCGAAAGTCTACCTCTTTTGGGGTCATGCCCGTACACCGGGTTGGTGCGGGGCATCAGGAAGCCCTGTTCTATGGACTCCCTGAGCCTTTTTACGCAGTAGATTCGCGAGATTATCAGGTTATCCGGCCCAACCGAACGCACCTGCGGGCCTTTGGAGCTAAAATTTTATGCCTGGAAAAAATTCGCCCGCATATTCCCCTCGAGCGGGCGATAATGGCTATTCGCTTTTCTGACGAAGTTTTTGGCACGCAATTTCACCCCGAGGCGGATGCCGAAGGGATGCTCCACTATTTCCAACAGGAAGAGAAGCGCCAGATTGTTATTGAACATCATGGCGAAGCCAAATACTTCGAAATGATCGACCGCCTGGACGATCCGGATAAAATCATGCTTACGGAAGCCGTAATTCTTCCCGGATTCCTCGCTAAAGCAGCCGAACAACTTCTCGCCTGCCCGGTTTAGGGCCTGCCCGGTTTAGAAACCAGCTTGTTGTTAATTACCGCTTACGGATTCATTTTGGCAAAAATCAACCCGGCAACCGTTGCCTGGAGGATGCCGTACATAAACCAGCTGCCAACCATGGCCAGGGAGACATCAATGGCACTGAAGGTAATCCACATGGAAGGCAATGTCGCTACAATGGCGTATACCAACCCCAGTTCGATACCCCGCACGATAAAAGATCCCTTAAAGATCTCTTTCACCCGTTCCCAAAACCAGGCTAAAGCCAGACCAATAATGAACGGGTGCATGAAAAATAAGACCGCCCGATCGTTCCCGGGATAAAACACCGGGTTGTAAAATTCTTCTACAAAGGTGGGGAAGAAATTGATCAGTCCATACAGCAGGACGTAGCTCAAGGCTAGTAAAACGGCGCCGGCAATCAGTCCGGGCATGAAAATCTTTTTCATAGTTGTGGCTATTGTGTTAAAAGGGAAAAGCTAGCGTTTTCCAGGGGAGCCACTGATGACTTTTGCCACCCAGGCTATGACATTTGACGCGAGGTCTTAATTCTCCTGCAGAAGACAGGCGTCTCCGAGGTGCCGGCAAGCTGGTCGTATACGTTAAGGGTTACCTTTTAAGCGATGCCAAAAACGAGGAAAGACACCCTCCATATCAGGCGGATCGTCTCGTCCTTCGGACAGGGTAAGGACACCGGTTTCGTCTTCGGCAAGGATAAATTGAAAGACGGGGGATGTTTGATCCTTCGCGCCAGGAATGCCGCCGTACCGCCAATCCGCCCAACGCAGCAGCCCATCGTCACCCCGCTGAACGGAAAAGTAGTTGTTGGAAAACCAGCGTAAAACGCCAATCGCGCGGTTGTCAGGATAAGGATCTATCAGTTCGTGGTTCTTGGCTACTGCCTGGAATTGCAGCACCCGCGGCTCAGGGTCCAACAGGGAATAGGAACCCAGATACAGGGCCGAATCTCCTTCAGCAACGCCTTGCCATAAAATATTGTTGAGCATGGTAGGCCCGGTAGTGAATCGCGAATACGTGATTCCTTGCTCTTGCAGGCTGCGGGCGAAAATGCGATCCACCTGGATCTTATTATAGCCACCCCACAGCAAATATAGTGTACTTAATACCACACCTGCAGTATTGATTCTCCGGCGCCAAATATGCCCGCGGGTGAAGCGTGCTGCAATAATTACACAAAGCAGAAAAGGAAGGGTATAGGCCGGATCAACAACGGAGACATTGTTCCAGGCAATCCGGATATTGGAAAAGGGTTGCAAAAATTGTGTACCATAAGCTGTGCAGCAATCCAGGAGCGGGTGAGTAACAATGGCCCAGAACAGCAGCCACATCCAGTCGCGCCATTGGGTATTGCCATTTTCACTGGGTTGCCGCCGCCACCGTTCCCGTAAAAATACCGCTAATGGGAAAAACAGCATCCCCACCAGAACGGTCAGGGCAATGCTGGCCGACTGATCCCAGGGGATAGGTAATACCTTGGCGCCAAGGAAAAGCAAGAGGAAGAGGAAAATACTGATTCGTAAAATATCCCGTCCCAAGCCGCGGGAACTCACATTGTCCGGATAATCATACAGGCGATGCACCAGCCAGCCGAGTGCGGGGGGCATTGCGACCGCAAAGAACAAAGAATGCGTAATGGCCCGGTGATAGGCCAGGGAGCTAATATCATCACCGGCAAAGTTAGCCAGGACATCCATGTCGGGTAAGGTACCGGCAATAGCACCCCAGAGCATGGCCCGATTACCCACCTTATGTCCCAGGACTAATTCGCCAACGGCGGCACCCAATGTGATCTGTGTAAGTGAATCCATTGCCTAAATTGTTTACTTAACGGGCAAGCTGTTGTTGTTTTCGTTAACAAAACCCGCTTGGCGTAAAGATAGTTTGTTAGGGATATTAATATATACTCACCAGAAGGCCTATGTCGAAGAATATACGCTGAGCGAATAAGGCTAAAATCTAACAACTCATTGCCAGGAGTAAAATAATGGGTACTCGGGCGTTGAACTCAGCTTGATGGTATGAGATTCTTGTTAGTAATAATGTCGGGTAGCGGCTTTTACAAGAAATATCCAAAAGGCATTTATATATTAGTACATAACCGCTAAAGACAGGATTGGGGTTTATGGTATAGTGCATATTACCATTTTTGTTTATCTTTCAAATCTGGCAACCAGGTGTAAAGGTTGTTATGATTTTTTCTTAGAAAGCCTTGATTTAGGGTTCATTTTTTTGATGGGATTGCGTTTTTTTAGACCCCAAAGCCCCATTTATGCTTAGAGAAATTCATATACCACCTGCTGGTGAGTACCGAACAGGAAGTACATGGGAACCTCTTGCTTTTTATCTTGAGGCGCTTAATGAAAGTACTAAACTTGATTTATTGTTAGGGTACTTTAGTTCTTCGGCAATCAGTGTCTTATCTCTCGGCTTTGCTAAATTCCTAAGTAATGGGGGTAGCGTAAGACTAATAACGAACCACTTTTATTCAGAGATAGATAAGCAAGCAATTCTTAAAGGGCAGAATACGAAGGAAACTTCTTATAATTTTTCTGTAGAAGATATACTGCAGCTCAAATCATCGCTCGACGAGTATGGAATCCATTTTTTCGAGTGTCTGTCATGGCTAATTGATGTTCCCCCCAAAATTAGGACAGCGAATATCGTTTACCTTTAGGAAAAATTCAAAGGCATGAAAACAAGGAGAAGCTTTACGGCAAAATTCAAAACCAAGGTTGTCCTGGAAGCCCTTAGCGAGCGCTATACGCTCAGCGATTTGGCGCAGCGCCACAATATCCACCCCACCCAAATAAGCACTTGGAAGGCGCAGTTTTTGGCAGGAGCGGAGGATATCTTTGAAACGGATGGATCGCGCAAAAAGGAGGAAGAACAAACGGATCGGGATGAGTTACTCAAGACCATCGGCCAGCTGAAAGTGGAAAACGACTTTTTAAAAAAAAGCTTGCGATGAAAGGGGTCCAACAGCGGCGTGATTTGGTCGAGCGGGACCATCCAGCGTTAAGCGTGGTGCAGCAATGTCTTTTATTGGGCATCCATCGGTCGGGTCTGTACTATAAGCCCCGCCAGGAGAGTGCGCTCAATGAGGAATTGATGCGGTTGATGGACGAGCACTACCTGCAACATCCGGAAAAGGGAGCGCCGCGGATGCATACCTGGCTCAAAAAAGACCTGGGGTACGACATTAGCCCCAAGCGGGTGGCACGACTGTATTACGAGGTAATGGGCTTGCGTGCCGTGTTGCCTGGACCACACACCTCCAAGCGTAACAAGGAACACAAGGTGTACCCGTATTTACTGCGGGAACTGCCCATCACGCATAGCAATCAGGTATGGGCTACGGACATTACCTATATCCCGATGGCCAAAGGGTTTATGTATCTGATGGCGGTCATCGACCTTTACAGCCGCAGGGTTTTACACTGGTCGGTATCCAATACGATGGAGGCTGTTTGGTGCAAGGAAGTGGTAGAAGAAACCATCCTGCAGTACGGCAAACCGGAGATTTTTAATACCGATCAGGGAGCCCAATTTACCAGTGACGTGTTCAGTCAGTTCATCCTGGAGCAAGGCATAAAACTGAGCATGGACGGAAAAGGCCGCGCTACCGATAACGCCTTTGTGGAGCGCTTGTGGCGCAGTGTCAAGTACGAACACGTATATTTGTACCCAGCTCAGGACGGGCTCCAGCTGTATCAAGGCCTGGATCGGTATTTCCGGTATTACAATGAACAGCGCCGGCATTCCTCCCTGGGGGATCAAAGACCAAAAGAGGTGTTTGAGGCAGCGCTTAAATCGGTGGCATGAAAGGTGTTTCCCACAATTTCAACAGCCTTGTCGCAGCAAAAAAAAAGCAACGCATTTTTGCTGCTCGGGCCATTGAAATGGGGAAAACACAGCGCTGATTTCCACTTTAATTTATCAACTTTGCTGTCCTAAAAAAGGGGGAAAGATCAAATTGCCTCAAAGAAAATTGAAATTATTGCTATTAAGCCAAAGCAAGGTGTAGGCATTTCACACTATAAGTCAGGAGTTTTTTCGGACGGCATTCAAAAAATCAGGTTTAAATCCTCCTGTAACTTTACAGCTAGTGGCCTTTTAGAAAACCTTGAAGAATTATCTATCCGAAATTCTTGGGGCTCCTCATCTGACCAAGAAGCCATTAAGGAATATCAGGACTACTTCGAAATGATATTTAGAGGAGAAGCGGAATTTGCCGAGTTAATACCGGTCGGAGAAGTAGAAAGTGTCATTCGAAGTGAATTTGGGGAAAAAGATCTCAATGAACTTTTAATCCAAGAGCAGGAGCTTCTTCGAAAGAAGAAAACCCAAATTAAAAATTATCACATAGTAGAAGTAATTCAAAAGATAAACTCGCAAATTGAGACGTACCTATCCAAGCCTAGATTTCCATACTCTTCAGGTGCTCGTGAATATCAAACAGAAGCATATTTCAATTGGGTAAATAATGATTATCAAGGGATTTTCGGAATGGCTACGGGCACTGGAAAAACTATCACATCGCTGAACTGCGTCCTGGAAGAATTCCTCATAAGCCCAGACAAATCGTTTCGGGCAGTCATTTTAGTACCAACCATCACGCTTGTTGAGCAGTGGGAAAAGGAGGCAAAATCATTCAATTTTAACAACATAATCAAGATTTCGTCAAAGTCGGAATGGGAGCGAGAGTTGTCGGGCTTGCTGACTTTCATTCGGTTTGGAGGTGGTTATTCATTCGTGCTCATTTGCACGTATGCGAGTTTCTACCGACCAAAATTTCAATCGTCTTTCAAGAAACTACCAATAGATACTATCCTGATTGCTGATGAAGGCCATAATATCGCTTCACCAAAAGTCTTGGAGGTACTGCCGCAAGTGCATCTCACCAAAAGGATCGGACTTTCAGCTACGCCTAAACGGATTTACGACCCTTTTGGTACAAAAGCAATGGAAGATTTTTTTAACGATAGTGAACCCTATGCCTATTCGTTCTCGATGGAACGAGCAATTGATGAGGGTGTACTTTGCCAATACAAATATTTTCCTCACTTGGTATCATTGACGCCTCAGGAAAAGGCAGAATATGTACGGCTTTCAAAAAGGCTTATTACGCTCTTCGACTTCAAGAAAGGCGAATTCAAAAAGTCTGATTTGGTAGAAAAACTGCTCTTGGCCAGGAAGCGGGTTGTTCACAAAGCAAAAAACAAGTTGGAAACCACCCATGATATTCTTCAAGAACATTATCAGGAAAAAGGCGACCTGAAATTTACTTTTGTCTATGTCCCGGAAGGATTCTCAACAACAGAAGATGAAGAATTGGTCGAAGACGAAGAAGAGCTTCGTCTTATCAATCAATATTCATTGACAATTGGAAATATTAACCCTAAAATCATTATCAGTCAATTTACGAGTAACACGAAGGACAAAGACGAAATTTTGAAACAATTCCAGCGTGGCAACATTCATGTATTAGCTTCGATGAAATGTCTAGATGAGGGCGTCGACTTGCCTCGGGCCGAGTTTGCCATTTTCTGTTCAAGTACCGGAAACCCCAGGCAATTCATCCAAAGGCGGGGGCGTGTTCTGCGCAAACATCCTGACAAGCACCTCGCCGTTATCCATGATTTAGTGGTGGTACCAGACTTTGAAGGGACTGAAATGGATGGAGATACTTTCAAAATGGAGAGAAAACTTGTGCAAAAGGAATTGGAGCGGGTGGCTCATTTTGCATTCATGTCCATCAACCGCAGCTACACTTTAGAAGCACTTGAAGATATTTGTCAACATTACGATTTGAACCTA
The DNA here is from genome assembly GCA_020636445.1 of Lewinellaceae bacterium. Lineage (GTDB taxonomy): Bacteria > Bacteroidota > Bacteroidia > Chitinophagales > Saprospiraceae > JACJXV01. The sequence continues at coordinate 35,952 of JACJXV010000031.1, read as the reverse complement.
CATACTATTCACCAAAACCTACTATCAACATGACTAAGGAAGAATTATTAAAAGAGTTTTTGATGGACGACATAGTAGAGGAAAAAGGCTATATAACAAAAGAAGAAGTCGATAGCTTGAAGTTTAGTGACCCAACTGATTCAAAGCTAATTACTGTACTTAAAACTGCCATTTCAGGTAAAAATGAAGGTAATTCAGTAAATATAATGGTTAGTAAAATTAACCAAGTATTGAATAAATAAATCTATCCAAACGATGGTTGTCAACTCGATTACATTAACCAACTTTCAATGCTACTTCGGCGAAGTAAAATTTGAATTTAAAGCTGGTTTAAACTTGATAATAGGTGATAATGGCGCTGGCAAATCGAAGCTCTACGATGCTTTCTACTGGGTACTCTACGACCAGGTTTTCGATTCACTCAGCCGGGAGTTTAAAAAAACCAATCAGGTTAAGGGAAGTTTAGTTTCCGACAAAGCGAAGGCGCTTTGTGAACCAGGGGACATGGTTAAGTCGCAGGTAGAGATGGTTGTTTACAATCCCAAACGTGAAGTAGAATATACCTTGACTCGTTCTTACAGGGTATCAAAGAATGAGTCTGGTGCATTGCACCAAGACCCTGAGAGTGATTTTTCTATACTTCAAAGGGATAAGTTCAACATATCTAGGCCAATGGTCAATCAAGCTGAGATTGAGTCATTGTTAAAAGGAATTCTTCCCGATGATGTTAAGCCCTATATGTGGTTTCAAGGTGAGCAGGTAGATAGTCTGATAGATTTTAAAAATAACAGTACTCTTACACATGCCATTAATGTCCTTTCTGACATCCGAGAATTCGATTTCTTTGTGGAGGTCTCAGTGAAAGCTTTTGAAGCTGCTGAAAAGGAATACCAAAGGGAATCGCGAAAGTTCTCATCAGATAAACGGAAAAGCGAAGACTTGGAAAACAAAAAACTGAGAGTTCAAAGAGACATTGCTCAGTTGGAAGAAGAAAAAAAACTGACGGCAGATAATCTTGCCTATGCGATTGAAAAAAAAGACCAGCTGCTGAACAAATTAGACGATGCCCAGCGAATCAAAGAGTTGAATATCAACGAAGGTAACTTGAAGGAACGACTAAGGGAACTTGATGAACGCTTGGTCAAGAAGAAGGCTGGGATTAATAAGAGCCTAATTTCACGCAATTGGATCTTGAAAGGAGCTGGCTCATTTGTTGATTTATTTGCAGAAAAATATAATGATTATTTAGAAACTAAAGCTAGACAGGAGGCGGAACATGTAGCGCAGAAAAAAGCTATGGATGAACTGTACAGAGAATTTCGCTTGCCAGTGGATGTGCCGGAGCCAATTTTTGTCAAACAGATGTTGGAGAAAGAACATTGTTTTATTTGTGACAGGGAAGCGCCGAAAGGCTCCTTGGCGTATCAAAAAATTTTGGAAATTTTGGAACGCTCTCAAAGCCATAAGAGAAAACCAAAGCCAGAACCCATTACCAAATACGATTTTTCTAAAGAATTTAAAACTTTGTATCAAAATGGTTTGAACCTTCAGGGCCTGATTAATCAAGCTGACTACGAAATCCGTACCGCTATAGGCGAAATCTTTGAATTGGAAACTAAATACAAGACAACAAAAGACGAGTTGGAAGGGCTTCAAAAGAATATTATGGAGCATATGAATGCTTCATCAGTCGGCTCTATGGCTTCTTCTGTTAATATTGTCAATGAGTTCCAAAGTCACCACGAAGCTATCGTGAATTATGAGAGAAAACTCGAACGCATCGAATACGGAATAGATGCAAAAAAAAAGGAGGGTAAAAGCATTGATGAAGCACTAAAAAACTTGTCAACAGGTAAAATATCGCCCATACTTGAAGAAAAAATAAAAGTATTAGAAGATTTTCGGGACATTGCTAAATCCACCCGGGCCAGGGTCTTCAATCGCCTGATAATGCAATTAGAGGAAGAGGCTAACCTGCACTACTATAACATGACTGCCGAAAATAAATCAGTGCGAGGTAGGATAAAACTTGAAAAACAGGTCAATGGCAACTATATGCCCAAAAATTTCGACAACGAGGGGCGTATTCTCACGTCCATCAATGATTCCAACATAATCCTAATTAAACTGGCAGTTATTATGGCAATTATTTCCGCCAAGAAAAGTAGCCCAGCTGCCGATTTATACCCGTTGATAACGGATGCGCCGACCTCTAAATTTGGCGACAACTACGCTATTGGTTTTTGTAGGGTAGCTAGCCAGGTTTATGGTCAAAGCATCGTGATCAGTAAAGACTTTTACAACAAGCCTGACCTACAACAGCGACTTTTTTCTGAAGCAGGGGATAAAATAGGCAGTGTCTATCTAATTGAACCTTCCCTTTCGGAGGAAGTACAACGAGAGCATCGGGATGAGTTGGAAGTACAATTGACTAAAATCAAGTAAATCATAAAACAGAATATGGAATTTATTAAGCGATTTGAAGATAGGGCGCCGGTGTATGACATGGCACATCGTGAATCAATTATAGAGAGGTTCTCATTGGTAGGGGGAAGAGACGAAGAATTAAAAAATGAGACAGGGCGTACTTTTTCTAATGTCTATGAACTTTACATGTATGCTGCCATGTTGGGGTTAAAAAATAATTATAGAATTCCTTTGGAAGGGGTAAAAACAAGGGAGTTCAATAAGATTAAATTTTGGCAACCCAACGAATTAGTACGTTTTATCTTCATGGCATTAGTCGCAAGGTCTAATGTTGACCTTAACGCACTTGAAGAACTTGAAGAATCAGAAGTCGAGCGGGAAATCACAAAGCTAAAAAACCTCTTGGAGGAATATGCAAATGGAGGGTTTGACTTGATTCATTCGAAAACTAAAGAGTCACCCTACTTTTTTGAAAATGAATATTGCTTTTTGGAGTTATTAGAATCATAGCTTAGTGCTTTTCAGAATAGGTGATAAGGTTTTTGGCATAGGTAGGAACGACTGAAACCTGACTTTCGGAAGTAAAGTTGTGGCTGGTTGTGAAATTTGAAGCAAAGCCAAATGCGAAAGGCTTCCAAAATTTTTCTTTAGCATTATTGACTATCCTTATGTAATCGGGATTACTTACCAAATCAAGAAAGGGTTTACAAGTATGGCAAGAATAAAAATTGTTAAGCACGAAATCAATCGCAAGTACCATATCCATTGGGGGGTGCATTAAACGAGGAGCTTCTACAATTAAAATATTGCCACATTCGATATCTTCGTCGTCTATCAATTCATAACCACCAAAATGAAGGTGGTAAAGTGGATGATGAAACTCAGGTGTTGCTTCGGGAGTGCCATTAGTTTTTTTATCTGGATGTTTTTCAAAGTGCCAAGCGCATTTCGCCAATAATTTTTCATTGCTTCTAATCTTTAATATTAATTGCAACTGAAATTCTTGTATTGGGTCATTGAGTAGGGATTGGCGAGTTTGAGAAAGCCATTTCAGCTTTGTGAACCTGATTTCAAGCACTGCTAGTCTGTATTGTTCAGGTTCGAGGACAGGACGTACATCTTTTCCCAAGTCCATATTAATAAACTCTAACTTCGCATCCTCAAAATATAGCGCCCCGCCTTTCCTATTATTTAATTGTGAAATGGCTTTTTCAATTCCCTCAGCATTTTGAATGTTTTTTGCAAAATGTTTATTCAACAAACGCTGAAGAGTTACCAGGTCGCTTTTTGCGTCAGCAAAAATTGGTTTCTTAGCCATTTATTTAAAGCATTTTTTGAGATTTGCAAGACGATCTTTTTCAATTGGGTTTAGCTTGTAAGAATCAAAATTGATTCTTTCCAAGATAGCATATAGAGAGACAAATTGCTCGTCTTGCCATGGTAACACGTTTGAAACTAAAACCCTTAAACCATCGGAAGTTGCAAGAGGTTTTTTTGTGGCAACACAAACTGTCCAGAACTCAGTTTCTGCACAATATTTGAGTTTTTCGGCAGGTACTAAATTTTGCAATCCCGTCTTTTCTTTCAGTAGTTTTACTCTCTGCTTTGCGGCTTTTAGTTGTGGATGTGTAGGGTGAATTTCGGACTTCCACCATTGTATCAGCGCATCAGCCCACCAGCGAGTCCAACCACTCGACAATAATCCATCATATCTCATATAGGGATTAATTTTGGTTTCAAGAAGAGTAGTCCAATCACCTGAAGCATTTATATCAATTCCAAGCCTAGCTGCCAATATACTTTCGTCAATTAACGGCCCTGGTTTTTTAATTATTTCTTTAAGAAGGAATCCAACGAGTTCGTGAGGAACCATGTTGTCGAGGAATGTGGCAAGGTTATCAATAAGCCGAACGTCAATTTCGACATTCTCTGGATTGGAAAAGATGGCCTGCCATGAAATATCATTTCCTTTTTGGAGAAATTTGTAGCCTTCTGCTAAACTGTTCAATTCTTGAACTATTATTTCATGGCGGTCAACAAAAGCATTTTTATGGTATACTACATCGAATAAATCTCGTCCAGTAGAGTCACGATTCTCATGCTCTTTAAATCCTTGATTCGCTGAACAAAGAACAATCGGGATGTCTTTCAAGACACCATCAGTAGCTAAAAAACGTAAGTGTTGAGCTAGAGATTCAGCACTATACTTTACTACCCCTACCTCCGAACCTATCCCGGTTCTGTTCGATTCTTCCGTCAAACGCCAATCAAGAATTACCCCGTCAATATTGACACTATTTTCCAAAATTCGATTAATTCTGACATCCCACGACATTGGTTCTTCGGCAGATACATTAACTACCCCCGACCTGCTTAAACCACCTGCAGTTGCATTTCTTATGTCAGGTGGTGCATCGTCAATATATAGAAATCTATTAGGCATATTGTTCATTTTCTATTTGTTCTTCGGTTGCTTTTGGCAGTTCTATTCTTATACATGTTTTGTAGTCTTTAGGTGGTTTTGAAATAAAGATTTCTCCATTATAAGATTCTACAATGTCAGAAACTATTTTAAGCCCAAGTCCTGAGCCAAGTAACTCATCATTCTGTGATGAGCCTCTTCCCACTGGAGTAGAGGTTGTGAAGAAAGCATGGAAAATTCTTTCCTGGTTTTCCTCTGGTATCCCTGTCCCATTATCCGAGAATTCAAATACAATTTTTCCATCTTCTTCCGAGCCAACTATTAAAATTTTACCTTCTACATCTGCTTTAATGATAGCTTTTTTGGCATTTGAGTAGAAATTGAACAAAATTGAACTCCACTCTGATGTATGCATAGGACAGGTGAAAAGATCATATCCAATGAAGTCTGATTTTATTTTGATGTTATTTTTTATTGCGTTTCGTCTGATAATTTCCTCGAAATTTCTAACTACATCTCGGATTTCAATTGGATGGAGTTCTCTTTTTGCATTATTCCGTATCGTTTCATCAAAATAGGCAGCATAAGATTGAAATTGTTCAAAGTTCCTAGAAATCCTATCTAAACGTTGCTTCATTTCTTTATTTAAAGCATTGTTTGCCAAAACCGAGAGATCACCTTCAAAAGCTGGGCTGAATTGCCTAATCTCATGCACAAATTCTCCTATAGAAAGACCCATGCCTGCCAAAACTCGTAACATGGCAATCTCATCCATTTGTTCATCAAGTGTTAAGGCCAATTCTTCCAAAGCTGCCTTAGCTTCCTCGCGGTTAAACCCTTCCCCTCGTTTTTCTAAATCGGATGCGCCAGCTTCCTCATCTTCTGTTGCATCAATAAAATCTTTAATGCCTTTGAGCTGTTCTTTCTGGTCTTTTTTTGCTTTTAATCTTGTTTCCCTTTTTTTTCTTTTTTCTGTAAAGCCAATTGATGACTCAACCCTCGCACGACATGCGTTAAAAGCTTTTATTAAAAAATCTACAAGTTCGCTGAAGGCTTCATTTTTTATTAGACCTTCTCGGCTTGAAGTTTCTTCAAAAAGATGTCCTTGTTCATCAGTAATCTCGACAAAACCAAAGAGGTTCTTATTTGTCAAAGGAACCCTTCCTGTATGTGATGCCGACGTAACCCTTTCATCAATATCTAACCAGTCATCACCAACGTCACCAAATGGTGGAACTCTAAAGCCATTACGGTATAACCTTACACCACTTGATGTTTGGGCAAAGTCGTTAACACGCTTCAGTTCCGTCGAGCTAATCCCAATACCATCGCCTTCATAATAATCAGGCCTATTATAAATAAAGTAGTAAGCTTTAAAGTGTACATCTCGTATCAGGTCATATTTCTCTATCTTATCTCGGTTTCCTCCAGAGCTGATTGAGATTAAATTTTCTAAAGAATTTATTCTTAAACTTTGGCTAGTAACAGAGCAAAAGCCCTCCCCGGAATTATCAACAAACCCCTCAAATACCGCAAGTGCTTTATTGAAAAATGACTTGTCAATGTCAGAGATTATCTCAATTTCTCCGTTGATTTCCCTTTTGCACTTTACCGTAAATGAATCGTCTTCTTGAGAAGCAAAAACCACATCGCTTTTCTTCAATCGGTCAGAGAGATAAGAAGGCTGCAATAGATCTGAAACATAGCGAAACACCCGCTGAATTTCTGCAGTAGTCCAGTTTTCACGAAGTCTTTCGATAATAATAGAAGTGCCTTGTAGTCTTTCTTTTAGTGTTTCTTCGACTGAATTTACAACTAAATTAATGTCTCGGTCTATCTGATAATCATCCCATTCAATAATAACTTTTAATGCTTTTTCAGATGATTCAGTCTGGGTGATGATAGTGAGCTTGCTTCCAAGTCGTTGGGTTGCAAACCTACCAATACCTTTTCTTCCCGCTCTTTTCCTACCATATTTTGGAGATACTGGGTTATGTATTTTATCAGTTGAAGAAAGCCGCATGAAGCCGTTTCTTAATGCTTCCAAGTCCATTCCGTGACCGTCATCTTCAACAATCAAGGTGCCGCCAACATCATTAGTTTCTACAAATCGCAAGACAACTTCATTGGCATCTGCATCATAAGCATTTTTTACCAGTTCAGAAACTGCTGTTTCTTGCTTTGCCATCAGTTCACGCCCCAACCGGTCAATGATGCCAGCATCAACGGAGAATCGAAGTTTATCTTTGTCTATATTTGCTAATTGTCGGTCAAGTTCTTCCCGCCTTTTGATGAGCTCTTCTCTGGTTTCTTGCATGATAAAATGGTATGTTTTAAATGAAGCATGCAGCACAACCGACCTCCTCTTCTTCGTCTAAAATATCCAATAAGAAGGGAGATTGCTTTTTCACTCCTTTGGTTTTTTGGATGAATTCAAGCTTAATCTGTTTAATCCGTTCCGGCTTTATTAATTCTGCAAGACTTTCGTTTTGGCCCCAGGTGTAACCATCTTTCTCATATTCCATCGCTTGAAAGAATAAATCTGGATGCTGTTCATAAAGCCAAACCCATTCAATACGCTGTTGGAAAAAACAGAAGTAACATCCGGAGCGGCTGCGGGAATATTCGCCTTTCTCACCGTTTACTTCAAACGATTCTTTTTTATAGTATTTAGGTACGCCTACGCCACTTTCATCAAGTAGTTTAAAGATGTCACTTCGGACCAAGTTACTTTCATCCTCAACTAAAGGAAAATAGTTCTCCAAAGCGAGTGGATAGCTAGTATCCTTCAAAAATGCGAAAACAAGCCTGTTAAAATCACGGATGTTAATATCTAAAATAAGGTTGTGTTTTTGCTGTAAAGGGAAATCCATCCCGATTGGCTGGCCTAATAACTCCAAAAACCTGGCACTTCGTTTTTCTAATTCAATGCTTGAAAAGAGGTCAAGCATTCTCTCTATGTTGGAATTGGATAGTGTTTTTTTTATGATTTCTTCACTCCAGATATTCCTGCGAAATGGGAAAATAGACTGGATATTTGTTTTTGTAGAAATGTAACCCTCTCTATCTTCGTCGCCCCGAATTCCCACGTATGAAACCGTTAGGTCAGTTCCAATGTATCGTTCAAATGGTTCGAGTTTAAGGGACTTTGTGCACCATCTAACTAAAGAGGAAGGAAGAAAACCACCTTTTATTTTCAGGAAATGGTCGAAAGGGTTTTCGTGACTGGTTTCAACTGCCCTAAGCTTTGTAATCTGTTTTCCTAAAAATGATTCAAGCTTTTCAATCAGCCGGTAAGTCTCATCCAACTCCTTCCCCGTATCACAGGTATAATAATCAATATCCAAGTCGGGGTACTTGGTTTTCATGTAAATCGCTAAGGCTGCACTATCCTTGCCCCCAGAGATTCCTAAAACGTGACGTACACTCATGAGGTTTGTTTTTTCAGCAACTCCTTCAAAAGGTTGGCCAATGCTGCAATGTTTAAGGTTTTATCGTTGCTCAGTTGCGCCTTTACCGCTTCTTCGATGCGGTTGATTTCTTCTATCTTCTTTTTCGGGTAGCGGAGGATCTTTTTTTCCACCTGTTCAAAGGTAGTAAATTCCAATCCAAACACTTCTTCCTTGGTTTTGTCCACATCAGAGTCGGCAAGCTGCGTCAAAGTATCTAACTCCGAAACGGTATTTTTGAATTTGTCGTAAAGCAATGGCTCGTCTTCGTCCCGAAGTTTTTCGAGGGTTTTTCCTACAACGGCTTGAGCGACGGATGATAGCCAAGCATTGCGGTCGTCTAATTCTGAAGCTAGGCGCATCAGCAGCGTTTTTTGGTGCGGTAGCAATAAGTGTTGCTTGACTTTTGCAAAGCGGCTACGGAGTTTGTTCTTGTAGTCTTCAAAAACCAACGACTCATATAGCACTTCATTGGTGATGAACGCTTCAAAACGGTTCACCAATTCATCGTGGCAGGTACGTATTTCCCGAATGGCGCTTTGCAGCCGGTCAATATAATCCGACAACGTCTCCGGTGATTTTTTCAGCTGCTTCAAGGATACGCCCAATGCACTTGGGAATCCCTCAAAAAAAGTCTTTTCCGGGTCGGTTGCCATAGCGATAGTATCCCGCACGGCAAGGCTTTCTTTTTGTAACCGTTTGGTATGCTTAGCATATTCCGGCAAACCTTTGTAAAAAGTGAGAAAAGGCCGAATGGTTTCGATGAAAGTTTGGTTGTCAATCTGTTGCTTCGTGCCTTGGTTCAGGAATTGGCGATAGCGGTTGAAAATTTCCAGCCTAACCCCTTCCACGTCAAAAGATTTGATAGTAAAGTCCTGCGGGCGTTTTGCAATGAGTTCAAGGGTTCCCATACTTAGTTCTGGGATGTAAATCCCTTCGCCAAATAAGGCAAATTCATCTTTTTTCAGAAACAGGAAAGTGGGCAGCCAAAAGTCAACCAATCCCTGTTTTAATTTGAAAGGAGGCTTGGCAAGCGCTTCGGCGAACTCTGAGAGTGGATAGTGGTGTTTTTTAGCTTTTTCTAAAAAGGCTTCGCCAAATTGCCATAACGGGCGGAACGAGGAACCTTCAGCTAAAGTGACGGGAGCCAGTGGATTCGCCGGGTCAAAAACCAAACCGTTGGCACGAAGCAGGGTCAGGTAAATTGTTTTTTCAGGAGGGAATTTCTCTTTTTCAAACCCCAAATCCTCATCGGTCCAATGACTGACTAAATGTTTTAGGTATGCACGTTTAGCGGTATGGATTTGGGAGGACAATTTGGTGCGGTTGACTAATTCACTGTGGTAATATGGCGTCATTGCATATACCTCTTTGCAAATAGTCGAAAGGAAAGCATTGAATGCCCTCTTTGAGGGGATACGCTTGACTTCATTATTGAAAATCCAAACTACCTCATCAGACTTCCCGTGCAGATTACTTAAAATATAATGATTTAACAAAGACTCTTGGTGCTGTTTGATGAGGTCGAGTTCCCGCTGCGCTACCCGGTCTTCTTTCGGCACATTTTCCTTAGTTTTTCTCGTCTTCTCAATTTCTCTTAACAAGTCTCGTATCGTAGCCGCATTCTTGTAAAACCCATACAAAACTGCTTTGTCCGGTTGCGACTTAGAAATTTCTCTGACTTGTTCGATGGTCATTTTTTCATTGAACACCAGATTGACAAAACCATCTGTATCGTCAGTTGGGCGAAGGTTGGTTTCTGGATATTGCGAAATCACAAATTCAAAAATCCGGGGCGTTCCAGTCAAGTAATAGTATTGTTTGGCAAAGACTGCCGGAAATGTAAAATACTTCTTCAGCAGGCTTACTACATCTTCAATCTCACCAACTTGGTCGCCCGCAAGAAGCAATTCAGATTGAATGTCCACGTCTGTTCCCTCGGAAATTATAAACCGCTTATCGTAATTACGATACAACAGTATTTTCTTATCAACCAAAGCCTCCAAAGCGGCATCAGATTCACGGATTCCCAGACAGCCCTCAATGTATTCAATAAGGAATTCAGGGCCCATGTTAGCTCCTTTCGCAGAAAATATATTGAGAAGTCCCACTGCCTTGATTAGCTTTTGACAATCAGCAACCAAATTCACATCTAGCACTTCAATTTCAATTCTTTCTAAGGCATTCTTCATGCCTGACCATGAAGAGAAATCCGGGTTATATTTTGAATTCAGGAAGGTGTAGTAATTGAAAATCAGGTAATCATAAAGGTTGGAAAGGTTGTAAAACGGGGCATCGTCCTTGTCATATCGCCGATGAATACCAGTATAATTAGTATCCTCCAGAAATGAAAAAAGCGACCGTTCATTTTGCCCGTAGCGCTGCATTGCCAATGCTGCCACCGAGGCCGAGAACAACTCCAATGGGAAAAGATTCAGGGCAACTTTGGACGTAAAATCAGAGTTTAGTGTAAATGCCTTTGTTTCTGCGTACAGATCAGCAGCCTTCGCTACCTTTTTTTTGTCCGGATTAAACTCCGTATTCTGGCTGAGCCTTTCTCCGGCCAACAGCAATAACTGCTCGACAGGTTCATTGAAAGTAATCTCCCGGAATCTTCCTTTCACCTTTAACCATTCTTGCCTTTGCGCTCCATTCAAAGAAAAGGAATAGGCGTCAAAATTCTGGTGAAGTGTGGTTACAAGGAAAATGTTGTGGTCAGGATTGTTGACGAACTCGGCAAGTTGTTGAAGGAAATATAATTCCTTTTCGGGGTTGTTTTTGGCAGCATACTCAAGGAATTTCCCAAACTCATCAACGAGCAAAACAAGCAGGCCATTTTTTTTGCTTAATTCGTGATAACGGTGATAGATTTCAGCAAAAATCTGTTCTGGAGATGGGTTAGTATTTTCACAGGGGAAATGATGGGCAAAAAAATCAATCAGCGAACGGAATTCCCCCACAAATGGCAAGACTTCAACTTTGTATGCTTCCAATCCACCTACATCAAAGAAATGCAGCTTGCCCTGCAATGTCCGGGTAAGCGCCCAAAGAAAGGCAGATTTACCTGTGCCATAAGAACCAATTACGTTAAAAGCTCGAATACCGTTTTTAAAATCTGCGGCAATTTGCGCTGCAATCCGTGAAGCATTGGGTGTAGGCAGGTAATTGATTTCGCTATCCCTGTCTCGCAGAATATTGATAGATGGGGTGTATTTAGTGGCCATAATAGTCATTTAGGATTTCGTAGGGGTCTTCTGGTTTGTACTTGAACTGCAATTCACGGATACCGGCATCGTCTTTATAGACTAAAAAATCATATCTGTTGCAAAGGTTTTCTATTTTCTGAACCAGCCCTGTCCTGTTAATGGCGAAGATAGAACCAACGCTGTTGTAATCTCTTTCGAGTGAATCCAAACTGATTGAAAGCCCAATACTAGGGTTAGTGATTATCCCATAAAGTAATACTTCCTCCGGCAAATCTTCCCGTTCGTTGGTTTCAATGTGATACAAGGTTGGTTGTTTATCCCGATGAATCACCCTTACCAGCCTCAAATCCGGAAGAATACCAGCCACTACATCTTCATTGTCCTTTGAAGATTCTGTTCCGACGTAAAGCTTCAAGAAAACCTCGAAGTCATTTCCAATGGAGTTTGTAGAAATCGGCGTGTCGAACTTGTTTTGAACAAATTTGATGAAGCTATCTTTATTGAATTCAATACGCTCTTTTCTAAGTACATTGAAAATCAAGGAATAAGAAGTGGCATATCCTTTGCTTACAAGATTGTAATGTAATAGCCAAAGGCTGGCATCGTCTTCTAGATAGGGATCTTTTCCCGTTTCTGAAAACAGCCAATGAGCAAAATTCGTCAATTCGTCTCCATCTTCTAAAATGTTAAAAGCCCGCATCCAATGGCGAATGGAAGAAGTCATGTTTTTTCCAACGCCTAGCTCAAGTACTGCATCATCGGCATTAAAGCTTTTACCTTGGAGGACATAATCATATCCTTTTTTAAGCCATAGGTGACGACATTGAAAAGTTTCGTGACCTGAAAATTTTAGCGCATCGTATATTGATTCCATCAATGCTAAATTTATGCGGGATATTTGCTTGGTTTTTCAGAATTCATTAGAATAATCATCAATTCAGGGAGTAGTGGTTAATTTAAACAAAAACGACAACATTTGTTGTTTTTATCGCTGAAAATGTTTTAAAATCCGTTTAATTGTAATGCCTCTTTTAACTTAGATAAGTTCCATTTGGGTTTAAATACCGGAATCTTTAAATGAGAACTTGAAAGATCAATATGTTAAAGATTCCTCCACTAATAAAAAAATGCCGGAGTAATCACGCGATTACTCCGGCAAAGATATTAAACCCGATGGGTTCATGTCAAAACTTCATTCCTACCGTGAGTACCAGCCCCTGCCGGCGGAAGGTATTTTGTACTTCCTGCAGCGGGGCATCGGTGGTGCTGTAGGGGTAGTAGAATTCATCCTCGGAACTACGGCGGTAAGCTAAGTCAACATAAGCTGATTGACCGCGGATGCCCGCGCCGGCGCTGTAAACGTAGCGCAGGTTCTCATCACCCTGGAAGGGGGAAGGATTGATGCCTAACCCGGCCCGGAAGCGGAATTTTTCCCGGGCAACTACTTCGGCTCCCAGGCGAATATTTACCGTTGACTGGAGCAGGTCTTTGATTTCCTGGTTGGCATCAGCCTCATCGGCCGTAAATCCCTGGAAGTTAAAATTAGCCTGCCGGAAATCGACGTATTCTACTTCCCCGGTTAAGAAGCCTCTTTTCCCAAAGATTAAGCCCAGGCTGCCGAAGTAACGCCAGGGAGTTCTAAGCTTATACTCAAAACTGCCGCTGCGATCTCCTGAATTACCCAAAAAAGAGCCGGTTTCATCTTCATTTTCAAAGTAATTATAAATGAGCCGGGTCGTATAATCATCGGTGAGGGTGATATTCGTCGGGGTGTGTACGGCCAACCCAACACGAATAGCCTGCTGGGGGCGGATAATGACGCCAACCTTGGCATTTACGCCGCCGCCGGTGGTGGTCAGATCCTCTTCGTAGCGCAGATCCGTGAAATAAGGAACATTGCCAGGCGCCGCTCCGGGATCCGTTTCCGCATACGTTTTACTGGTAACATAGTTGACAAAGGGAACCCCTATGGTAACCCCAAAAATGACTTTCTCATCATAATTAGCGCCAAAAGAAAAGGCTAATTCGCTCATGGAACCCTGTGCCGTGGCGGTTTGTTCCCGCTGGAGGGCCGCTTCCGGGGTAAGTTCGTAGTCAATATCAAAAATGCCATTCTCATCAATATCATAGAGTGCGCCAGCGTCACTGGCCAGCCCCGTTTCGTAATCATTGAGGCCCGCCCCGCCATTGGCAACTTCCTGGAATCGCTGGGTGAGGGAGCCTGCCGACTGGCCAACAAACCTAAAATCGCGGTTGAGGTTAGCCAGGTGGTTAATAGTTATTCCGAAATTCATTTGCTTCCATTTCGGACTGAGGGGTTGGGAGGTGAAAACCATCCCGAAGTTATGTACGTTAAATACGCCACGGTCGGCCTTTTCCAAGGGGCGATTGGGGTCGTTAAGCAGTCTGGATTGGGCATTGGTAATCAGCAGGGCCGGGGTGAGGGAATATTCCGAGCGCCGAAAAAGGCCAATGCCCGCCGGGTTGGTGCTGCTGACACTCAGGTCGGCACCCAGGGCACTCATCGAGCTTCCGGTAGCTACAAAACGAGCCGTTCCGCCATATTCCCAAACGCTATAGCGCAAGACATCGCTGATATTCTGGGCACCCAGCGACCAGGCAGTTGCCAGGGCGAAAAGGGTAAGTAATACATACCGAGGATTAAGAAAATTGTGTCGTTTCATCTTCATCGTATTGGGCAAAAAGAAGCGGGTGGAATACAGTTTCCAGCACTCCACCCGCTCTCCCGCTAAGCTTTATAATAACTAGTGTTTACTCCTAATTGTTGCTTCCCCGGCTTCCCGACGAAGAACGCCCCCCTGACGAAGAGGAAGAGCTGCTGCTGCGGCTTCCCGAAGAGGAAGAACCACTGCTGCGGCTGGGGCTGACACTGCTTCCGGAGGAACTCCGGCTAGGTGTGCTCCGCTGAATACTGCTCGGCGAGGAACTCCGTGTGGAGGGCGTATACCGAGGGTTCGAGGAAGGAGAAATGCTCCGGTTGCGATCAATCGACGGCGACGTGCTGGACGGGCGGGTACGGCTGGAGCTACTTGGCCGGTAGCGGTCGTACGTCGGACGCGTTTGGGTATTGCTAGGGCTAATCTCCCGGTTGCTGCTATTATTTGACGAGCGGGGCAAATAGCGACTGTCGTCAGTAGAGCGTGTAGTTCCGCTGCTACCCGTGTTACGGGGTTGAATCCGTTCGTTGGATTGCGGAATCGTCCGTGGCGGTAGCGTAGACCGGGTATTGTTGTCGATAGCCCGCGGCTCGGTTCTTGGCTGTGCGCGGTCATCGGTGCGTGGTGCGTATCTGTCCTCCGTTGCTGGAACCGTCCGGCGGTCTATGTCGCGGTTAGGCGTAGTAACGGTATTCCGGTCACTGCCGGTTGAAGGAATTCGGGTACGATCGGAAGCTGGATAGCGACCAGCGCCAGGGATCGTGCGGGAATCTTCGACGGAAGGAATACGCCCCGGAGGTGTTACGGTATTACCACCCAGACGGCCACCGGTACTTGGGCCTACTGAGCTACCTCCCCGGCGAGGGCCGTAGGAATAATTGTTATCCACCACATTAATGGGGGTATTGTAGGAATAACCAGCACCCCAGGATGGCGGGCAGAAGGCACCACCAGCATAATAAAATCCAGGATAAAGTCCCCAGGAATTAAAGCGGTTGAAGCGGTTCCAGCTGTTCCAGCCCCAGTTATTGAAACCCCAATTGTTGAAACCCCAATTGTTGAAGCCCCCCCAGCCGGAGGTCCAGCCAAAGCTTACCCAGGAAGAGCCCCAGGCTCCGCCGCCCCAACTTGGGCCCCAGGGGTCATTGAAGCCCCAGGAGTTAAAGCGGTTCCACCGGTTCCAGCGCGATGCACCGCGGAAGGCGTACATATCGTCATAGATCAGCACTGTGACACCGGGGCGCCAGAGAGGATCATAATACATCGCATCGATATACACGGGGTCAAAGAAATTGAACCCATAGTAAGGCCGGTGAAAACGGCGGATACGAGAAGTGTAATAAAAATCGTAATCGTTGTAGTAATCGTATTCATCATCGAGATACGCGTACTCATCCTGATCATACCGGTCAACACGATCATAGCGTTGCTGATTCTGGTTGTTGCGGTAGTAATCATTATCGCGATCGGGGTTATAATAGACGTCGTCGTACTGCGCGAGCAACCCGGAGCTGCTAACCAGCATCATAACGGCCATCCAAAGTATCGCTTTCCATTTCATGATGTAGCGGTTTAAAATATTAAGGAGTAAACAATGCACTGCTAACTTTACAACAACTAAGGTAGCACTTTTGTGCCACCACGGTTGTTAAAGGAATGATAAACCAGTACTTAGGTAAGTTAAAAAGGGTCAAATACGGGCCTTAACAACTGTTAAAATGTGATTTCAACCATTCCTGGCGGCGGGAGCACGAAAAAAGGGCCCGATTTCCGGCACTTTTGCCGAAAAGCGTATCTTTGCCAGCACCGCAAACGAAACAGGTATAAGGTACGGTTTTTTTGCATGATCTGCAGGGCATGAGGAAAAACCAACCGCTGGAAGTTGCGGAAAGTCAAATAACTACGATAAGATAACGTATAAAGACAGGACTAAAAACCCATGGCAAAGGAAATTACAGCGCGTACCGACGATTATTCCCAATGGTACATTGATATTGTCAAGAAAGCTAATTTGGCCGACAACTCCGCCGTACGGGGGTGTATGGTGATTAAGCCCTATGGTTATGCCATTTGGGAAAACATGCGCGATCAGCTCGATCGAATGTTTAAGGAAACGGGGCACGTCAATGCCTATTTCCCCTTGTTTATTCCCAAAAGTTTCCTTAGTCGGGAAGCTCAGCACGTGGAAGGGTTTGCTAAAGAGTGCGCCGTCGTTACGCACCACCGGCTGATGAATGCCCCGGATGGTAGTGGTGTGGTCGTTGATCCTGCGTCAAAGCTGGAGGAAGAACTGATTATCCGCCCTACCTCAGAAACGATTATTTGGAATACCTACCGGGACTGGATAAATTCTTACCGTGATTTGCCCCTGTTGATTAATCAGTGGGCCAACGTAGTACGCTGGGAAATGCGGACCCGCCTGTTTTTGCGGACGGCAGAATTTCTCTGGCAGGAAGGCCATACGGCACATGCTACCCGCGAGGAGGCCATTGCGGAAACCCGCCAGATGCTGGATGTTTACGCTCGTTTTGCGGAAGAATACATGGCCACCCCGGTCATCAAAGGCTTAAAAACGGCTCACGAACGATTTGCGGGAGCGGAGGACACCTATTGTATTGAAGCGTTAATGCAGGATGGTAAAGCCCTGCAGGCTGGTACTTCCCATTTTCTGGGTCAAAATTTCGCTAAAGCGTTTGATGTTAAATTTCTGACGGAAGATAACCAGCAGGAATACGTCTGGGCAACATCCTGGGGCGTTTCCACGCGATTGATTGGTGGGCTGATCATGACGCACTCCGATGACGACGGCTTGGTTTTACCTCCTCGTCTTGCGCCAACGCAGGTAGTCATTGTACCGATTCCTAAACCTGCTGCTCAGATCAATGAAGAAGCAGAAAAAATCATGAAGGCGCTGCGCGCCCAGGGAATTCGCGTTAGCTATGATACGGATGAGAAAAACCGCCCTGGCTTTAAATTTGCCGAACATGAAATGCGGGGGGTTCCGGTGAGACTCGGATTGGGGCTGCGCGATTTAGAAGCCGGCCAGGTAGAAGTAGCGCGCCGGGATACAAAAGAAAAGAAAGCTGTTCCACTGGCG
Source organism: Lewinellaceae bacterium (assembly GCA_020636445.1). Lineage (GTDB taxonomy): Bacteria > Bacteroidota > Bacteroidia > Chitinophagales > Saprospiraceae > JACJXV01. The sequence goes on along the minus strand of JACJXV010000031.1, from coordinate 18,673 downwards.
GGGATTGCAGAGTATGTTGCCCAGTTACTGGAAGATATTCAGCAAAACCTGTTTGACCGGGCTGCCAGGTTCCGGGCGGAGAAAACAACCCGCGTGGATACGTTCGACGACTTTAAGGCCATCCTGGAAACGGACATCCCGGGATTCATCTCCGCACACTGGGATGGAACTACGGAAACCGAGCTTAAGATTAAGGAACTAACGAAAGCAACGATCCGCTGTATTCCACTGGATGGTGAGGTGGAATCAGGAACCTGCATTCTTACGGGTAAGCCTAGTGCCCAACGGGTACTCTTTGCCAAGGCTTACTAGGAAAGTAAAAAACAATAAACCTGCAAGGGGCGTACCAGCGATGGTAGCCTTTGCCTTTGGAGGGTGTTGGGGTTCCATTAATTTGCTGGCCATCGCGAACCATGAAAAACCCGCATGCGCTTAGTCGTTGGGTTATCTGGGCATTCTGGTTGTTCAATCTCAACCTCGTTGTTTTATGCAAACTACTAGCCGATTTTCCCGCCGCTTCCTGCCTCTGGTGGTTGGGGTATTGCTGCTGGTGCTGACTGCCGGGTTTGTCTGGTGGTGGGCTGCTAGTCATTATGGGAGTGCAGCGCTGGTGAAACACCACTTTGTGGACCCTGATTTTAGTAGTGTACAGGCAGGCAGTACCGCATCTACCCGTATTACCAATGCTTTTTCCGCGTACGAGGGTGGTCAGTTTTCGCAAGCGGTTGAATTATTAATTACCGTTTCCCCCAGCGATGGACCAGCTTACGGCAAAGCCCAAATTCTCTTGGGTTATACTTATTTGCGCCAGCAAAAATACAATGAAGCTCAGGAGGTTGCGCAAACGCTGCTTGCCCTCAGAAATGGCAAGGTTCGATACGAAGCGGAGTGGTTGATGGTTATGAGCCATCTGGGGCTTAAGCAACAAGCCCTGGCCCGGGAGGAATTGCGATTATTACAATCCGATTCAACACATACGTTATCTGCTAAGCAGGAAGCGTTACTGCGGGATCTTGAGCATCCACTTGCGCAGTTAAATTTACCCTGAACAAGCAAGATCGGTTCATAAAAGCCAAGCGGGGCACCCACATGATTTTGTGGATGCCCCGCTGGTACTTTATTAGGCGTGTAAATGTTCTGTCAGTAAGAAATTATACGCGGTTCAGGAAGAATGATTTGGGCAAGAACAGCTGTAATTCCTGGCTCACGACCACCTCAGTAGCGTGCAGGTTATTCCACTCCATAATCTGCTTAGGTGTGGTTTGAAACAACTGTGCTATTTTTTCCAGGTTATCCCCCTTAGATACCAGATAAGTAGTCCGCATCAGGCCAGCAACAGCATCAATTTTATCAGCATTCAGATGCTTGCGCAAGGCACTCATTGCAGATTCCGGTAGGCGCAGGAAGTATCCCTGTTGAGAACGCGGAATCAATTTCTGGCGGAATGCCGGATTTAGCTGAGCTATATCCGTAGCAGACATACCGGTAACGCGGGCAATTTCCAGGAAGGACAATTGCTTGTATACCCGCAGTGTGCGAACCCCTTCCCGAGCATACTTGGGTTTGCGGGGAATCAACTGATGTTGCCGGTGGTATTTGGCGATATAAGCAGCAGCAACGTAGGCCGGAACGTAAACCTGGGTTTCCCGGGGTAAGTAATTCTTGACGCGGGCGTAGCTGGAAGAATTTGCTGACCTGATAGCCGATTGTACTTTACCCGGGCCGCTGTTGTAGGCAACCAGGACTAATGACCAATCGCCAAACTGATCATACAAATACCGCAGCAGTTTGGCAGCTGCCTCCGTAGAACGATAAACATCAAGACGTTCATCGATGTAGCCATTGACAGCCAGGTCAAAGTGCCGGGCTGTAATCGACATTAATTGCCAGGTTCCGACAGCACCAGCCCCCGAACGGGCGGTAGCATCCAGGCCGGACTCAATCATCGGTAGGTACTTCAATTCTTCAGGAAGATTGTACTTCCGCAGGTACTGTTCAAAAATCGGGAAAAACAATTCGGTACGGCCCAGAATGGCTTCGGTCTCAACTTTACCTAAGGTAACGTACTGCTTGATGCGGGTAAGAACGGTGCGATCGGTAGTGAATTCCATCGGAAGGTCGAGTCGGCCTAAGCGCTCTTTGACAACTTCCTCCGTTTGGGAAGACCAATAGTCTTCGTAATGATTAGCCGGGGTTACCGGCGGGGCGTGTACGCCCTCGTTTTTTGCCATAGCTGTGCTCAGCACCAGCATGGCGATTAATGTCCATGGGATCTTCATTGGATTATACTTTAGTTCAAAAATAACGACGGCAGAAAAGCTGGCGTCGAAATGGGATTTAGATAACGGTGTCTGTCAAAAGGTTCTACTATATTCACAAAAGGTTCTTAGTCATTTGCTTCTGCAAAGCTAGAGGCTTTTTGGGCGTCAAGCAACGATTCTGCGAACCGCAGCATTTATGACATTTGTCCTAAACGAAGAGATATTGCCCAAAATTATTTGGCAAATATTCTTTCTGATTCCTTTTTTGGTGCCCAGGGGCCCTAAAAGGCGAACAAATAGCTTATTTTACTCTAGACGGACGATTGTATTGAACGTCAACTATTTCGTCACATTTGATTGTTTTGTGACATTTCTGTGACAATTGAATAGGTTTTCCACACGACTTTGGCACGAATTTTTGGAGAAATTTTCCCTGAAATCATGCAAAATCCGGTTATTTCAACCCTTAAAGTGCTGGCTTTTGGTATCACCCGCGATATTTTGGGGCAGCAAGAAGTTGTTTTACCTCTCGCAACTCCTTGTACAGTAGGGGATTTACGTCATTATCTGGAGGAGCACTACCCTGCCTTACGGAAACTCGCTTCCTTGGCGATTGCGGTGAACAATGCCTATGCCGATGACGAGCAGGCCATCATCGCCACCGATGAAGTGGTATTAATACCACCGGTAAGTGGGGGATAACCAGTTTAGGGCTGCAGTAGATTGAGCAAATATTCCCCGTAACCACTTTTCAGGTATTGGTGGGCCAACCGCTCTAACTGCGCTGCATCAATGAATCCCATTTCGTAAGCCACCTCTTCGATACAGCCAATTTTGAGTCCTTGCCGATCTTCAATTACCTGGATAAATTGCCCGGCTTGCATAAGTGACTCATGGGTTCCTGTATCCAACCAGGCAATACCCCGGTTAAGGACGCCTACTTTGAGCTGTCCGGCTGCCAGGTAATGTTTATTGACATCGGTAATTTCATACTCACCACGGGGGCTGGGCTTTAGATTTTTAGCGATTTCGACCACCTGGTTATCATAAAAATAAAGGCCGGGAACAGCGTAGTTGGATTTTGGCTTTTGTGGCTTTTCTTCAATGGACAGTGCATTAAAATGATCGTCGAATTCCACGACACCGTAGCGTTCAGGGTCAGCTACCCGATAAGCAAAGACAACACCTCCTGTTGGGTTGGTAGCGTCTTGCAGTAATTCGCGCAATCCGCTTCCATAGAATATATTATCGCCGAGGATAAGTGCTGCTGCGTCGTTACCAATAAAGGATTCTCCGAGAACAAAGGCTTGGGCTAATCCATTGGGTTCGAATTGTGGGGCGTAGGAAAAATTACATCCCAACGCACTACCATCTCCAAGCAGTTTGCTGAAATTAGGCAGGTCCTGAGGGGTTGAAATGAGCAAAATATCCCGAATACCGGCCGAAAGCAAGGTCGAAAGAGGATAGTAGATCATCGGTTTATCATAAACCGGCATCAGTTGTTTACTAACCGCTAAGGTGAGCGGGTAAAGGCGAGTTCCCAGGCCGCCAGCCAGAATTATTCCTTTCATAGCAGAGAATTAAGCGATGGGAGTAATCGTGTCCATTATTCGGCGAACCCGCAGCACCAGTTCTGCTGGTTTAAAGGGTTTGGATATAAAGTCGGTAATGCCTCTGGCAAAGCCGTCCATGATTTTTTGTTCTTCATCGGGGTCGGCGAGTAAGAGGATTGCACTTTTAGGGCCCAGCGCATTGCGGACAAGGTCGACAATTTCCAACCCGGCCTGCTTCCCCATGTCCAAATCGACAAGGATCAACTGGGGCTGTTCCTTTTCCAGGGCTTCTTGAACGGAGGCTTTCTTTTTACAAAAAGCTACATCATAGCCTTGCTTGCGGAGGCGAAATTCGATGGCAGATAAGAGTACCTCTTCGCTTTCACAGATTAATATTTTCATGTGCGGGTATTTAGTCTTTACGGGGTAAAAACACAAACTGGGCGCCCAGGTCGCTGAGAACAAACAAGCAGAGGAAATCATGTGGATCTCTGAATACTTGTCGAAAGTTGTCCACCCGGTCCTGCTGAATCACTTTTCTGGCAACCATTTCTTCCAGGGTGCTGGCGCTTACCATCCAGCTAAGTTCGGCGGCAGTTTTCTCTACCAGCAGGATGCCCAAATCCACTTCGAGTTGGGTGACCACTAAAATAGGGTATTTAGAAACTCCTTCGTTGATAATGGTATCGGCTGCCTGGCCCATCATTCGAAGGTAAGGGGCCAACAGTTGCTGTAGTTCCTTATATTTCTCTTCCGGGTTCATCTTCGTGGGTTTGTGCTGGACGCAATGCCAGTAAAGCCACATTTTCAATATGGTGGGTATGGGGGAACATATCCACCGGACGGGCTTTGATTACGTCGTATTTTTCAGCTAATCGGTTGATGTCGCGTGCCTGTGTGGCTGGATCACAACTTACATAAACAATTTTTGGCGCTTCCAGTTGGAGTAACATCTGCACTACGGCTTCATGCATGCCGGCCCGCGGGGGATCCGTTATCAGTACATCGGGTCGGCCATGGCGATCGGCAAACTCGGGGGTCAAAATGTCCTTTACATCTCCTGCATAGAAGGTAACATTATCAACGCCATTGAGGTCCGCATTGGTTCGGGCATCATCAATGGCTGCTGTAATTTCCTCAATACCTACCACCTGGCGGGCAGCCTGAGCAACATAAAGGGCGATACTACCCAAACCTGTATACAAATCGTAAACGTTCTCGTTGCCCGTCAATTGTGCAAAATCAACTACGGTATCATACAGTGCCCGGGCCTGGCGGGTATTCGTTTGGAAAAAAGATTGGGGTCCAATCCGGTACCGAACATGCCCCAGCATTTCTTCTACATAGCCTGGGCCGGCAAACGTATGCATCTCCAGATCGTACATGGCGTCGTTGCGTTTGGTATTGACGCAGTAAATGAGGGTCGTGATTTCGGGGAGGCGCTCGGAGACAGTCTTGAGGAATAGATCTTGCTTGGTGGCGTCGGCCTCACCAAAAGCTACAACGACCATTGCTTGTTCCTGTGTCGTTACCCGTAGCATAAGTGTCCGTAAAAAGCCCTGATGCTGGTGAACGTCATAAAACGACAGGCCTTGCTCAAAAGCAATATCTCTGATGGTATTGCGAATTTTATTGGCGGGTTCTTCCTGCAACCAACAATGCGTAATATCAATAACCTTGTCAAAATTCCCGGGGGGGTGAAACCCCAGTACATCGGCATTGCGATCAACGCCACCAACGAGCTCTTCCTGGGTCAGCCAACGGCGATTGCTAAAGGCATACTCCATCTTATTGCGGTAGTAGGTGGTTCGCTCGCCGCCTAAAATAGGTAACCATTCGCCGATGGGCACTCGGCCAATGCGTGAAAAAGCATGGTGTACTACCTGTTCTTTTTGCCGGATTTGCTCGGCGTAATCAAGGTGTTGCCATTTGCACCCTCCGCACTGTCCGAAATGGGTACAAACAGGTTCGGTACGCAGGGGGCTGTATTCCAGGTAACGTTGCACGCGGGCAAGAAAAAAATCACGTCTTTTTTTGGTCACTACCACATCCGCCCGATCACCAGGAACGGGTCCGATAGCAAAAACAACCTGCCCTTCAGCGGTTTTACCTACACATTGTCCGCGGTCGGCAATGCCGTGAAATAAAACATTGGTTAAAATAACCGTCTTTTTCTTCTTCCCCATGTTGAGTTCCTCCTGATTTCGCGGCCAAAGGTAGCCAATTGTAGGCAGGTAAAGGATCAACCTACTGCCTTTTTATCCAATCCTTTATTTATCCTAGTGAGGCAAAGATTTAACGAAGTCAAATTTCTGCGTTTTGGGGATAGTATAGCAGGCCAATATTTTTTTGTAGTTTTAAGTTTATTTTTTCGGCGACCAAAGGTTGTTTCCATGCTGGGCAGCCGAAATTATTGCCTAACTAACAAAACAGTTCATTGACCATGCGACATTTAACATCATTGGGTACGCTGCTGGTAGCAGTGCTGCTGCTGGCCTCTTGTAATAGCGATAAGCCCAATTCTGCAGCGGATACTAGTGCACAACCTTTATCGCCAACAACATCGGCACCGGGGGCCACGGCTCCGGCAGCTACTGCTGTGAATGCGTCATTCCATTACATTTGCTCGAAAGGATGCAACAATGGAGGGGACCAATTAGGGAATTGCACTACCTGCGGCGCACAACTTATGCATAATGATGCCTATCACAGTCAAAATCCGAATGCTGGCGCGACTACCCCGCCAGGAGGGGTAAGCCCCGTATTTGTCAATCCAGGCGGAACGACACAACCCGCACAGGCAGCGCCACAACCAGCTGATCCGCCGCAAAATGCGGCAGGGGTTTGGCATTATACCTGCCCAAGCGGATGTGCGGGCGGTTCGGGTTCACCTATCGCATGCCCCACTTGCGGCGCTGCATTGGCCCACAACCAGGCCTATCACAACTAATGTAAGTATTATCGATCCGTTGGATAGTAGTATTTTATGATAACAAAGTGGCTGGCTGGGGATATGTTGAAAAATCCCTGTCCAGCCATTTTTCTTTTAGTCAAGCGCTTGTTCAAAATTTGCGGGTTCCCGTTATACCAGGAAGCTTTGAACACGCGCCAAATTTGGGGATTTTAGCAACTTAATGATCTACAACCATGAAATACATTACCCTGCTCCTTTTCTTCCCTGTCATGTTGATGGGGCAGTCTTTTTCTGCCGAAGAAATCGCCCGCTGGCAACAAAGAGCCCAGCAAATCACGATTACCCGCGATAGTTGGGATGTACCTCATATCTACGGCAAAACGGATGCCGATGCAGTATTTGGGGTGCTCTTTACCCAGTGTGAGGATGATTTTCCCCGGGTAGAGGACAATTACCTGATCGCTATTGGCCGTAAGGCCGAAGTGGACGGGGAGGCCTACTTATTTGACGATTTACGGGCCCGGTTGTTTCTGGACAGTACTCAGGCGGTGGCTATTTATCAGCGCTCCCCGGGTTGGATGAAGGCCTTGCTGGATGGCTTCGCCGATGGCGTTAACTATTACCTCTATACACACCCGGAGGTAAAACCGCGGTTACTAAAACGGTTCGAGCCCTGGATGCCGCTTTGCTTTAGCGAAGGAAGTATTGGTGGGAATATAAGTGCTGTTTCCGTTAATCGGCTTAAGGCTTTTTATGAGGACAACCCGGGAACAGCCTACCGGGAAGAACCTAAGATCCCCGGTGAGGAAGAGCCGGTAGGATCCAATGGTTTTGCCATTGCACCGGGAAAGACCGCGGATGGTAATGCCCTGTTATTGATCAACCCGCATACTTCTTTTTACTTTCGTTCTGAGGTCCATATGAATAGCGAGAAAGGGCTAAATGCGTATGGCGCTGTTACCTGGGGGCAGTTTTTTATCTATCAGGGCTTTAATCAGAACTGTGGATGGATGCACACATCCAGTGGAGCTGATGTACTGGATGAGTACCTGGAAACGATGGTAGAGCAAAACGGTCGATGGTATTACCGATACGGAGAAGGACTTCGTCCGGTGACTACCAAGGAGATTACCCTTAGCTACCTTAAGGAGGGCGTGATGCAGAAAAGGACTTTCACAGGATATTTCACGCATCATGGGCCCATTGTAGGGCGGCAAGGTGATCAATGGCTGTCTATCCGTATGATGAATGAGCCACTCAATGCTTTAGCGCAATCCTACCTACGCACAAAAGCTAAAGGGTATAAGGGATTTCAAAAGGTAATGAAACTGCGCACGAATTCTTCCAACAACACCGTATTTGCCGACCGCCAGGGGAATATTGCATATTGGCATGGTAATTTCATGCCCCGGCGGAATTCGGGATTTGACTGGAGCCAGCCGGTAGATGGGAGTGACCCTCGTACCGAATGGCAAGGTTTACACGGGGTCAAGGAAACAATACAATTGCTAAATCCGGCCACTGGATGGATTCAAAACTGCAATGCAACGCCATTTACCGTGTCGGGCTCTGCCAGTCCAACAGCCGATCAATATCCTGCGTATATGGCTCCTGATGCGGAAAATTTTCGGGGAATACACGCAGTAAGAGTACTGAGCCGGGGTAGCAACTGGACGCTCGACAACCTGATTACGGCGGCTTTTGACCCTGAATTGCCGGGTTTTGAAGCTTTATTACCCGGACTGTTAAGCGGGCTTCCTGCGAATATGACCAGTACTCAGGATGCGGACGTACGGGATGCACTAAACCTGCTGCGCAACTGGGATTTTCGGTTTGATACTGCCTCGGTAGCTACTACTGTTGCTACTTATTGGGCGGAAAACTTAACACAAGTAGCGCGGTCGCGTGCACCCCGGGGAGGAAGGCTCACGAACATAACCTTTATCGATTTCATGTTGGCAAACACTACCCCCGAGGAAAAAGCCCAAGCCTTGCGCAATGCCTTGCAAACGCTGAAAGTTGATTTTGGTAAGTGGCAAACACCCTGGGGGGCGGTCAATCGCTGCCAGCGGATTACCAGTGCTATCCAGGCGACCTTTGATGACGACCAGCCCAGTATTCCCGTAGGATTTGCCTCGGCCACCTGGGGGTCACTCGCGTCATTTGGGGCGCGTACTTATCCGGGTACGAAAAAGCGTTACGGTACTTCGGGCAACAGTTTTGTGGCGGTGGTGGAATTCGGTCCCCGGGTTCAGGCACGCTCGATTGTTGTGGGAGGGCAAAGTGGCGATCCCAATTCCCCGCACTTTAACGATCAATCTGAGATGTTTTGTAATGGGGAATTCAAAACCGTGAACTTTTATCCCGAGGATGTTCGTAAAAATGCCTCCCGAACCTATCATCCGGGACAATAATCCAGGCTTAGCGCATTCGCTCACGAAGGGCTTAGAGATGCTACTATAGCATCTTTAAGCCCCTCGATAAGACCAAGATCCAGGATGACTCATCGTTGCTGTTTATCCTGCCAAGGATACACCGATCAGGTGACCAATGCCGAACGTAATCGCTGCAGCAGCTAAGCCAAACAGGACCTGGCGAAAACCGGAAAACCATACACTCTTTCCGGTAAAAAGGGTAATAGCGGCACCAATGCCAAAAAGGCCCAGGGCACTGACAAAAGTGCTTACAAGGATTGCGGTCATACCCGATAACCAGAAGAAGGGCAGCAGGGGGATAACCGCACCGATGGCAAACAACAGAAAAGAGTATCCGGCGGCCTCCAGTGCAGAGCCCTCTAGTTCATCGGGGTTGAGGCCCAGTTCTTCCCGAACCAGGACCTGGTGTGCCTGGGTTTTGTTTTGCATCAATTCTTGGGCCATGGTCTGTGCCTGGTCGGGGGGGATACCTTTGGCCACATAAATAAGGGCTAATTCACGCATTTCCCCCTCGGGGTTGGTTTCAAGCTCTTCCAGCTCCAATTGCATCTGGTTTTCGTTTAGCTCCTGCGAGCTTTTTACGGAGATCCACTCGCCCAGCGCCATGGAAAGGGCACCCGCCAGTAAGCCGGCAGTACCCGCCAGTAGCACCTCGTTTCCTCCTGCGGTTGCTCCGGCAACACCCATCACCAGGCTGAAATTAGAAACCAGGCCATCGTTTCCTCCGAGTACAGCAGCCCGTAAGGCATTACCCCCTACTGTTCGGTGTCGGGATTCAAACCGGGCAAGCTGACTTCCGGTTACAGCATCTCCGCGGGTTGCAAGGGCTTTGAGGATTTGAACATGGTTACCCTCATCGCCACTAACGGGAAGTTGCCGCTGTTGTTTTGCGGATACAGTAGCCCGCGCCAGGCTTTTTTCGGTATCCAGCAAAACGCCCATGACATAATTATAGCCAAATATGCGGCCAATGCTATTCAGGATACGTGCCCGCCGCGAGGGAGCAGGTAGCGGATCAGCGGCGGTTTTTCCCAACTTTGCCCAAAAAGCGTTGGCATGGCCCAATTCAATTTGGTGCATTTCCCGCAAGACCTGCGCGACAACCTCATCCTTTTCAGCTGCTGCAAGTTTATCGTAAAGGTAGGCAGCGTCAATTTCGGTTTGGATATTTTGTGGATTGATCATATACATGGATTATTTGCGCAACGTTCCCATTATGACAACTTGCGAAGTGCTAATGCTTGACCAAAATAAGCTATTGTTCGAGGTTGCGCATTGATAAATATCAGGCAGGGATATTATGTCCCGGGCCACCTGGCACTGGGGAAGTTGAACGGGGATGGTTAGCTAAGTATCGGGCCAGCCTTCGGAGGCTTTCAACGTTATGTGCAGCCGCAAATACATCAATATAGGGCAAGGCAGCTTCCATGCCACGGGTGCTGGGAGTATAGCCGGGGCGGCCTGCCAGCGGATTCAACCAAATTACGCGCCCTGCTCTGCGGTGAATCGTTTGCATACTGGTGGATAAGGTTTCAATTTCACCGGTATCCATGCCATCACTCAGGATGATAACGATGGTCTGGCGGGTCAGCAGTCGCCGATAGTGCTGGCACAAGCTGGCCAGCGAAGCTCCGATACGGGTTCCGCCCGACCAGCCGCCTTGCTGTTGTTGCAAGCCCTCCAGTGCAGCACGAAAATCACGGCCACGCAGCAGGGGCGTTATGCGTTGGAGGTCCGTACTAAACGTAAAGGTTTCTATCCGGCGGTAAGCTTGCTGAAAAGCGTAACTAAACTGCAGTAAGAACTGGCTGTAAAGGTCCATGGATTTACTTACATCACAAAGAACAAGCAGTTGTTGCCGGTGGCGTTTGGGGCGGCGGTGTGCTAATTCGAGTAATTCCCCACCCCGGCGCAGGTTGCGGCGAATAGTTCGACGCAGGTCAAGGCGCAGGTTGTGATGCGTATGCTCCCAGCGGCGACTCAGTTGCAGGGCAAGTGTCCGGGCGATTTGCTGGACCAGGCCCCACACTTCGCGCAGTTCATCATCGGTAAAATTGGCGAAGTCCTTTTGGTGTGTAGCCTCCTGAGCGCTGTATCCGGCCAAAGCTACCTCATCTTCGGGCGAATTTTGTCCATAAAGCCAGCTTTTCAGGGCTTGTAATGTCGGCGCCTTTTGTTGCTTTTGTTTAGGGTCACCCCCCTGAGATTTGGTTTTGGTTTTGGCATCAACCGCGTTTTCCAGTTCCTTGAAGTATTGCGGGAAAAGCACATCGAACCGTTGTTGCTGGGTTTTACTCCGGGCCAGCGTGGCTCTCAGGCACAACCGAAAAGCCTCAGGTTGGCGAAAAGCAGTGAGTTGAGATAAGGCTTGCAAGGCCAGGCTCTCCTCAGCGGGGCCCAGTGGAAAGCCATTTTGCCGCAGAAAACGACAAAAAGATACCACATGAGCGCTCAGGGAGGTATAGCGCGGGGTGAGCGGAAGGTTTGCAGCGGGCTCCGACATGCCTGGGCGGTTAGCGGGTAAGGAGTCGCCGCGAATCCCGCAGGAGATCATCCAGGCGGGGGGCAATGATGAATTCAATACGGCGATTCCGGGTTCGACCTTCTTCCGTTTCATTGGAAGCGGTAGGTGCAAATTCTCCTTTGCTGCCTGCGAGGACTCGGCTGGTGCTTAATCCATAGTCACGGGTGATGCTTCGCACAACGGTGTTCGCCCGGAGGGCACCGAAATCCCAGTTGTCGACACTGCGACGCCCCTGAGGTTGATTATCGGTATTCCCTACAACATCGATACTGAGAGTTGGATAGCGACCTAAAACACCACTTATTTTCGCCAGGACGGGAATCCCTTTATCTTCGATTTTATTGGTAACTCCGGGCCGGAAGAGTAGGCTTTCCGCTACCTGAATCGTGATTTGGGCACTGTTGGCATCAACACGAACCTGACCGGTCGGAAAACTGCGTAAGGAATCCGTAAGGATAGCGGCAATCTGCTGCAACTGCTCACGCTGGCGATCCCAAAAGTCACGAAGGGCTTGTAATTGGCTTTCCCGGGCGGCGATCAGGGAATCGCGACTTCTGATTTGCTGGCTCAGGGAGGTTTGCTCGTTGGACGATTGGCGTTGCAGGCGTTCAATTTCTTCCTGGAGGGCGTCAATCCGGTTCATGAACATATCCTGTGTGGCCAATAATGCCGTGTTCTCTCCCTTGCGCTCAGCGAGTAAGAGTTCCTGTTGCGCGATCTCACTGCGTGCGCCGACTAGTCGCTCCGCTAAGGAATCCAATTGCACTCGGTAGCCATCTTCAAGGGCCCAGACTTTCTTCTGGGGGATACAGCTGCTGCTAATCGATAGTAAACTCCCAAGCGTAAGGCTAAGGGTAAAAAAACGAATAAGCATAGTTGTTATTTATGGTGTGGTCATAATTACGCAAAACGTTGCGCTTTTGCAAGCATAAGAACCTCGAAGTGGGTTGGCATTTTTTTGTGGTTAGGGAGTTCGGTATGTAGTGGGGAGTAGTAAGTAAGTTCGTTTTGGCCAAAAAAAACATCCCGAACCTCAACCGTGTCGAAGTTCGGGATGTCGTGTTTAGCTTCCCGTTTAACAGAGAAGAACGCTGTTTACTGCAGGCGGAAGTTCGCCGAACCCAGCAAGCCAATGTCGGTATAGACAGCCACCCGGTAGAAGCCGGTTTTGAGTTTGTCTTCCAGGTCGTGGGTGAACGATAGACGTTGGTTAGCGCCCAGGTTCACTTCTTTAGCTGCTACAGCCAGCAGGTCCATCGACTGGCCATTGACGACTACGCGTTCGGAGATACTGGAGCCACCGATAGGTGTGCCTCGTTCATCGGTTATCGCCAGGTAAATGGTCCGGACGCCCTGGTATTCTTCAGGGACGTTGGTCATGTCGAAGTTTACTTGAATCTGGCGGGCGCGACCCGACTTAGCCGTTGCCTTGGCATTTTTCTGGAGCAATTCCACCTGGAAAGCAGAAGCCTTGAAGTTGGCAAGCGTCAGTTTCTTCACTTCGTCCTGCATGGTGCGGTTCAGGTTTGCCAAGGCGGCCTTATCGGCTTCTGCCAGGGTAAGGTCCTGTTCGAGTACTCCCGTCCGCGTGCGGAGAGAATCGTTTTCTGTCTGCAGGCGCGTGATAGAGTTTTCCAGTTCGGCTTTTACAGAAAGCAACTGCTGGATTTCTGCACGCAGTGCATTAGCTTGTTTGGCGCTATTGCTTTTGGCAGCATTCAGCGCTTGAATTTTTTGCGAAAGTTCTTTCTGTGTATCCGCTAACGAGCCGGACAGCGACTCATTTTCGCTGGCCAGGTTTTGGTAGTTGCTTTCCAGGGTGGAAACCTCTTGGAAGAGGCTATCCCGCAGGATTTGCAGCTGAGATACTTCGCCGCTATAATCCATGTTTTCCTGGGAGAGCTGTTGGTTTTTGTTGCGCTGACCGAATCCCCAGATGCCGACACCGATAAGTGCCAAAGCGAGAATGACCACCGCTGCGATTAACGCTTGATCTTTTTTCATAACCAATCAATAGTTTTTTTACTAACTAAGAATAATAAGCAAGGCATACCCTGCCGCATGCATAACGTCAGGAGCAAGACAATAATTGGATTGTGGTGAAATTTTTTTAACAAATAAAAAAGGAACTATTATTCGTCCCATTTGGCCTGGACGCCCGTTTTTTCGAGCAGTTCGGAGAGGGAAAGCTGTACTTGCCGCACATCCTGCCAGTCCTTCAGTACGACACCAAGCGTTGCTTCGACAATATCTTTATCGAGATGGTCGAAATGAAGATTAGCCAGCGCGGTGGCCCAATCCAGGGTTTCGGCAACACCAGGCACTTTTTCCAAACGCATTTGCCGCACTTCCTGCATAAAGCGGCAGATCTGCTCGCCCAGCTGGGCATCGATCCCGGGAACGCGATTGCGGACAATCTGGAGTTCCTTGGCGAAATCAGGGTAGTCGATCCAGAGGTAGAGGCAACGGCGGCGCAGGGCCTCACTAAGTTCCCGAACCCGGTTGCTGGTAATAATTACCCGGGGGATATGAGTAGCCTGGATGGTGCCAATTTCAGGAATGGTGATTTGCCAGTCGGAAAGAACCTCCAGTAAAAAGCTTTCGAACTCTTCGTCGGCCCGGTCCACTTCATCAATCAGGAGTACGGGAGCTTGTGCGTGGGTAATGGCCTGCAGCAGGGGACGCTTCATCAGGAAGCGTTCATGAAAGAGGTGTTGCTCTTTTTCGGCCAGTGATTTACTGGTACCCTCTTCCATTTTGAGATAGAGTAACTGTTGTTGGTAATTCCACTCGTAAAGTGCGTGCGTGGAGTCAAGGCCTTCGTAACACTGGAGTCGGATCAGATCCGTATCCAGGGCTTTGGCCATCACTTTAGCAATTTCCGTTTTTCCCACCCCGGCAGGGCCTTCAATTAGCAGGGGTTTTTGAAGCTCCATAGCCAAAAAAATCGACATCACGATTCCGGGTTCTGAAATGTAGCCCTGGTTGGCCAGTAGGTCACGGATATTTGCTAAAGCAGGATGTTCAAGCATAAGCGAGGAAAAATGCGCAGTAAAAAATAACCGCGGGCGGTGGTTGGCAGAGCAGAAAATCTCCTCAGCCAGGCCACCGCCCGGGTATGGTAAATAAGTTGTTCGATTAGTGCGTAGCTTCCGTTAAGGCGCGTTTAGCTATAACCCGGGCCAGGTGCAAGCGATAGTCTTCGCTGGCGAAATGATCAGCGAGAACCATTACATCCTGACCGGCGGTCTGGGCAGCAGCAGCTACCTCGTCAGCCCCTGCTGCCTTACCGGTGAGGGCACTTTCGACAGCCTGATCGCGGAAGGCCGCATCGGATAAGCCGGTAAAAGCAACCCGGACGCGCGAACAAGTACCCCCACTTTGGGTAACCACCGCCGCGCAGCCCACAATGGCAAACCGGGAAGCAGGCTGCATAAATTTCTGGTAGGAAGCCTTGGTACCAGGGGGCAGCAAGGGCACCTGGATTTCAGTAACAAGCTCGCCGGCTTCCAGCGCGGTGGAATAAAAGCCGGTAAAAAAGTCGGCGGCTCCTACTACCCGTTCGCCCTGGGCACTCTGGATGACCACCTGAGCGTCGGTTGCCAGGAGTACGGCCGGCCAGTCAGCGGAAGGGTCAGCATGGGCAATACTTCCGCCCAGGGTACCCCGATTGCGCACCTGAATATCCCCGATCAATTTGGCAGCTTGCGGATAAATGGGCTGCTGTTTTTGTAACAGGTCGGATTGAGCAATGTCATCGTGGGTAGTTGCAGCGCCAATAGCGATATGGTCACCGGCTTGCCGGATATACCGCAAGGCGGGGATTCGGGCAATATCGATGAGCATTTCCGGTTGATTGAGGCGAAGCTTGAGTGCGGGAATCAGGCTATGGCCACCCGCCAGAATTTTGGCTTCTTCCCCGTGCGCGGCCAGCAGGCTGAGGGCTTCCTCTACCGAATGGGCGCGTTTATATGCGAATGCAGTTGGAATCATGGTTTTATGTTTTGCCGAATAAAAAGCCTGCATGGGCTTTTACCCGGAATAGTTGAAATGAAATTACCCCTGCATGGCGCGCCATACTTTTTCAGAGGTAAGGGGCATCGTCAGATCCTTTTTTATACCAAAAGGTGCCAGGGCGTCCATCACTGCGTTGACAACGGCAGGCGTTGAGCCAATACAGCCGGCTTCACCTGCCCCTTTTACCCCCAGTGGATTATGCGGGCAAGGGGTTATCTTCCGGTCAATTTCAAAGGATGGCAGATCATCGGCCCGCGGCATGGTATAATCCATGTACGACCCGTTAATCAGCTGCGCATTCTCATCGTAAAGCGCCCCTTCGAACAAGGCCTGGCCAATACCCTGAGCTAAGCCCCCATGAATTTGCCCATCAACGATCATCGGGTTAATGACATTGCCTACGTCATCCACCGCAATAAACCGCTTGAGCGTCACTTTCCCGGTATCCGGATCCACCTCGACGACAGCAATATGCGCGCCGAAAGGATAGGTGAAATTGGCCGGATCGTAGAAACTGCTAAAATCAAGTCCAGGCTCCAGGCCTTGGGGATAGTCATGGGGCACATAAGCGGTTAGGGCAATATCACCGAATCCAATGCTCTTATCGGTGCCTTTTACCGTCCATTTACCGCCGGCATAGTCGAGATCTTCAACCGCTGCTTCCAGTTTGTGGGCAGCGATTTTAGCTCCCTTTTCGAGTACCTTGTCAATGCTCTTAACAATAGCACTTCCCCCAACTGCGAGCGATCGCGACCCATAGGTGCCCATACCAAAGGCAACGGATTCGGAGTCGCCATGGACGATTTCTATGTCTTCCATAGGAATGCCGAGCCGGTCGGCAACGACCTGTGCAAAGGTCGTTTCATGCCCTTGTCCGTGGGAATGGGACCCGGAGTAGACACTGACCTTACCGGTGGGTTGGACGCGTACCTGGGCAGACTCATAAAGACCGGCCCGGGCACCAAGCGCCCCAACGACGGCTGAAGGTGCAATACCGCAAGCTTCGATGTAAGTGGAGATGCCGATGCCCAGCAGTTTACCCTGTTTGCGTGCTTCGGCCTGTTCTTTTCGGAATTGGTCGTAGCCAACCATTTCCAGGGCCCGGTCAAGAACGGGTTCATAGTTGCCACTGTCGTATTGCAGTGCCACCTGGGTTTGGTAGCCGGGTTGATTCACGCCATCGAACGCGGGAATAAAGTTTTTCCGCCGCAGTTCGGCCGGATCAACCTTCATTTCCAGGGCGGCGGTATCCAGAAGGCGCTCCAAAATGTATGTAGCCTCTGGCCGGCCGGCACCGCGATAAGCATCGACGGCTACCGTATGGGTAAACATACCATAGACCTCAACATATACCTTCGGGGTTGTATACAATCCCTGGAGCAGGGTGCCATGCAGATACGTAGGTACTGCCGGGCCAAAGGTTGAGAGGTACGCTCCCAGGTTGGCGTACGTAGAGGCTTTAAGCGCAACAATATTGCCGTCCGCATCAAAACCCATCTGGGCTTTGGTAACGTGATCGCGGCCATGGGCATCGGTGATGAAGCTCTCGCTGCGTTCGGCGGTCCACTTCACCGGCCGCTTAATTTGGCGGGAACACCAGGTAACCAGCGCTTCTTCCGTGTAATGGAATATCTTACTGCCAAACCCACCACCCACATCAGGGGCAACCACTCTGACTTTGTGCTCGGGAATACCGAGGACAAACGCACACATCAGCAGGCGCGTCAGGTGCGGGTTTTGGGAAGTAGTATATAAGGTGTATTTATCGCCAGCCGTTTCGTAATGCCCGATCGCGGCCCGGGGTTCTATGGCATTGGGTACCATGCGCTGGTTGATAATATCCAGGCTGGTGACATGGTGAGCGCTGGCCAGGGCCGCGTCGACTTCGGCCTGCGGGTTGCCGAGTTCCCAGTCGAAACAAACATTGCCGGGGGCTGAGTCGTGGACGAGGGGCGCGCCGGGTTGGGCTGCTGCTGCGGGATTAGCTACGGCAGGCAAAACATCATAGTCGACGTCGATTGCTTCGGCAGCATCTTTAGCCTGCGCGTAGGATTCGGCAATGACAATGGCAACACTGTCGCCAACGTGGCGAACTTTGTCGGCAACGAGGAGCGGATGGGGAGGCTCTTTCATTTGGTCGCCGTTGCGGAAATTGACTTGCCAGCCGGTCGGAACGCCTACAATACCTGTCGCGGCGATATCTTTTCCCGTAAAAATAGCTACTACGCCAGGCATGGAAGCCGCCGTGGTGGTATCTACATTGCGGATTCGGGCGTGGGCATAAGGGCTGCGTAGAATGCAGGCGTGGGTAATGCCGGGAAGTACTATATCATCGGTGTAATGTCCTTGCCCGGTGACGAAGCGTTGGTCTTCGACACGCTTCACGGATTTACCTATGTAAGTCATGCTATAGTCGTTTTTGGGTGTCCTTGCATTTTATGGGCGGCATGCTGAATGGCGCGCACGATATTGTGATAGCCAGTGCAGCGGCAGAAATTCCCTTCGAGGGCATGCCGGATTTCCGTTTCACTGGGGTTGGGATTGCGTTGCAGCAAATCTGCGGCGAGCATAATCATGCCGGGCGTGCAGAATCCACATTGTAACCCGTGTTCTTCCCGGAAACCTTCCTGGAGCGGGTGCAGCGTATCACCGGAAGCTAACCCTTCGATAGTGGTTACCTGGCAGCCATCGGCTTGTGCGGCGAGTAAGGTGCAGGATTTCACGGCCTGTCCGTCCACCAGAACGGTACAGGCACCGCAGCTGCTGGTATCACAGCCTACGTGGGTACCCGTAAGGCGGAGGGCATCACGCAGGTAGTAGACCAGCAGGTCGCGGGGGGCAACTTCGCTGGTATACTGCTTACCGTTGACGGTAACTTGAATGCTTATTGACATACCTTTAATTTATTATAAGTAATGATTCAATATTATCTATACCTTGTTTCAGGCCCTTTTGGGCTTCCACTTCGT
>JACJXV010000030.1 GCA_020636445.1 Lewinellaceae bacterium | reverse complement strand
TGTCCTAATAAATAGGTGGCCAATACTTTTGCCGCTTGGGTTTTTCCCACACCGGTAGGCCCTATGAATAACAGGGAACTGATAGGACGGGTGGGGTTCTGCAGGCGTGCTTTATAGAGGTTGACTACATCAGCCAGCGCTCGCACGGCTTCCTCCTGGCCTACGATATAACGGGTTAAGTATTGGTAAGCCTCATCCTCTTCAAAGAGGTAGTTAGGATCGAAAATATGTTCCTGAAGGCTGCTGCTTAGCGAGAAAGAATCGCGGACCACCAGGGCATCAATCTTCCCGGAACGGTGTTTACTACAAAGTTGCTGCAACAAACGGATAACCGAGCCAGGAAGGGCCTGTTTTTGGAGATAGTTCCGGTGAATAAAGAACAATTGACTGATCGCTGAAATATCAATAGTAACCCCTTGTTTGGTTTCCAACTGCTTGCGTTCCTCCAGAACAATGCGTACCGCAGTAGTTGGATCAGGTTCCGGAATCCGAACTACCTGGAACAAATCGCAAAAACTCCGGTCTTGTTCCTGCATGAGATCCCATTCACTGGGGGTTGCAAGGAGAATCAGGGGTAGTTGGCGCTTTTCCAGGTAGGGTTTGATGGCGTCACTAAGGGTCATTTTGCCGCTGGCTGAACGCCCGATCCGCAAAAGAGCTACCGGGTTGTCCACGACCATTTTATGGGCTAGTACCTGCTTGTGGGAGGTCTTACGCAGATAGGCAATAATTGCCTCCAGTCGTTTTTCCCAATATCCAACAACACTCATGCCGGCAATGATCCGCGCCGGATCAACGAGCCAAACACTGCTGGGAGTTTCTTCTTCATCGCCAGCCAACGGCTCAAGATAACGATAGAGCGCTTCCTCCAGCAGCGTATGGCGCCCGACGCCCTCTTCACCTACCAGAACTAAGGGAACTGGGGTAGCCCGAAATATCAGGTGATGGATTTTCTCTACCCATTCTTCCCTGAGAAAAGCCCGCTGTAACTGATGCGGGTAACGTTCATTGAGATGAGTGCCTACTTTGTACAATTCCGCTTGCCCCTCAAAGCGCTGGGGGGCAAGCAGCTGGCTTAGCCAGTTCGGTACCTCTTCTTCCTGGAATCGGTTGGGTGAGAATTCCAAGTCTACCTTAATGGGTATTTCGGTAATGAAATCCTTCCGCCGTGCTTCCCAGCGTCCCCAGGAAAAATCATTGCCTTCCTGCTGCATTAACCCCCACAGGTATTGATGCACCTGCTGGTGGATATACGGCTCCCATTGCTTTTCGTCAGCGGGCAACAATAACAGCGTATTGTCCATGGCCGGTAATAGCACCACCGGTAGATTACGAACCTGAAAAAAGATGGCCAGATAGGTTATTTTCTGGTGAATGCTGCCCT
This sequence comes from Lewinellaceae bacterium, assembly GCA_020636445.1. Taxonomy (GTDB): domain Bacteria; phylum Bacteroidota; class Bacteroidia; order Chitinophagales; family Saprospiraceae; genus JACJXV01. The sequence goes on along the minus strand of JACJXV010000030.1, from coordinate 45,024 downwards.
GCTGAAAATAATAGTGGATCGTTTTTTCTTCCCGTTGTGGGTTAAACAGGTACCACAACAGATCATCCAGGTTGTCGCGATTGACCTGCCAGTTTAGCAACTGGCGCCGAATGTCGCGCTGGAATAACAATACGGCGTCCTGGTAGCGTGGTTGGACTACCACCGGATACGGCACAAATAAGGGGCGCAGGTTGAACTGAGGCTTTTCGTCCCAGACAATATGCTCCACCAAAACTGGGATTTTCCATTCCTGCTGTACCATGCCTTATTTTTTCCGCAGCCTGAATTTAAGACCTTACCCGTCAATTGCCAAATTTCCAAATCGGGAGGCTGGTTTTTTCTTTTTCCTTCTTTGACAAATTTCGTGGTCAAGGCGAAAAGGAAAGCAAAAGTGACCATCCGCGTGCCGCCGTAGCTTTAGCGGAGGAGCAAGGAAACATTGATTTTCTTTTCGCCTTGACTCTAAATCACAGGATTTGTCAAAGAACCTTCTTTTTAAGGTCTCCAATTTACTTTCTTCCCAAAAAATGCCATATTAGTATCTACGAAAACATGAATAGGAAATAGACGGGCGATGATCGAAGAATATCAACAAGAAGGGTTTAAGAAATATAAGTTCAAAGAACTGCGGGTTTATGCATCTACAGAATGGCTGGCCGATAATAAAAAGAAATATCGCCAGGTCTTCGATCGGTTTGATACGTCCTATATTTATGCTGAGTTAGCTTTTTATAACAAGTATTTTGATATCGATGATTGGGAGATAAACGTTCAGTTGAAATGTTTTTCGCTTAAGAAAGGCCGGAAGGAAATTTGTGACCTGCCTCTGCATAAAAAAGTTAGTAAGTACGACAATGTCGTTTACATCCGGGAGGGGTGGGGCAACAAGACGGAAGGTGCTTTTTGGAAAAAAGGAACCTATTATTGGGAGGTTTATATTGAGGGCGAGAAGGTGGGTACCAAGTATTTCTACGTCGAAGACGTTGACCGGACTGGTCCCCCCGTGGATAATCCCTACTTCGAAATCCAGTCGCTACGCCTCTACGAAGGCCCCTATGATGATGTAACGGAAGATGAACGCCTTTACTACAAGGTTTTTCATAATGAAGAAACCCGCTACATCTATTTGGAGATACTGATGCATAATCTCTATCAGCTCAAACCCTGGCAATGCGAGTTATTCGTTAAGTTTTACAACGATGCCCGCGAATTAAAGGGGCAGGTCATCCGCCTGCACCGCGTTGAAAAAAAGGACGAGCTGATCAAGATTACGGCAGGCTGGGGGTCCAACGTCAAGGGGTCCTGGCGAATGGATCGCTATACTGCGGAAGTTGTCTTTATGGATCGCCTGCTCGCCGTGGTTCCCTTTGAGGTCGACGAAGAATTTGAGGAAGGGATCAATTCGGTATGGTTACCGCATCGCGACCGGCCGGTAGTGTTGAATCAGCCCGAAGAAGATCGCAAAACATTTGATGATGTTATGGCGCAACTCGATGCCCTGATTGGCCTCAGTGATATCAAACAGCAGGTGCGCGACCATGCCAACTACATTAAATTCCTTCAGCTGCGCAAAGATAAAGGCTTCGACGAACAGGAACGCATCAATGTTCACTCGGTATTTATTGGGAATCCTGGGACCGGGAAAACGACGGTAGCCGGAATGATGGGCATGCTCTATAAGAAGATGGGCCTGCTTACCAAAGGGCATGTACATGAAGTAGACCGGGTGGACCTGGTTGGTGAATACATCGGCCAGACAGCCCCGAAGGTTAAGGAGGCCATCGAGAAAGCCCGTGGAGGCGTTCTTTTCATCGATGAGGCCTACGCGCTGGCCCGTTCCAGTGATGATACCAAAGACTTTGGCCGTGAGGTGATCGAAATTTTGGTTAAGGAGTTGTCGAATGGCCCGGGTGATCTGGCGGTTATTGTTGCCGGCTATCCTAAAGAGATGCACCAGTTCCTCGATTCTAATCCAGGGTTGAAATCGCGGTTCAAACTCTATTTTGAGTTTTCAGATTACCTGCCTCAGGAATTATCGCTGATCGCGGATTTTGCTGCGCAGCAAAAGCTGGTAAAGGTTACTCCGGAGGCGAAAGTGCGGATTGATGAAATTATCGTCAATGCATTCCGTACGCGTGATCGTACCTTTGGTAATGCCCGCTTTGTGTATGATCTGATTGAGAAAGGAAAAGTGAATCTGGGGTTGCGAATTATGAGCCAGGAGAACCCCCGAGCTTCAGAAAAAGAAGCCCTGGAAACAATAACCCTGGTTGATGTCAATCGGATCGATCTGCGCACCCAGCGCGAATTACCAGCCATCCCGGTGGATGAAGCTCTTCTCCACGAGTCTTTGATTGAACTCAACCGGCTTATCGGGATGGATAAAATCAAAGCGCAAATTAATGAGTTGGTCCGCCTGGTTCGTTTTTACCGGGAGACCGAAAAGGATGTTCTCAATAGTTTTTTCCTCCATACGGTATTTATTGGTAACCCCGGAACGGGTAAGACGACAGTGGCCCGCATACTCACGAAAATATACAAATCGCTGGGTATGCTGGAACGAGGCCATATGGTTGAAACAGATCGGCAGGGTTTGGTTGCTGGATACGTTGGGCAGACCGCCATTAAAACTAACGAGAAAATTGAAGAATCCCTTGGCGGAGTCTTATTCATCGATGAAGCTTATGCTCTGACTTCCAAAACGGGGGGTGCTCATGGTGATTTTGGAGACGAAGCTATCCAGACGCTCCTCAAACGGATGGAAGATCACCGGGGACAATTCTTTGTTTTTGTTGCCGGCTATATCGACAATATGGAAGTCTTTCTCAAGGCTAACCCAGGATTAAGCAGTCGCTTCGACAAGGTATTGCGCTTTGAAGATTACTCCCCCGAAGAGTTGGCCCAAATTGCTCTGCTGATGCTGGAAGAGAAGGGCTTGTTGCCTACTCCCGAAGCCGAACAGCATTTGAAGGACTACCTGGCATTTATGTATGAGTACCGCGATAAATATTTCGGTAACGCGCGGTCGGTACGCAACCTGGTCAATGAGGCCATCAAGAACCAGAACCTTCGCCTGGCTGCCCTTTCCCTGGAGGAACGCGCGCATACGCCAGTTAACCTGCTGACGCTTGATGATGTCTCCGCCTTTAAATTGGATAAGAACTCCTTCCTGTTTAATAAAAAATCAATAGGGTTCAAAAATCGTTCAGCCGGTCAGGGGGGGGCCTAGTGTTTTGTCAACTGAGGAGTGAGGCGTGAAGGGTGAGGCGACCCGCCTACGCCAAGCTTGTCCGCCTATGGTGGGCTATGGAAGTCGGAGGGAATTTAATAAACAGTTCAACGTTTTTTAGTGAGCAGTGAGCAGTGAGCAGTGAGCAGTGAGCAGAAATCAGCTGCCAGGCACTCAAAAACGAGTAACGAGTAACCAGTAACAAGCCCTCCTGCGCTTAGCTTTGGCGGGTAAAAAACTAGAAACCAATAACCTACCAACTGACAAACAACCCAATTCGCCAGGGCTTCCACCACCAATGTGGAACGAGGGCCAGATGTTGTTTTTCCCGTAAGGCCGGGTCAAAGAAACAAATACCCAAATGGAAAAGGTCTATGGTCAGGGATACCTGTGGTAAAGCCATTACCGTAGTCCAGGCTTCTTCCATAGCTGCCGACCAATGAATGTCGGCCAGGACCAGCACGGTTTGCGCATGAGCCTTTTGTAAAATTTGACTCACATACTCCTGAGTAGCTCCTAATCGGTGGTCGCCATCAATGAAAATCAAATCCACGTGGGGCAGGGTTGCCAGTACCTGCGGTAATTGGTCCCGAAAAGAGCCTTGATAGGTATGAATTAACTCGGTCAGGCCCAGCTGTTGGAAATGTTTCCGGGCCAGGGCCAGGGTAGCCGGGCAGCCCTCCAGGGTATGTACTTTTCCACCAGCAGGAAGTCCCATCGTTAAATAAGCTGTAGAAAGCCCCAAAGAAGTTCCCAACTCGACTACAACGGCTGGTTTTCGATAGGCTACCAGTCGATGTAGATAACGACCGAAACGCGGTGAAACCGGGGCGAAGCGGGTGATATTGCGCACCGTGCGCTGGCTGGAAGGATTCGCCTGTGAACCGGCACCAAAATCGGTAATCGGGATGGACTCCCGATCCTGCAATAATTGGCGCCGTAACCGTTCGATTTTCCGGAGTTGTTTTGCTGGCCTACGCGGACGCAGGGCTGCCTGGTAAAAAGTAACTGCCAATGGGGAATGCAGGTCATAGATCGTCAGAGCGCTATGGTAATAGTGTAACCAGCGGACGATAAACGTTCCGTAAAACCTTAGGAGGCGCAGTGCTGTTCTCATTTCGGTCGGCAAGATAAGCATAGCAATTTACATGCGCTGGTTTAGCAAGCCCCGCTATCCTTCTTCAAATGACCTTGTCAATGGGTAGCGAGGGTGAAATGAATTTGTTTTGTCGAGATTCTGCGGTCATTTTGCGAAAAAAAACAGGATACCTGCCCTTTTTACTAATTTGCGGCAAAATTTTACCATACCCCTTGATCGTTAACAGAAAAGTTTTCATTGAGCAGCACCAAAACCCGGATTAACTTAGAAAAGTTACTGGAACATAATACGTAAAACAGTTGAATACCTTTTTCATGATGAAACTTAAAATGATATTGATTATGCTGTTAGCACTTGTGCTGACAGGTGCTAATGCACAAGATAATGCCCCGGCAAATTGGTTTAACCTCGATCCTTCCCGCGATGGTATTCCCGGTTTGGGAACCGAATCCCTTTACAAGCGCCTGGCAGGAAAGAAAGGTGAAACAGTGATCGTTGCCGTCATCGATTCTGGTGTGGATTACGAACATGAAGATTTGAAGGATGTCATGTGGGTAAACCCTGGTGAAATTCCTGGGAATGGTATTGATGATGATAAGAACGGGTATGTAGATGATATTCACGGCTGGAATTTCATTGGCAATGCCAACGGGGAAAATATCTACCACGACAATCTCGAAGTCACCCGCCTTTATGTACAGTATGGGAAGAAATATGCCAATGCCGACCGGGATAAGCTTTCCAAAAAGGAAAAAAAGGAGTACGATCAGTATCTGGACATGAAAGAAACGATTGAATCTAAGCGTGCTTCCTTGTCTCAGCAATTCCCGCTTTACCAAACCCTCAAAGGGGCTATGGAGCAACTAATCGAGCAGTTGGGCAAATCCACAAATGTTACCGCCGATGATCTTAAGCAGGTTAAGTCGGACGATCAAATGGTACAGCGCCTAACCCAGATTATGATCGGGCAGATGGAGCAGGGAATCAGTTTCCAGGATTTTGTCAAGGATATTGACGAGGCCTATGAATATTTTGACGGGCAGTTGAACTACAACTATAATCCAGATTTTGATCCTCGTGCCCTGGTCGGCGATAACTACAATGACTTGTCAGAACGCTACTACGGCAACAACGATGTTCGCGGCCCGGATGCCAATCACGGCACTCACGTGGCAGGGATTATTGGTGCGGTACGTAACAATAATATTGGCATTGACGGCGTCGCCAATAATGTCCGGATCATGTCGGTTCGCACCGTTCCTGATGGCGACGAACGCGATAAAGATGTCGCTAACGCGATTATTTACGCCGTAGACAATGGCGCGAAAGTGATCAATATGAGCTTCGGAAAGGGCTATTCCCCCCACAAAGATGTCGTTGATAAGGCGATTAAATACGCTTTAAAAAATGACGTACTCCTCGTTCATGCGGCAGGTAACGACGGCTCCGAAAATACGGCAACCAATAACTACCCCAACGATCAATTTGCTAAAAAAGGATTGTTCGGCCCCAAATACGCCAAAAACTGGATTGAAGTGGGTGCCTTGAACTGGCGTGGTGGCGATGACCTGGCTGCCTCTTTCTCCAACTACAGCAAAGATCGGGTTGATGTATTTGCTCCTGGGGTTGATGTTTACTCTACGGTTGTCGGTAACCAATACGACAGCTACCCCGGTACAAGTATGGCTTCACCGATGGTAGCCGGTACCGCGGCTATTCTGCGCTCCTACTTTCCTGATCTGTCTGCCGATCAGGTTAAAGAGGTGATTATGGATTCTGCAGTGAAGTATACGGGTAAAGTAACCCTCCCCGGTGGCGAAGAAATGGTTCCCTTTAGCGACCTTTCCGTAACAGGTGGATCCCTGAACGCGGAGAAAGCCGTGGAAGTAGCCATGAAAACTGTAGGTAAGAAAAAAGGGAAAACGCGTTTCCTCAACGGCGACTTACCCAAGAAAGATCAGGTGATTCCGTAAGGAAGCCTAATCTATCGAAAAGCGCAATGTCGGCCTGGAGTTGACATTGCGCTTTTCTATTTTAGAATACCCTGTACGTTCCAATTTGTTGGCGGCGAGTCGGGTATTAGCGCGTTGGCGTGTTAGGTTTTGGCGCGTTAGCTAAAAAATAAACCCGATAAACCGAGCGAACGCAGTGAGTGATATAAACCCCAAAAACCTAGTGAGCGTTAGCGAACGGTCATAAACTGAGCAAAGCGGTATAAACCTGATGTCAGCGCGTTAGCAGTTGTTGGCTAAAAAATAAACCTCATAAACCAAGTGAGCGCAGCGAACGATATAAACCGAGCGAACGATAGTGAGCGGCATAAACTCCATAAACCAACGTTCTAAACCAGGCTTGTCCGTCTGGACACCGTAGGTGTGTCTCTAAACTTTCTCAGCCTTCTAAACCAGATAAACGGCCTTTCGCAACCAACACCTGCCTTACTTGATAATCACTTCCTCGAGGTAGTCTTCCCGGAGTTCTTCATTCACCATGCGTCGGATTTTGTCGCGGCCGTAGCTAAGCTCCTGGCGGAGGGCAGGAGATTCAATATATAGGTAAAGCTTGCGTTGGATTAACCGGATTTCCCGGGTATGCCGGGTAATCACCGGCCCCATCATGTGGGCATAGGCCGCTTTGATCCGGGCCAGGCTGATCCCGTTTTTCATCCGGTAATGGTTCATCAGTTCTTCGAGAACCTCGGCAAGCGGTTGTTCGGACGGTTTGTTAGCCACGGATATTCATTTCCCTAAAGATAGCATTAAAAAGCAGGGGAATCAATCCCTGTCATACTTGCTTTCCAGTACCTGGCTTTTGCCATCCTGAAAAACGGAATAGGAGAATCCTTTGCGGAACGACCAGGCTCCATGAACACCCTCGCTGTTTACGGCAATAATGCCTACCTGCTGATTCTCCCGGTCCAGATAATCCCCATAGCGACGGGCAATTCGCTGGACAACTTCCCGGCAGGCTTTTTCCGGAGACGCGCCCTGGCGCATCAGTTCTACAGCAAGGAAGCTGCCCACGGTTTTCATGACCATTTCGCCCAACCCGGTGGCACAAGCGCCACCTATTTCAGGGTCGACATACAAGCCGGCTCCGATGATCGGAGAATCACCTACCCGGCCATGCATTTTGAACCCCCAACCACTGGTGGTGCAAGCTCCTGCCAACCGCTTTTGTTGATCAATTGCCAGGATACCAATCGTATCGTGGTTGCCGGGTTGGTAGTTGTTGTCGGCTTTCCATTTTTCCCAGGCAGCGCGGGCTTTATCCGTTAACATCTCCTGTTGGGGAAATCCTTCCGCAATGGCAAATTGTAAAGCTCCTTCACCCGTTAGCATGACGTGAGGTGTCTTCTCCATTACCCGTCGGGCTACTGAAATGGGATGCAGGATAGTTTCCAAAAAGGTAACACTACCGGCATTTCCCTTTTCGTCCATGATACAGGCGTCCAGGGTAACATGACCATCACGGTCCGGCAGACCGCCGTAGCCCACACTGCTATCTGCTGGATCCGCTTCCGGAACTCGGGCTCCCGCTTCAACAGCATCGAGGGCATACCCACCGCGAGCCAATACTTCCCAGGCAGCAGCAGTTGCTCCCTCATTTGGCCAGGTGGCAATGGTTACCGGGAGGCTTCCTTTTTTCTTACCCTGGGCTGATTTGGATGTTAGAGTAGTCGATTTACTCAAGGCCCGCGTCAGGGAAGTCAAGGTTAAGGACCCCGCGAGAGCCCGGTGAAGGAATTTACGGCGATTGATCATGCTGGTGAAATTTCAGAGAATAAAGGGCGATTCAGGAGAAAGATAGACATTCTATGGCACAGGGTATTTAACTAGTTAAAAAATAACACAAAAGATTATAATTTTGAAATTAATTGTTTATTTTGTTTGCTTAAACAAACAATTCACATTATGGATTTTAATTTCCCTATCCTGCTGGCAGCAGCCCTGATACCCATGGTGGTAGGGTTTGCCTGGTACAATCCGAAAACATTTGGTACTGCCTGGATGCAGGCAGCCGAAATGACCGAAGAAAAAATGAAAGGGGCCAATATGGCCGTGATTTTTGGCGTATCCTACCTGTTCAGTGTTTTCATCGCAATGGCGGTTCAGTTTACCGTAGTTCATCAATACCACGTGTATTCCATTTTTGCCGATGACCCTACGTTCATGGATCCTACATCAACAACCGGTGCCTTTATTGCTGACTTCATGAGCAAGTATGGCAACAATTTCCGGACCTTTAAGCATGGTGCGCTCCATGGTTTCTTGGACGGCCTGTTTTTTGCAATGCCCATTCTGGGTGTCAATGCGCTGTTTGAGCGCAAAGGCTGGAAATACATTTTGATCAATGGCGGTTATTGGGCCGTATGTCTGGCATTGATGGGCGGCGTTATCTGTGCTTTTGCCTAGAAGAAACCATATCATATGCAGAGAGGAGGCACACTATCCATGTGCCTCCTCTCCCATTTAGGGCAGCCGGTAAGTGGCTGACAATACTAAATTACGTCCGGGGCCAGCAATTCCGGAGGAGTAGGGCCGGTACCGTTGGTCGGTAATATTTTCCAGGGCGAGGGTAAATTGCCACTGCGTACTGAGCAGGTAACTGCCCCGGGCCGTTAGGGTATACCATCGCGGAGAATATGGGTTTCCTGCATCATCTTGCGCATAAATTGCGGGTTTTTCCTGTTCCGATGGCGCCAGATCAGCAAAGGGTATTTCGGCATTAAACAGGTATTGCAGGCTAAACCGCCAACCCTGCCGGGCATATTGAAGTTGGACAAGGCCATAAGCGGGGGCTGCATGCCGCAAGGGGACATAGGTGTCATTTTCATCGTCCTGCTCTCGGCCTCTTTGCCAGTTGATTTGTCCGCGCATACTCCATCCCTTACCCCATTTAGTCTGGGCACTCGCCTGGATTCCGTAAACAAAGGCCCGGGCGGCATTTTGAATGGACAGGACCTGACTAGGAACTCCATCGTAGAGGATGCTATCCTGACCATCAAGGGTGAATGGTCTGCGCACCATAGCCTGGCGTAACTCGGTGTAGAACGTTGTTAATTCGATTTTAACCCGATTATTTCCGGCATAGGCTAACCCTAATTCAGCACTATAGGCATATTCAGGGCGTAAATCAGGGTTGGCAATGATAACCGAGCCCGGTTCGGAGTCAAATATCTTGCCTACATCATCAATATTGGGCGCCCGGAATCCGGTAGACAAATTGGTATTCCACTGCCAGTTTTCCGATGGCCTCCATACGATTCCCAAACTACCATTCAAAGCTCCATTACTGAGGTTGGCATCGACAAAGGGGAATGGAAAAAACGAGGTATCAATCGTGGCATCCAGCCCGGTAATTGTATAGCGAAGGCCAGCCTGTAATGTAAGTGCTTCCTGTAGTTCATTGCGATAGTTGGTATAAGCGGCCCCAAACCGCATACGCGAGCCATCCGGATAGCGGGTACTCAATGGACTGATAGCCCCGCTGTTCACGTTTTCCTGGTATGCGGTGGATCGCAGGCCATTCCACATCCATTCCACTCCGTAGAAAAGCGATTGCCGCTCGGTCAGTTTTTTATCGGCATCAATATTAACGGTAATGACATCCACCTGTTCCGTTCGGTGGCGAACCGCTGACCGGTTAAAGCTGCGATCGTGGCGACTTTCCTCCAGGTATTGGTAGGCTGTGGTTAGCCGTATCTGGTCAAAAAGGGCGGTTTCCCGTTGATGGCGTAGCTGAAGGTTGTGCATCATCCAGGTCTGTGGGCCATAATACCATTCGGCCGAACGGGGCACACCGTTGCGCAATTCAATAAGGCGGTCGTAGCGGGGCACATCAGTAGTAGTGGAGTAGTGGCCTCCGTATTGCAGATCCCAGTGGGGGGTCGGTTGCCAGCGCAGCTTTTGCATCAAATTAAGCTGGCGGTAGCCACTAGTGCGTTGGATTAGTGGATCGGGATTGGAAAATACGGTATCCTTTCCGTTGCTGCGGCCGGCATACCAGGAGCGCAGATATTCCTCCGGACCCTTGCTTCCCATGCGCAGATCCCCAAAGTCGCTATAACTGATACTGGTGACGCCCCCAAAATTACTTTGGCCATAAGTGAGGTGCGCATGGGTTGTTTTTTCCTGCCCTGCACTGGAATACCGGGCCATTACACTTCCCCCCAGACGTCGCGACCCGGGCGCCCCTACCTCTGGAGTCAGGGTATGGAAATCCATCACCCCACCTACGGCGTCACTTCCGTAAATAACCGATCCTGGGCCAAAGATCACTTCGGCATTCTCGGTGACCAGTGGATCCAGCGAAATGATATTTTGTAAGTTTCCACTGCGGAAAATGGCATTGTTCATGCGTACGCCATCGACAACAATGAGTACACGGTTGGCGGCGAAACCTCTGATCATCGGGCTACCACCCCCTTGTTGACTTTTCTGGATAAAAACATCCCCGGTAATTGCCAATAGATCGGCAGCCGTCTGGGGGTTTTGAAACGTAATTTCTCCAGGTCGGATACTGGCAATTTTATTGGGAACCAGCCGCTTGTCCTGCTCCCAGCGGTTAGCAGCAACCACCACCTCTTCTAGCGTTAAGTCGATAGGCTCCAGGCTTACCACAAAGCCTTGTGCCACTACTTCCTGGTAGCTGCTGGTATGAGGCTCGTAACCCAGGTAAACAAATTGAATGGCGGCCGCACTGGAGAAAGCTTGTAAATCGGCCTGGCCGGTTTCATCGGTAACTGCCTGTAGGGAGGGGTTAGTACTGAATATTGTGACGTAGGGTAGGGGCAGACCCGTTTGAGCGTCTTTCACTTTTACGCGGGCCGCTGATTGGGCGCTGAGTGAAACGAGACAAAACAATGTGCCTATGAACAGGATTGTTTTTTTCATCATCAGGAATATTGAATCCATCCTCAAAACCAACAACGGAAGGTATCGCTGCCGCTGAGAATCAGATGTTCTGGAAAGTAAACTAAGAGTATCTTTTTATCCATTATCCGGGAGTCCATTACGGTACGGGTAAGGACAAATCAGCAGGTGCAGTCTCTTAAAAGGGTGACCTTCCAGAAAATGGATAAAGGGAGGATAATTACTTCCAGGGAGGTGGTGTGGGTGGTTTGACGCCTATCCCAAACAGTACAAATCCCATCATTGATCGGACGCTTGTTACTTTACTAAGCAAGGCGAACATCCCTGGCGAAAAGGTAGATGGAAGATAGGACTGTCCCCACAATGTCCAGCCAAGCAAGTGATAATTTTGGGATGACTCCCCCAGTGGTTGATCAAAGTAAAAACGATTCCCCCACTGGGTAAGCAGGTTTTCCTCTGTTTCGTCGGTTAAATAGAAGATAGTGATGGTGGTATCCGTTTCCGTGCGCCGGACAACATCCTGGATCTTGCCATTATAGCGGAATTCCCGGGTATTAACCCAACGAATGGTGGGATTCGGATGATTTTTGTGCCAGGAAAGGGTTTTTAAGGGGAGGGTAAAGTCCGCTGCAGCCAGCTGATAAAAGGTTTCCCGGCGATGCTGGTGCAGGGTACACTGAAAAAGCAATAAGCTCCCTGCGCATTGCCAGAACAATACGCCAATTAAGAGAAAACTCAACCCCTGTCGGCGGTATACCTGTTGCATAGTTTTCTGTGTCCCTATGGCCATTAGTAATCCGGCAGCGGAATTTACAAAACCTGTGGTTCCCTGGCAAGCAAGGGTGCTTAATGCCGGAAAAAGGAGTGGAAACAACCTTATTTTATGGGTGAATAACTGGAAAAGGAAAAAACAGATGTTACCCTTCTGTGGTAGAAACCAGGCCACCGGATACCGTAAACATCCGGTAATCCACTTGCAATTCCCGGGCCAGGTGCTCCACACGCTCCGGATGGGTGTCGGTGAGGAATAACTGGCCGTATTGTCCGGCGGTAAGGAGGCGAAGAAGCTTTGTGACCCGTTGTTGATCCAGTTTGTCAAAAAGGTCATCAAGCAGCAGCAGGGGTTGACTGCCTTTGTTCTGACGCAGTATTTCAAATTGCGCCAGCTTGAGTGCCAGGATAAAAGATTTGCGTTGGCCTTGTGAGCCAAACCGCTTAAGGGAATGACCTTCCAGGGTGAATTCCAGATCATCTCGATGTATACCCTGGGTAGTCCGCTGTAAGGCGAGATCCTTTTCCCTGGCTTGGGCCAGCAATTCCTTCAGGGGCGCCTGGGCGAGTCCCGATTGGTAATTGAGGGCCACCTCTTCGGCACGCCCCGTAATGTATTGATGGGTATTGAGAAAAATAGCCTGAAATTTGGCCAGCAGTTGCTGGCGTTGCTCGAACAGGTAGCTTGCTGGCGCTGCTAATTGTTCATCATAAATAGCCAGGAGCTGACGATCAGGGTTACGCTGTTCGCCCATTTGCTTGAGCAGTGCGTTGCGTTGTTGCAGGATTCGGTTATAGACCAATAATTCACTTAAGTACCGGGCGTCGAGCTGAGAAAGGGTATTGTCGAGAAACCTGCGTCGGAACTCACTTCCTTCGCTAATGAGCTGGGTGTCGTCAGGTGCAATAAATACCACGGGTAGCAATCCGATATGCTCCGAGAGCCGGTCATAGGGTATATTGTTGCGCTCAAAGGTTTTTTCTTTGCGGGGTTGCACTTTAGCTACTACCTTTTCTTGTTTTCCATCGCGTTGAAAATAACTCTCCAGGCGAAAAAAATCGTCCTCATGGCGTACCACGGCACTATCGGGTAAGCCAAAATGGCTTTTCGTCATACACAAATAGTAGATAGCATCAAGGAGATTGGTTTTTCCCATGCCATTAAGTCCAACCAGGCAATTCAGGGTAGCGCTGAATTGCAGCGTTTGACTGGTATAGTTTTTAAAATTAGTAAGTATCAGTCGTTCTAAATGCATGGTAGTTAGCTAAATAAGCTAATGTTTTCGTTCTTCCTATCGAAAGGGTTGCCCAACGCGCAAACTAAATGTGCTATACGATGTTGGATCATAAAGTAGGGATGTTCTTGCATCTGGTCCCCCTCTGCCGGCGAAAATATACCGTTGGGAGCACCGATAAATAGGACCCCGCTAATTTTTTGCCAATGGGCCTTTGTTTGAGTGGGGATAATTCCCGTATCTTTGGGGCGACCCAAGCTTTTACATTAGCGAAAATACGCAAAATAAAGAGATATGAACTCCCTCGTGGATAAGAAGAAAAATACCAAGGCTGCCAAAACAGCGCACAGTAAAGAAAGATATCTTTATTGGTACGAGTTGATGCTGCGCATTCGCCGATTCGAAGAGCGTGCCCTGATGATGTACGGCCAACAGAAGATTAGGGGTTTCTGCCACGTCTACATTGGCCAGGAGGCAGTTGCTGCCGGTATTGAATCAGCTATTCGTCGCGAGGATGGTATTGTGACTGCCTACCGCCAACACGGAACAGCTCTTGGGCGTGGGGTTACTTCCCGCCAGGCAATGGCCGAATTATTTGGCAAAGCCACCGGTATCGTGAAAGGAAAAGGCGGCTCTATGCACTTTTTCAGTGCGGAGCACAAATATTTCGGAGGAAATGGTATCGTTGGAGCGCAAATCCCTATCGGTACGGGCATCGCCTTTGCGGAAAAATACAAAGGCACTGATAACCTTTGTGTAACCATGTTTGGCGATGGTGCCTCCCGTCAGGGTGCCCTGCACGAAAGCTTTAACATGGCCATGACCTGGAAATTACCGGTGCTCTATATTGTCGAGAATAATGGCTATGCCATGGGTACCTCTGTTCAGCGTACCAGTAATGTGGTTGAGCTCTACAAGATGGGAGCCTCTTATGATATTCCTAGTGAGCCTGTTGATGGTATGTCTCCGGAAGCGGTCCATGAAGCTATTGAGCGGGCAGCTGCTCACATTCGGGCAGGCAAAGGCCCTTATTTTCTGGAAATCAGAACATACCGCTACAAAGGCCACTCAGTTTCCGACCCGGCTAAATACCGTACTAAGGAAGAAGTACAATCCTACCAGGATCGCGATCCGATCAAGGTAATTGAAAATAAAATTTTATCGGAAGGGATTGCCTCTGAAGAGGAGATCAAAGCGATCAAGGACTTGATTAAAAAAGAAATTGAAGACGCTGTGGAGTTTGCAGAAAACTCTCCACTGCCCGATCCATCTGAATTGTACGAGGACAACTATATGCAACAAGACTACCCTTATCTGCGCGATTAGTAGGGCTGGTTTGCAGGATACAACCGCTTGCGGCAGGACCTTTCTTGGGTCCTGCCGCATTTTTTTGGAGGAAAAAGGGCGCAAAACAAAAGTTTCCTTATTTTTGCGTGGCTTAAAGAAAACGCAGGATTGATAACTGATTAAGGACGTTAAGTTTATGGCACAGAAGAAGAAAAACCCGAAGCAGGCTGAAGAGGTATTAGTAGATATCGTCGAAGTACGGGATCAGGCTCAGGATTTCTATAGCAGGTATCACACCTATATTTTGGGTGGTGTGATTGCGCTAGTCTTGGTTGTGGGTGGATACCTCGCGTATAACCTGCTCTATAAGACTCCCCGGCAAAAGGAGGCAGTCGAACAAATGGCTCAGGCCCAGAAGCAGTTTGAACGCGACTCTTTTGCGCTGGCACTTGACAACCCAGGTGGTGGATTTGCTGGATTCCTGGGGATAATTGAGAACTACGGAGGTACGGAGGCTGCTAACCTGGCCAATTACTATGCTGGTATTTCTTACCTACATTTGGGACGCTTCGAGGCTGCTATCAGCTATCTGGACGATTTCTCCGCTGATGGAGAGGTAATGCCCATTATGAAGGCAGGTGCACTGGGTGATGCCAATGCAGAATTAAATAACCTGGATAAAGCATTGTCGTTTTATCAAAAAGCAGTCAAGCTTGGCGATGATGACCTGCTGACGCCATATTACCTTAAAAAGGTAGGAATGTTGCAGCAACGCAATGGAAAAACCGATGAGGCATTGAAGGCTTTTCAACGTATCAAAACGGATTATCCAAAGTCATACGAAGCAACGGAAGTTGATAAGTATATAGCCGTCCTTGGCGGTATGTAATTCGCTTCTTATGCAACCTGAAAAAGGGACCAGAGCATTCGTTCTGATCCCTTTTTTATTTTACCTTAACTCAGCTTCTGCTGGCCGGGATTTCCCTACCTTAGGAATTTCCCCCCTTCAGTATGGCAAAACCCGATGATTTAATCCTTCAATTGTTGAAAATTATGGCTAGTGCTTTAAAAAATTTATCCCAGTACGATGAGTCAACGATCCCTTCGGCTGCTGATCGTTCCTTCGGTATTGTGGTAGCAGAATGGAACACAGCAATCACCCATGCCTTGTTTCAGGGATGCTGGGATACTTTGGTCCAGCATGGGGCAAAAGAAGAAAACCTTACGGTTATTCAGGTGCCGGGCTCTTTCGAATTACCGGCGGCTGCTAAACTATTGTTGGCAAACCGCACCATGGATGCCGTCATTTGCCTGGGATGTGTTATCCAGGGTGAGACCAGCCACAATGAATATATTAACCATGCCGTGGCTCATGGGCTAACCACGCTCAGTATTGCCAGTAATGTTCCATGCATCTTTGGTGTTCTTACGCCGAACGATGAGCAACAGGCGCTTGACCGGGCCGGAGGCCGTCACGGCAATAAGGGCGTTGAAGCAGCCGTAACCGCCCTGAGAATGGCCGATTTAAAACACAGCCTCAAGCAGGGCGGTAAGACCAGAATAGGGTTTTAACTCTTCCCTGTTGAACCTATAAACACCGATCATGAAAATTCATTTTATTGAAACCGGTACGCTAAAGCTCGACGGAGGGGCTATGTTTGGAGTAGTTCCCAAACGACTTTGGGAGAAACTTAATCCTCCTGACGAATCTAACATGTGCACCTGGGCTATGCGCTGCCTGGTTGTCGAAACCGCTGGTCGCAATATCCTGATTGATACGGGTATAGGTACTAAGCAGGATGCCCGCTTTCGGTCGCATTTTTCACCGGCGGGACAGGAGCACTTTCTCGAACACCTGGCAGCAGCCGGTTTTTCTCCGGAGTCTATTACGGATGTATTGCTGACACATTTGCATTTCGACCACGTTGGAGGAGCTTTATTACGTTCAGCGGAGGGTGAATTAGTTCCCGCTTTCCCCCGGGCGACCTATTGGAGTAATGAGATCCATTGGAATTGGGCCTTAAATCCTAACCCCAGGGAGGCAGCCTCCTTCTTGGCCGAAAATTTTGTTCCACTCCAGGAACAAGGACGGCTTCAGTTTGTAAACCCGCCTTCCAGCCCTGACGAAGATGTTCCTTTCGCTCCCGGGATTCAGTTGCGGTGGCTCTACGGGCATACCGAGGCCATGATGATGCCCATCCTGAGTACGGAGTCGGAAACCCTGGTTTATTGTGCCGACCTGATCCCTTCGGTTCATCATGTCGGGCTACCTTATGTGATGGCCTATGACGTTCGGCCACTGGTAACTTTACAGGAAAAAGCACGCCTTCTCAAAGAAGCGGCTGCAGGACAATTTCGTTTGCTTTTTGAGCACGATCCAAGGGTTCCGGAAGCCTGTATTCAACAGGATGAGCGTGGGCGCCTCGTTGCTGTTTCAACTCCTTCGGTGTAATTTCCGAAGCTGAGATTACTGGCAAAGCTTTAGGGAGAATTTCTTTTATTGGGTTGTTGGTAATAACTATGCTTCACCGAAGAATCAGCAAAACCCACAGAATTCAGGTCAGGCATGTGTCGGCTGCTTTACGGTATTTCACAGGATTTTATTTCTGCCCCTTTACCGGGAAGCAGGCAGTAAGTATTTTTTTGTATCTTCCCAACAGGATTATCGTTGGGTATGCTTATACAATGCCAACCTGATTCTATACTTGATTGAAGTGCTTTAACTCCATGGAATCGCTTCGGTCAGTATACACTGTGCTTCATGCAGGTTTAGCATCGCTAAATTGAAGATACTGACTTAGATGTCATGAACTCTTCAGCTTGGGTACATTCCAACAGGTGTCATCAACCTATAAACAAGCAAAAGAATAACATTCAGTCGATGGGGATATTGACTGGGATCATGCTCAACCAGTGAAGTAAGTTGCATTTCACTCGCTTGACGTATACCTCCGGTAAAAATCGATGCTCTCGAGGATGTAATTAAATGATGGGTTCATGAGGATGAGATTGGGAATAACAAAAATGGCAGGCTCTCTACCGCAATGCTTAGCTAACCTCGCTATGGTTATTCTTTTGTGGAGTATAACGAGTCCAGCTGTGGGACAAGCACTCCAGATTGGCAATGTTCAGACCTATACTAAAATTGCCCGTGGTCTTATTAAGTCAATCACCACCGATACCATAGGATACTTATGGATTGCAACGGATGAAGGGGTTTCCCGTTTTGATGGATTCACCTCCGTTCTTTATAAAAATGAAGTTGCCGGGGGATATTGTAAAAGCATTTTCCGACTTAAAGATGGACGTTTATTAGTTGCTCATGACCGGGGGCTTACGGAAATTCGCACAGGTATTGATAGTACGGCCTTAAGCACCCTTTGGCAGGGGGATGTGATTCCCTCAACCAACCAGCTCTATTTCCCAAAAGATCTGTATCAGGATTCCAAAGAGCAGGTATGGATCGGTGAGGATGATGCGATTAGTCGGTACGATGGGTCAACTTTCCGGAAGTATAGTCTTTCCGGCAATTCGGGGGTTCGCAATATCTTTCACAGTATTGCTTTCGAGGAAGACCCCGCCGGCAACCTGTGGGCTGTTTCTTTTGGCGGAAAGCTATTTCGCTATGATGTTACCCGCGATACTTTTTTGCCTGTTGAACTGTCTCTGCAAGTGCAAGGGGTTACCTGCCTGCTAACGGGGCCTGGTAATAGCCTGGTACTGGGTACGCAGGAAGGACTTTATACATTCCAGAGCAGTGCTAAAGGGACAAAAGTTGCCTTGCAGAAGGTTGCTGGCCCCGGGAACATCTCTTGTGGTATCCAGGTAGGGGGAGAATTGTTTTTTGGCACCCGGGACAAAGGATTGTTTCGGATTCCGCAATCGCGCATTGGCAAAGAAGCACCTCAGGGTATTTCCCTGCTGCCGTTAAGAAGCATTGTTGACATTCGCTATGATTCAAACAATGGGCTATGGGTATGCAATGATGAAACCATTGCCCTGCTTGCACCGGGGTTCTTCCAGGATATTCCCTTAACCGATCCGGGTATCCCGGTGGATGCCCTTGCGATAAATGGGAGAAATGAACTCTTTGTAACTAGCGGATCCTCCGTAGATCGAATAACCTTACGGAATGGTTATTTTCAAAAGGATGTGGTGACTCAGGATGTTCCCAATGTAAAAACTGCCATGGTGTTTGCGAACGACCGCTTGTGGATAGGGGATATCTTCGGCAGAGTTTGGTACTCTACTGACAATAGTTATCAGCGCCTGCAACAACTTGCCGCTCTCCCCGAGGGATATAAAGTTTCACAACTGCTTAGTGACCAGGAAGGCAATGTCTGGGTTTTGGGTACTCCGCAAAATGGGTTGATTCGAATTGATTCTGCCTTTCGGATACATCGCTATACCACTCCTGGTAATATTGTAGTGCAGGCAGGTGTTCAGTCGCCTAAAGGGCAATTGTTTTTTGGCGCTAATAATCCCCAAAACTACCTGTTCTATTATCACCAGGAAAGTGATCAAATAATAGATATCAGTCGGCCCTTACCCTTTGTTGCACACAATAATTTCACGATCAATCAACTAACGATTGATTCCAATGGCGATCTCTTATTAGCCACTACGGATGGGTTACTAAGGGTTCACTTTACCCCTGGACATCCGGAAGAGCAGGAGGTCATTCGAATGGAATTAGGGAATAAGATTTCCGTTGACGAACCTATACTGGCTTTAGCCCAGTCTCGGCATAGTGAATGGTGGTTTTCGACAACCAGCGGGTTAGTCAATTTGATGGGGTTGAATTCGCAAATTTATGATGGGTCAAGTGGTATTTCTGGCAATAGTCTTACCCCACGAGGCCTCCTGGTAGATGACAACGACAACTTATGGGTGGGAGCTTCCAGAGGGTTAGCTGTGTTTTTACGCGGTGATTATGCCTCAGCGCGCACACCTGCTCCTGTTTTGATTAATGCTAAAATCAATGGTATCCCATATGAATTTTCATCCGGGCAACCGATTCGGGTTCCGCTGGGTGCGAACCTTGAACTGACGTACTTTGCTCCGGCGTACCCAGCGGAAGCAGTAACCTATCAGTATGGTTTTGCTTCTCAGGATACTATCATTTGGGAAAATATGACTTCCCGAAGTGTCATTCTAAGGGACCTTGAGGCAGGAGAAGTCGAACTGTATGTGCGAGCACAGAAAAGCGGAGGTTACCCTTGGAGCGCTCCCTTGTCGCTCACGCTGGACGTGGTACAACCCTGGTATTATACCAGTGTGGGACGACTTTGCATTGGTTTGCTTTTATTGGGTATTATTGCTTTGGCAGCTCATCTTAATTCACTGCGCTTAATTAAGCAACAGCAACAACTCAAAGCTATTATCGAAGAACGAACAGCCGAAATTGTTGCCCAGAGTGAGCGCCTTATTGAGCAGAAAAATCAGATTATTGACCAGCAAGAGCGCTACCAGCGCCTGGTGGAAAGCAGGTTAAATGAAGAATTAGCTTACCGTAACAAACAGCTGACGACCTATACGCTCCACCTTATTCAAAAAAATGAATCGCTGCGGGAATTGCAACTGGCCATTTATGACCTGAAACGACAGATGGGGGAAAAGCACCAGGTGAAGCTCAAACGGCTGCTTTCACTGATTGAATTTAGTTTCCGCAACGATGAGGAGTGGGACCGGTTTAAGATGTATTTTGAAGAAGTACACACTGGTTTTTTTGAAAAACTGATGCGTGATTCTCCTGATCTAACCGCAACAGAGTTACGCTTGTGTGCCCTGATGCGTCTTAATTTGTCGATTCAGGAAATTGCTCATATCATGGGAATTTCTCCGGAAAGCGTGAAAACATCCCGTTTTCGGTTGCGCAAAAAGTTGGAAAGAGAATCCGTCCAGGAGCTTGTCGATTACGTTATGCAAGCCTAAAGCAGCCGCGAGACTATTCTTTGCAGGCAAGTCAATTTTCCGATTAAAAGACTGTAATACAGGTGTTTAGTTGTGTTTGTCGACTATTTCCTACCTTATATAACAGGTGTAATGCATGAGTATCTTGCTTGAATTAAAGATATTCATGGTCAATTCCGGAAATCGGAATATTCTTTGGAGAATGGGATTTTTTAAACAGCAAAAAACAGATTTTATGGGTTATTCTTTAGCAAAATTCCAGAAGGGCTTGCTGCTTTTGGCGATTCTGTTCTCAGCGTTCACGGTATCGGCACAACGTGTCATTACAGGTACCGTAACGGATGCTGAGAATGGGGATCCGCTCATTGGCGCAAGTATCTTGATTGTCGGTACTAGTTCAGGAACAGTAACCGATATCGATGGTACCTATTCCCTGGAAGTGCCTGCGTCGGCTACGCAGCTAATATTTTCTTACACTGGTTACAATGCTCAAACGATTACGATTGGCGCTTCCAACGTCATGGATGTTGCGTTAGCTCCGGGCCAGGTACTGGACGAGATCGTGGTGATCGGGTATGGTACCGTTAAAAAAGAAGATGCTACCGGTTCGATTCAAACGGTAGGTACGGAACGGTTCAATAAAGGTGCGATTACCTCGCCACAGGAACTACTCGCTGGTAAAATTGCCGGGGTAGCTGTTACGACTTCCAGCGAACCTGGGGGTGGAGCAACTATCCGGATCCGGGGAGGATCTTCCTTGAGTGCTACCAACGATCCCTTGATCGTTATCGATGGTGTTCCTGTGGATAATGGTGGCATTGCCGGTTCGCGTAATGCACTGAACGTGGTTAACCCCAACGATATTGAAACCTTCACGGTATTGAAGGATGCTTCGGCTACGGCGATCTATGGTTCACGGGCCTCCAACGGGGTTATCCTGATTACTACCAAAAAAGGTGCATTGGGTAAGAAGATTGGCGTCAACTACTCGGGAAGTGTAGCTTTCAGTAATCGCGCCAATGAGGTGGACGTTCTCTCTCCCGACGCCTTCCGCGATTTGATTACTACCCGGTTTGCCGAAGGCCACCCGGCTCGCGCCTTGTTGGGAAATGCGAACACTGACTGGCAGTCGGAAATTTTCCAAACGGGGGTTACCAATGATCATAACCTGAGTTTATCAGGGGGTATTGGCATCCTGCCTTACCGCATTTCGTTGGGTTATACGGACCGTTCAGGTATTCTGAAAACGGACGAATTCAACCGGACTACGGCATCGTTGAACTTGTCGCCCGGTTTCTTTGACAACCGTCTGCAGTTCAATATCAACCTGAAGACGATGTTCTCCAAGGATCACTTTGCCAACCAGGGAGCTATTGGCTCGGCGGCAGCATTTGACCCAACGCAGCCTGTTTTCGGCGGTGAGAACCCTTATGGTGGTTATTTTACCTGGCTGTCGAGTGACGGAACACCGAACCGTTTGGCTTCGGCTAACCCACTGGCATTATTGGAACAAACGAATAACAACTCCAACGTACGGCGCTACATCGCCAATGCCCAGGTGGATTACCGGTTTGCCTTTTTACCGGAATTGCGCGCTAACCTGAACGTTGGTTACGATTATTCTCACGGTGAAGGGACTGCTATTACGGACCCCAATGCTGCCTTTGACTTTACCAACGGCGGCCGTAAGGGCGAATATGAGCAGGACAAGAAAAACACGCTGCTTGAATACTACATGGACTATACCAAGCAGTTTGGTTCTTCTAACCTTTCTGTAATGGGGGGCTATTCCTGGCAGCGATTCTTCCGCGATGACTACAACTTTGCAACCAACTTCGCGGGGAATTTGATTTTGGCTCCTGCCAATTTTAACCCTGCAGAGTATTATCTGGTTTCCTTGTTCGGTCGGGTGAATTACTCGCTGAATGACCGCTACTTACTGACCCTGACTCTGCGTCGGGATGGTACTTCGCGCTTTTCGGAAGATAACCGTTGGGGTTTATTCCCGGCGGCAGCTTTTGCCTGGAAAATCTATGATGGCAATGGTTCCGGAACGCTCTCTAACCTCAAACTGCGTTTAGGTTACGGCGTAACGGGCCAACAGGACATCGGCGGCGACTACTATCCGTACCTGGCCCGCTATATCTCCAGCCAGTCAACAGCCAATTACCAATTCGGTAACGGATTTGTAACTACGCTGCGGCCCAATGGCTATGATGCGAACATCAAGTGGGAGGAAACGGCTACCTACAACGTAGGGTTTGATTATGGCTTCCTCAATGATCGCCTGTACGGTTCTATCGATTACTATTACCGTAAAACAACGGATCTGATCAACTTTATTCCGGTACCGGCAGGAACTAACCTGACCAACTTCATCAACACCAACGTAGGTGACTTACAGAATACCGGGGTTGAATTCGCCATCAATGCGGTTGCGGTAAAAACCAAAGATGTAACCTGGGATTTAGGGTTCAACGTGGCGCTGAATAAGAACGAAATTACTCGTCTGACGGCTACGGATGATCCTAATTATCTTGGGGTATTTACCGGAGGCATTTCAGGTGGTGTAGGTAATACGATTCAAATCCACAGTGTTGGTTATCCAGCTAGCTCGTTCTTCGTGTTTGAGCAGGTATACGATGCCAATGGTACTCCGATTGAAGGACTTTATGTTGATCGCAACGGAGATGGTCAGATAACTCCTGATGACCGCTACCACTTGGAACAGCCAGCTGCTGATGCCAATATCGGGTTTACCTCGACGCTGAACTATAAGAATCTGGACTTCTCTTTTGCCGGTCGGGCAGCTGTAGGTAACTACATCTATAATAATATTCTCTCTGACCAGGCATTCTACAATCGGTTGTATAACAGTACCGGATACCTGTTAAATGCAAACCCGGCTACTGCAGCGATCGATTTCACTGTTCCCCAGTATTTTAGTGATCACTTTGTTCAAAATGGTTCCTTCCTGCGGTTGGATCATATCACCTTGGGGTACAATTTTAGCAATCTGCTTAACAAAGGCATTCGTGCGCGGTTGTTTGCTACTGTGCAAAATCCGATCTTGATCACGGATTACACAGGGTTAGATCCTGAGGTTTTCAACGGGATCGATGGCAACATTTACCCTCGCTCACGGACCTTCCTGTTTGGGCTGAATGCTAATTTCTAATCGCAAAAAAACAAGCCATGAAAATGAAAGTATATATGAAACTCTGGTTTTTAGTGCTGGGCCTTGCCCTCACAACCACGTCCTGCTTTAAGGATCTGGATACCATACCGCTCGATAAGGACGAGATTACCTCGGCCGTGGTATATGATAATCCGGATGCCTATCGGCAGGTGTTGGCAAAACTATATGCAGGCTTGGCCGTAAGTGGCCAGGCTGGCCCGGATGGTCAACCGGATATTGCAGGTATTGACGAAGGTTTTTCGACCTATATCCGTCAGTACTGGAAAGCGCAGGAATTACCAACGGATGAGGCCGTTATCGCCTGGAACGATGGTAATATTCAAGACTACCACCAGCAAGACTGGGATGCCAATAACGAATTTATTACGGCTATGTACAACCGGATCTTCTATCAGATCTCGTTGTGTAATGAATTCTTGCGGGAAACAACTCCTGCTAAATTGGATTCCCGTGGTGTTGATGGCAATACGCGTTCCGATATTGAAATCTTCCGCGCTGAGGCACGGTTCCTGCGGGCGCTGAGCTACTACCATGCCCTGGACTTGTTCCGGAGTGTACCGTTTGTTACGGAGGAAGACAAAGTAGGCGCTTTCTTCCCGGAACAAATTTCTACACCTGACCTGTTCAACTTTGTTGAATCGGAATTGAAGGCTATCGAAGGTACCCTGAAGTCTCCACGGCAGAATGAGTACGGTCGTGCTGATCAGGCAGCTGCCTGGACGCTGCTGGCTAAGCTTTATCTGAATGCTGAAGTGTATATCGGGGCGAATCGTAATACGGATTGTGTTACTTACTGTAGCAAAGTTATTAACGCTGGTGGCTATACCCTGGATCCGGAATTCCGGCACCTCTTCATGGCGGATAATAACACCAGCCCGGAAATCATTTTCCCGGTTGCCTTCGACGGCCGGAACACGCGTACCTGGGGAGGGATGACATTTGTGATTCACGCCAGTGTGGGTGGTTCAATGCTTCCTGCCGATTTTGGAATTGACTTCGGCTGGGGTGGTACCCGCGTAACAAAAGCGGTTGTTGATAAGTTTCCATCAACCAGCTCAGGGTCGGTATTGGTAGCACCCAATCCGGGTAGTTCAACGTATCCAAAGATTTACGTACCTGGCGGCTACCAGGGCTGGTCTCCTGATGCCGCAAATGTTGGTGTTTTGACTTCGCCCAATAGCGACAACAATTACGAAGGATACCTGTGGCTGGATGCTGGCACTGAATTTAAGTTCACGCCCGCCCCAACCTGGGCCAACGGTGATTTTGGCGACAATGGTGGCGATGGCACCCTGGATCCAGGCGGAAGTAATCTAAAGGTAAACGATGCTGGTTTTTACAAAATCAATGTCAACCTGAATGATAATACCTACACGCTATTGAAAACAGATTGGGGGGTCATCGGTGATGCTACCGCTGGTGGCTGGGATTCGGATCAGAACATGACCTACAATGCTGATGAAAAAGCCTGGGTTGCTACGCTGAACCTTACTGCTGGTGCAATCAAATTCCGTGCTAACGACGGCTGGGATCTGAACTATGGTGATAATGGTAAGGATGCGCTGCTGGAAGCAGGGGGTGATAATATTGCCATCGCCAGTGGTGGAACCTATATCATTAAGTTGTACCTGGATTCACCGGATTACACCTATTCTATTGAGTTGGCTAGCTTCGATGGTCGTTCCTTGTTCTATACCGAGGGGCAAAACGTAGAAATTGCCGATATCTCGCAATTTACGGAAGGGTATGCCGTAACGAAGTTCACGAACAAGACCTCAACGGGGCAAAATGGTTCTGACCTCACGTTCCCGGATACCGACTTCCCGATGTTCCGTCTGGCTGATGTATACCTGATGTACGCCGAAGCGGTCCTGCGCGGTGGTACGGGTGGTAGCCGGGCTGATGCACTTCGTTATATTAACCTGATCCGTCAGCGTTCCTACAAAGGCACCGGTGGAAATATTGCCGATGCTGCTCTGACACTTGATTTTATCCTGGACGAACGCGTACGGGAACTGCTCTGGGAATGCCACCGTCGGACGGACTTAATCCGCTACGGACGCTTCAGTGAAAGTTCCTATGTATGGCCTTGGAAAGGCGGAGTACCAGCGGGTATTTCGACTGCCAAGAAGTACGACGTTTATCCTATTCCGGCTTCTGACCTTGGGGCTAACCCCAAATTGAAGCAAAACACAGGCTATTAATCTCAAAAAAATTAAGGCTATGATTAAAAAGATAATATTATATAGCGCGTTAGTTGCCCTGGTAGCTACTTCCTGCACCGACCCGGAATTCGGACCCGTCCTGCAGGATGGCGTTGCCGCAACTATCCAGGCGCCAACGGGTAACGCTTCCTTTGTGTTGAAAGAGGCGGATAAAGCCAAAATATTTTCAACCTTTACCTGGACTGCGGCAGACTTTGGGTTCGCTGCCGGTGTTACCTATGCTGTTGAATTAGATTTAAAAAAGAACAATTTCTCTGACCCTACCGCTTTAGCTCAAGTAAATGCGCTTAGCTATACTGCGACGATTGGCAAGATTAATGATGTTCTTTTGGCAAAGGGAGCTCCCGGAGAGGCCGAAATCGAAGTCCAGGTGCGCATTGTCGCTTCGATCAATCCCGATGTGGACAAGGTGTATTCTGACCCGATTACGCTCAAGGTAACTCCTTATACAGCATTCATCAATTACCCTAAAGTCTACGTTCCAGGATCCTACCAGGGCTGGAAACCAGAGGATACCACTACGGTTCTTTATTCCGTAAAGAGTGACGGCCGGTATGAAGGGTACATTTATTTCCCGGAAGCATCCATGT
This sequence comes from Lewinellaceae bacterium, assembly GCA_020636445.1. Taxonomy (GTDB): domain Bacteria; phylum Bacteroidota; class Bacteroidia; order Chitinophagales; family Saprospiraceae; genus JACJXV01. The sequence goes on along the minus strand of JACJXV010000030.1, from coordinate 18,601 downwards.
TCAAGATCACTCCTGAACCCAACTGGAATTCTGACTGGGGCTTGTCAGGAGAAGCTGGTAAATTAGCAGTGAAAGGAAGTGATATCCCAACAGATGCTGGTTATTTCCGCATTAACTTTAATGCTAATACCTTGGCCTTCTCCACAACGAAAACGGACTGGGGTGTTATTGGAGATGCAACGCCTACCGGCTGGGATTCGGATACGGACATGATCTACAATCCGACCACCCGAACCCTGAGTGTTACCATGAACCTGGTACCCGGAAAAATTAAGTTTCGGGCCAATAATGACTGGGCTATTAACTTGGGCGACGACGACGCCAACCGCTCACTAGAGTACGGAGGTGCTGATATTGCCATTGCTGAAGCCGGTAATTACACGATTGAGTTAATCCTCAACGTGGCGGTATATACCTATAAAATCACTAAGAACTAGTGAAGGCGTAGGTAAGTACTTGGATAAAACAGAAACTGTGAAGTAATGCCGATAGCCGCAGCTTGCGGGATATCATCAAACCAACCTTACTTCTCGTTTCAATGAGTTTCCTTGAACGGACTACGCCCAGAAAGGTTGTAGTCCGTTCTTTTTCCTCAGTGTTAGCTCTTACACTGAGGTGCCATTGTTTTGTCCTCTTAAAGGGGAGCTGGATAAAACTATAACAAACGAAAACATTATGAATTGCAAATCCTTTTGGTTAGCCTCTCTTCTGGCACTAACGGGCTTGTTTCACCAAAATATTGCTTCAGCAGCTCCTCTGGAACGGGTGGAGCCAGCTTTTTGGTGGGTAGGCATGCAAAACCCTGAGCTTCAATTACTGGTTTATGGGGAAAACATTGGCAATACGCTTCCAGAAATCACTTATCCTGGCGTTCGTATTGAGCGTACCACGCGGGTAGAAAGCCCCAATTATCTTTTTATCGATTTGCGAATTCTTAATAACCAGGATCCCGCATCGTTTGATATCCTCTTTAAAATTGGGAACCAGGTGCAAACTACCTACCGGTATGAATTGCGGCCTCGCAAAAAGGGATCGGCGCAGCGCCAGGGGTTTTCCCCCGCCGATGTTTTATACCTGGTTACTCCTGATCGGTTTGTCAATGGAGACCCAAAGAATGATGCTGTGCCTGGCCTGGCAGAAAAACCTAACCGCCAAAACCCCGGTGGTCGCCACGGTGGTGATATCGCCGGGTTGATCAAAAGCCTGGACTATATCGAAAACATGGGATTCACTGCCATCTGGTTAAACCCTGTACTCGAAAACAACCAGGAGTCCTATTCCTACCACGGCTATTCTGCGACCGATTTTTATGCGGTTGATAGTCGCTTTGGAAGTAATGCCGATTATGTACGCCTCAGCGAGCTGGCTCACCAAAAGGGCATTAAGATGATCATGGATATGATTTTTAACCACTGTGGCTCCGGCCATTGGTGGATGAAAGATCTACCCAGTACGGATTGGATAAATTTTGATGGCAAGTTCGTACCAACTAACCATATGCGGACGGTCATCCAGGATCCCTATGTCTCCAAAGAAGATACTCGTCGCTTTGCTGATGGCTGGTTCGTGGAAACTATGCCTGATCTGAACCAGCGGAACCCTCTTATGGCAACTTACCTGATTCAAAATAGTATCTGGTGGATCGAAGTAGCGGATTTAGATGGCATCCGGATGGATACTTACCCATACCCCGATAAAGATTTTATGTCAACCTGGACCTGCCGCCTGATGGAGGAATATCCCCATTTTAATATCGTTGGGGAGGAATGGACGGAAAACCCTGCTCTGGTGGCTCACTGGCAGCGCGGTAAAGTAAACGCCAATGGCTATACCTCCTGCTTGCCTAGTTTGATGGATTTTCCGATACAAGGAGCCTTGGTCAAGGCCCTTAATGAAGGCAATGGAAGTTATGAAGGCTGGCATCAGTTGTATACCATGCTGGCCAACGATTTTCTTTATGCGGACCCAGCTATCCTGACGGTTTTCCCGGACAACCACGACATGAGTCGCTTTTTTACCCAGGTCAAAGAAAATATTACCCTTTTCAAATTAGGTATTGCCTATATCCTGACCACTCGGGGGATTCCTCAGATCTATTACGGCACTGAAGTTTTGATGAAAAACCCCGGCACAACTGATCACGGCGTTATTCGCTCTGATTTTCCTGGCGGGTGGGCAGGTGATCCAGTCAATGCTATGACTGGTGCCGGGTTAACTGCCGAACAACGGGATGTACAGGGTTTTATACAGAAACTGCAGTTGTGGCGCAAGAACCAGCCGGTTATCCACCACGGTAAAATGATGCATTTTGCCCCGGAAAATGGTGTTTATGTGTATTTCCGCTATACGGATCAGGGCAAGGTGATGGTTGTATTGAATAAACAAACAACCGACGTGGATCTTTCTTTAGATCGATTTGCTGAGGTACTTATTACACCAGCTATTGGGATTGATGCCCTCACTGGAAAAGAATACAAATTGGATAAGGTCCTTCGAGTGCCTGCGGGAACCCCTCTCGTACTGGACCTAAAGTGATTTTTTGCGGGAAATCCCATCCCCAAAGGCCCTGCTGCGAAGACTGTACGGCACGTACCGGAAAGCAGTGGGGCTATTCTTTGGGGTGGGTTCCGCTGGGCATAAATCGCCCGAAATTCTCGGTCCAATCGTAGGCTTTAAACCGGATCGGCTGTTGTTTGACCATCGGGCCTAGTACCGACCGCAATAACTTGCGGATACCTTTTCGGCCACCAAAATCGCCGATATACCATGCTAACAGCCGACTGGTTTGAATAGTTTTTGCGGTTACCTGTGTTTCTGCTTCCAAAAATGAAGCCGTTGCTAAAGCTAATTGGTTGTCAATGACTTCCGGGCGATAAAACCCGATTGGCGGACAACTTTGGGCGCCACAGTTCAGTGCAAAATGGATTCGGGAGTCGCGTTTTTGTACAGCTAATTGCCGGATTAATGGCCGGGGAAAAGGGTGGGGGAGGTAACCTAAGGCCCATTTCCAACGGAAACGACGTAAAATCCCATGCTCAATTTCATCCAGACTAAACGATTGCCCGGCGATGGTCAAGAGTCGCTGTTGATAGACCTGCGGTTTGGGTATTCGCCGGTCGCGACGCAAAATAAGAAACCAGGCATTGTACTGGTTAATCCAAAAAGCGAGGCGTTGGCCATCGGTTACCAGCGATTGATGCAGTAATTCCTGAGGTATTGTTGCGAACGTCGTTGTGAAAGCCGTATAATCTTCCTGCCGTTGCGCAGCCCGCAGGAATGCTTCCGCCAGAGATTGTAAATTAGGGTCACGACTAAGTTCGGACATGCCAAGTATCTTTTCGTCCATTATAAAACTCTACAACTGTGGAAAAAGTTATCGTCTTTTTGGGGCTAATTATCACCAGCTATTGCCAGGTTAATGCCCAGTTGCCACAAGTAAGTGCCGGTACACTGCAACGGGTCGAGCAGTTTTCTTCCCGGTATGTCGCACCTCGGAATATTGATATTTGGTTGCCGCCGGGGTACAATGACCAACAAAAGTACCCTGTTCTGTACATGCATGATGGGCAAATGCTTTTCGATTCCGTGACTACCTGGAATAAACAGGACTGGATGGTGGATGAGATTATTACTAGTTTGATGACCGAAGGGGTTATCCCGGGAGTAATTGTGGTCGGTGTTTGGAATGGGGGAGCACTACGCCACTGTGAATATTTTCCACAACAGCCATTCCAATCACTTACACCCCAAGAACAAGAGGCGATTTACCAAGCAACACGCAATGGGACGCAGTCGCTCTTTGCCGAACCCATAAAGTCGGATGCTTACTTGAAATTCCTGGTTAAAGAGCTCAAACCATATATCGATAAAAAGTATTCTACTTACCGCGATCGTCAGCATACCTTTATCGCCGGGTCCAGTATGGGTGGGCTTATTTCCTGGTACGCGCTCTGTGAATACCCCCGGGTCTTTGGGGCGGCGGCCTGCTTATCGACGCATTGGATTGGCATTTTTTCTGCTGACAATAACCCTATCCCCGGGGCTTTTCAGGCTTATTTACGCCAACACTTACCGAACCCCAAGCGGGGTTACCGGCTGTATTTCGATTTTGGGACCGAAACGCTTGATGCTTTTTATGAACCTTTTCAACAGCAGGTGGACATCATTATGCAGGAAAAAGGCTGGTCCAGCAGTACCTGGACAACCCGTAAATTTACCGGCGCCGACCACTCAGAGCGTGCCTGGCAACGGCGGTTGGATATTCCCTTGCGGTTTATCTTCACCTCGTCAGGTTTATAAGCGCATATTGAACTGAAGCAGCACATAGCGACCAATAACTCCAAAGGATTGGGCTTCCAGAAAACTATCAGCAACCCGAAAGGTTTGAAATTCCCGGACATTCAGCAGGTTTCTGGCAATTAACCTGAAGCTGGCAGGACTGTTCCGGGGCGAATACCGCAGGTCCAAATCAGCAAAGCCATAAACGACGGGTCGTTGCTGATCCTGCCGATTTTGCAGGCGTTCATTTTTCCATTGTAGTAACAGGTTTTTTGTGAGTCGAAGTTGAATGTCCAGGAATAACAACTGCTGAACAGTCTGGGTACTTGCTCCTCCGGAAAGGCTGTTATAGCGTTGGTTTATCCCAGCATGAAAATTCAGGAATCCACCAAATCCAGAGCGAATCTCCACATTGAAAGCATTAGCGGTATTGACTAGGTCAACCAATTGCTCCGGAGGTATGCTGTTTTGAAAGTGGGAGTAGTTCAGTTCGTAAGAGATATTGAGGTTTAGCTTACAGAAAGGAAAGAATTGCTCAGCAGTCAACTGGGTGCTGTACAAATGCTGGTTTTGTAATGGAATAAACTCCGTTTCCACAAAAGAGGAAGTAAACCAATAATTTGTGCCGATATATTCGGGGGCGTAGTTGTAGAAAAAAGAGGCGTGGCCCTGGAAATTTTGGCCCCACTCACCAAATACATATTTACCCAGGAGGGCATGTCCCGGCAGTTGAAACTGTCGGACCTGACTTCGGTTAAACCGGTTGAATTCCGCCAAAAGCCAACTGCGGTAAAGCGTTTCGTGGCCAAGGTCACGTTGGGTGTAGGCATACATGAGTTGAAGCTCATGCCGATCGTTAGGGGTGTAGGTTAGTTCTACCGCAGGTTGCACATTGAATGCGGTACTGCGTTCTCCCTGCTCTCTGGTCGACAACTGATAGTGTACCAATCGCAACTGAGTGGCGGCAAGCAGGCTGATTTTACCTATACTATATTTGGTACGCCATTTGATGAATTGGTCACTGATCGAATACTTCTCCTGGTTATCGGCCGCAGGCCATGGGGCATACTTTCCCTGATCCTGAAAGATAAGTCCGCTTGACAGATTATCCTGCAGGTAATTGAATCCGGCTTTACCGGTATGATGCCAGGCTTTTGATTTCTGGTAGTAGGTTGCTTCCAACCCCGCAAAGGCAATGCCATTTTCACTAGTTTGCTGCACTTGGTCCGCCCAGCGGGAATCCTGGTTGGGAATAGGATAAATTGTTCCATCCAGAAGATAGTCCTGTGGTTTTCGATCTGTCCAGTACCGACCTTTTATTTCCAGGGCTCGTCCGGCGGATAATTTTTGCGTGTATTGAATTTGCAAATCACCGGAAACAGCATGATTGGCGAGTGTTTCAGTAGCAGCTACTTGATTGAAAAGGCGTTGGGCCTGCGAATTAGCCTGCTGCAGGGTGTATTTATAACTACCTTCCAGGCTTGCCGTTTCCGAAACAGCTATCTCCGTTGACAACCGGGCAAAAGCTTCGTTGTTACGCTCCCGGGCATCAAATTGGTTGGTAAAAGAAAAATCAGCCAATGCTGGCAAGTAATCGCGTACAGTTACATTAGCATATTCTGTGACATCGTGTTTACCAAATAACAGGCTTTTTATTTTGACCTTATCCAGCGGGCGGAAGATACTACTCAGCGAACCAAAGGCAGTTTGATTCAGGTTTGCCCGTATATCCGCAAGCGGGGCTTGTGCCCCTTGCACCTGAACGAGGTTACGTGCCTGGTAATCTTCTCCCGGTACCGAGGAGCTGGAATAGAGTAGGTTGGCAATGTCTCCCGTGGGATTTTCTCCGGTATTATTAACATTGCCAAAAAGGAAGTGCTTGGTTTTTTTTCGAATGGAAATCAGGTTTACACGCGTACTATGCCTGTCCAGCAAAGGACTTAGCCCGCCTTCAATATTTCCGGTGAGGGGCACCTTTCGGTCTTCTTTCAACAGTAGGTTTAGGGCTACCTGATCACTGTCCAATACATCTTTAAGCATAGCATTGCTGGAAAACCGGTTAAGCACCTGTATTTTATCAATCAGGTCTGCCTGGATGTTTTTGGTGAGTACAGCATAGCCTTTCTCAAACAAATCATCACCCTCAATCATCACCCGTTCTATCGATTGCCCGCGGACACTAATTGCGCCACTTTCGGATACTTCAATGCCTGGGATTTTTTTCAATAAATCCTCGATGACTATTTCTGTTCCATCGGCAAAAGCATCGGCATTGATCGTTACGGTATCTTGCTGTTTTTGCATTTTTATACGCGTGTCACGAACTACAAACTCATCTAGGGTATAGGCAATATCCGGTAAGGTGATTCGAATTTCGAGCCGGGCTTGCCCAGGAGAAACGACCAAAGGGCGTTGTATGGTGGCGTAACCGAGTCGACGGGCTTCCAGTAAATAATTTCCTGGCGCTGGGATGGACAAAGAAAAGTCTCCCGCACCATCCGTGGATGTACTGGTAAGGATTTGATTCGCCGCAGGGTTTTTGACTACCAGCAGCGCAAAGGAAATGGGCTGTTCGAGAGAGTCAACGACCCTACCCTTTACCTGCATTTGTCCCCATAAGGAAAGCGTGCTTAGGCCCAACAGAACAAACAGTACTCCTCGGATTATGCTTGATGGATTCATGGGGCTGGATTTATTCAAAGGAATAATTCACCTCTAACCCCGGGGTTTTGCTTACCGAGGTGATGCGGGTAACGGCACCGCGTGGCATTCTCGATTGTAAATACTGGATGTACCCCTCGGCAACCTTTTCTTCAATTGCTACAAATTCCTGCAGCGATACGTGTTTGCCTTCAATGGGGGCATGAATGGAGGCATCTATTTTACAGGGATACGAGATGCTCCGTAGCCGGAAGGCTACCTGCTGCTGGGTATCTTCAACTTCAATAAGTAAACCAGGCAGGCCGTGCAGCTTCCATGGCCCCAGCGGAACAGGGATACTACGGTCAAACCAAGCGACGTAGGTGCGGCCTCGCAGGGTTCCTATTGCTTTTTGGCAGGAGAACCGACCACCGATTTCTTTGTATTCCTCCTGCAGGGACCACCGGATGTTTAGTGCTTTTTCCTCGACAATAAAGGCTTCTTTGCGGCCATTGACGAGAGTAATCTTTCGCTCCTGGAGGACATTGTGGAGGAAATCCGTAAATAGTGGGGTACCCTTACCATCGGTCATGCTTACTTTGTTGTGTACAACCATCCCAAAATCGCCATCCTCAACTTCGGCTTTGGGGTCCGATTCCTTCCCGTAGGATACATTGCGATAAAGCGCTACCTGGTGGTCAACATTGGCAAACAAAACCACCGAGTCAACTGTCGGAGATTGGGTGATGTCAAACTGGTGTACATAGTCATAGGCCACAAAAAGGTCAGCCTTGATGGGTTGGGCTTTTGCACCTGCTAGCCCCACGATAAACAGGCACGCCAAAATTATCGGTTTCATAAGGATCATTTTTCAGGTTATCGAAAGGTAAATGGGGTAACCCGGATGCAAACTCAGGGAGTTATCCGGGTTACCCAAGTCTATTGCTTATTAAAAGGTGTTGCTAAACCAAGTCCCTACCTGGATCTTAGTACACTGCCACCACGATAGGTCCGAAACAGTAACTTCAGTCTCGATCTTGGTACCGTCCTCTAGTTCTGATTTAATAGTGAAAGTGCATTCTTTGACGTCGGTGGTAACATTCAATTGATTTGCCAGAAGCTCGATTGCTTCCTGAATGGTATCTGCAGATGCAGGAAGTGGGGTAGAAGCATGGGCCTGCGTGGCGCTTAATCCAACTACCAGTAACAAAGAGAAGAAGAACGTTTTCATGATGTTTCGTTTTTATCTGTATAATGACAAGTGAGGGAATGAATGCCTTATGTGCTGCTATTCACTAACAAACTACATAGGTAAAGATGGAGCACCGGGTACCTCTCTGACGCATCCCGATGCTCCAGGGAGAACGGCTACTGGAGTGCTTTTATCGCGGTTTTCACGAGTTCAGCGCAGCTCATGTTGATGGTAGTCTCACTCTCCACCGTGGTCTTTGTTCCATCTGGTTTGGTGATGGTGGTTTTTGTTTTTACGGTGCAGGTTTCTGCTAGTAAATCAATTGCAACCACACTGGCATCTACCTGTTGGTAAATACCTGATTCTTCCAGCTGGGGCATTTGGTTGTTGTTTGCGAAAGCAAGCAGGCTGAATGAGCAGAATAGCGCAAAGAAAAGAAACTTCTTCATGGTTAAAGTTTTAAGGTTAAAAAATTGATAATGAATAAGTTGTGTTTTTTAACAAAAGCTTGAGGACAACCGTACTTGGTTAAAAAAAGATCGTCCAATTGGTTTTACCGCAAACGACCGGGTAGCTACCTGCGGGCAAACAATGGCGTGGCCAGGCCAGGGCTCTGATTAGCCAGTCCGGGAGCGCAACTGGCTCGGTCAACGTAAAGCGTGATAGGCTGCTGATTTTCTGGTACAGACTCCTGGATAAGTCATCGGGAGATAAACGGAACATCAGCTGGTCACCCTTCCGTGTAATGAAAACGTGAACTTGTCGTGCGTTTTCTTTGTTGTTAACCGACCGATAAGGCCTGATACTACAGATGCCTTCCCCGCGACACTTCCGGGATAAAATGCCAAAGACTATATTAGCTGCTATTTCCCGGTCTGTCCCTGTTATGGGTAATTGTTGCTGGGCCATCGTCCGAAATTATTAAGCCAAAATAGGCGGTTTGAATAATGTCCTTAGAGACAGAAAATGATAAAATTTACGTATCAAGATTTTAGTTAAAATAGCTCAGGATGAATCTCGATACTTGGGGGAAGGCAAGGGAATCTAGGGACTAAACCCCTAAAATGTGTCCTTCTGTAGTAGCATTATTTCCGGCAAAATAAACCTCTCCAAACAAAGAGATGAGCGTGAGAATTGCTGTCATGATGGGTAATTTTTGGGTATGAATGAATATTGAAGCACTTCAAAGATGCTCCGTATAGCAGGAATACTCCCGGACAGCAATTGGTGAAAAATACGGGATCAGATTTTTGTTAATTAGTAATTAATTATTTTCTTTAATCCATTGATGAGCAAATAATTACTATTTTGATCGAGCAGTAAAAAAGCGCAGTCGAGTCCATCATCGGACCGTTAATAGCGAGTTGTCAAGCAAATTTATTCCGTGCACACAAGTTGATTGGGGACATTCTGTTGTTGCCCTTACTGGTATTTGTTTGTGTTTTAAATATTTATAAACTCCTGGTTATGAAAGAGCTGCACGAACTTATTTATATCATCCATCGCAATCGGGTTAAGTCGATTGAAATTATTGGTAACCCGCCGCCACGAAAATCCAAAGCGCAGGAGTTTTACGAAAAGCTGACGGATGGGTCTATCACTTCTGATGAGGAGGCTGCTATTTATTTCTACGGAAGTACTCCCCAGGATCGCCGCTATAAGGATTTGAAGAATCGACTCAAGGAGCGCCTGTATAACACCAGTTTGTTTATCGACCTGGGCCAAAAAAACATGGATGACCTTGGGCGTGCCTACTACAGCGGGTGGAAGGAAATGGCTGTGGCAAAAATTCTGATGGGCCGTGAGGCTTCGGCTTCAGTAGTCCATGTCTTGCGGAATATTCTGCGCAAAAGTCTGCGGTACGATCTGACCTTACTCGGCCTGGAATGTATCCGCATGCTCCGCGTCCACTACGCTACGGCTTTCTTTGATGAAAAGAGTTTTCGGGAATTAGAAACGGACTATCAACGCTTAAGGACCGTTTTTCTCCTGGAACAGGATATGGAGGATATGTACGTACAGTTAACACTGTTGGCTTATGGTAAGAAATTGGATGAAAATGATCGCATTTATCATACGGCTACGACCTTTTGCGACCAAATGCAACAAGTTGTAGAACAATATGATACTTACCGCTTACGCCTATATTACTATGTCATCCGTCTTATTGGTTACCAGGCTAATGGTAACCTGGCGCTGACCCAGGCCAATTGCGAAGAGGCCCTGGACTATTTTCAGCATTTCCGGTTTACGGTGAATAACGCGGTGGGTATTTTCATGCGGCAGCTGTTTATCCTCTATTGGCAACAAGGACAATTAGAAAAGGCCAAAACGCTCCTGCAACGGGCGGAAATTCATTCCAGCGAACAGGGCATTGGTTGGTTTGCCAACTACCGGTATTATATCCTTTCGTGCTTGTACACGGGTGAATACGATGAAGCCTGGGTAACTTACCATGCGGTGATCAGCCGGGAGCGATTTGCGGTTTTACCAGAATATTACCAGGAAAACTGGCGCATTTTTGGAGCTTATCTGGAATATCTGCGGGCAACTAGTCATCTCCCGTTAAGGAAACCTAATCGCCATTTTCGGTTGTACAAATTTCTCAATGAGGTGCCACGTTATTCGCGCGATAAACAGGGGTATAATATACCCGTGTTGATTATTCAGATATTATTTATGCTACAACAGAAAAAATATGATCAGGTTATTGACCGGATGGAAGCGCTGGAAAAATATGCTCAGCGTTATCTTCGGCAGGATGAAACCATCCGCAGTTATTATTTCCTGAAAATGCTACTCAAAATTCCGGAAGCTGATTTTCAGGCGGCTGGAGCACAACGAAAGGCCGCTGGGTTTTACCAAAAATTAAAAAGCGTACCCCTTGACGTTGCTTATCATAGTATCATTGTCGAAATATTGCCTTATGAAACGCTCTGGGAAATGGCATTAGCCAGCCTCGAAACCCCAAAGAAGTAGTGCGGTTAGCCCGTTTTGGGCGGTGACTCAGTATCCTTATCCCAGGGAGTCTTTCCCGTCTGTTGATAATAGTGGTACAGATAGCGGTAAGAGCAATAGTATTTGTAAATATTACTGACATATTGTACTGTTTCCCGTCCTATTTCATGGGCAGCGATTATCTCTACATTATTAAACCAAACATCCGGGTTAAGCCCTTGTGCAGCGGCTTTGCGACGCAGTTCCAGGATGCGATAAGGGCCCGCATTATAGGAAGCCAGCCCGAATAACCCGGCATTGAGCGAATCAATGGTTTTACTGATGAAGAAAGAGTCGATGATATAGCGCAGAAACTTTGTGCCGGCATGAATATTGTCTTCTTCGCGGGTGATATTGGGGACATTGATTCGTGGGTCCCGTGCGGTGGTAGGTAACACCTGCATGATTCCCACTGCACCGGCTCTGCTGCGTAACTGCTGGTTGTAGCGTGACTCCTGAAAGCCCAGGGCCGCCAGCAGCATCCAATCCAGGCCATATTGTTGACCATACTGGGTAAAGTGCTTTTGCAGGGCAAAAAAACGCACCCGATCTTTGCTGTTAAAAGTTTGGCGAACCCGGTTTTCGTCCTGGTAATACCGGTTGAAAAGCATATTTCCCAGCAGACTCCCTTTCTTATTTTTTTGGACAAAAGCATCCAGCTGGCTTTTTAACTCTGGACAGTCAGGACGAACGGCCCAGGCAATCTGCTGATTCTCGCGTAGGCATAAATCTTCCCGGATCCGGATATCCGGAAGAATAGCCTGCCAAAGTTTCCCCTTGAACTGATCGACGATGGTAAGTTCCAGTAAGCCCTCACTGAGCATCTCCAGTACCTCTTCATCCTCCAGGTGTTCATCGAGGGGGATGACCTTTACTAAGGGCTTGCCGGCTCTTTGCAGGGTATCATTGAGTGCCGTCACGTGTTCAAAAAAACTACTCGACTTGCGTAGGTGTAGGGTCCGCCCGGGTAAATCGTCCAGGCTGGTTAGCTGTGGGGAATTAGGTCCGGTGGCAATAACTTCGCGGGCACCGGTAAGCAGGGGCTCCGAAAAAGCGACAAGCTGTTCCCGTTGTGGCGTAACAGTGAGGTTCTCGGCAATGAGGTCACCATACCCATCAAGTAAGGCTGGGATTAGTTGGTCCCGCGCCACCGGAACAAAAACCATCTGTACATAAGGTGGAGCTGTGGATTTCCCCAGGGCTGTATTCAAGTACTTTTCAAAGTGAATCATCGCTTCGTAAGCGATACCCTTGCGTTCTGTACCATCCAGATAGTAGGTCGTTTGGGAGTAAGGGACCAAGACTCGCAGTCGTCGGCGCTCCACGATCCCTGGCAGATCCCCTGTCCAGCGTTCGGTTAACCCAATAACATCATCGATCTGCTCATAGGCCGGCCAGGGGGTTACCGTGTCGGTGGCAACGGCTGATTCATCAGCCGTTGGGGAAGAGGGCTGATTAGGTTGGCAGCCCAGCAGTAAAATGGCTGTGCCAAATAAGGCTGAAAAGGTACAGGATGTAGACATTGGCTTAGGCATTGACCCTTGTTAAGGTACGCCAATTTGCTGACATCCAGTAGTGTTTGTCACTAGTGGTATGTCAACTAAGAAATCCAGGTTAAGGTGTTACCGCCTGCGCTAAAAATGTTTTGCGTTATTTATCCGCCTCTGGCGGGCTCGTTTAGCGTTGCTCGTTTTTTATCCGCCGTAGCTTGGTGTAGGTGGGCCGACCTACTTAGTTCGGGTACTGCCAACTGCATACTGCCGGCTGGGTTTTGATCCGCCGGAGGCGGACAAGTTTCCTTCGCCCGCAAAAGCCTGGCGTAGGCGGGCCGCTTCACTCTTCACTCATCACACTTCACACATAGCTCTAGGGTTTAATAATGGCGACCCATCCGCCACCGCCGGCCAATGTTGCGGTCAGGGTAGCATTAGCGTCTACCGTCAGGGTTTTTAGTTGGTAATCCTCAGCATACCGCTGTACATTAACCCCATCCTGGATGATTTCTACAGCGTGCTGGCCAGGGCTGAGAAAGGACAAGTCGATCGTGAACGCACGGGGGGTGGCATCGGTCATCGCTCCTACATACCAGGTGTTTCCCGATCGGCGGGCTACGACCAGGTAGTCACTAACGGCCGCTTCCAAAACGCGGGTTTCGTCCCAAACAGTAGGAATCTGGCTGATGAATTGGGTAACTTCCGGTTCGCGGTAATAGGCCGTCGGGCTATCACAAAGCATTTGCAGGGGCGATTCATAGACGACGTACATCGCCAACTGATGGCAACGGGTTCCCAGGCTCATCGGACGATTAAAAAATATCCCGTAATCATTCATGCCGCCATTTCGCATGGCACCCGGTGTGAAATCCATAGGCCCGGCAGTCATGCGAGTAAACGGCAGGATTAAGGTGTGCTCGGGGGTGATATCCCGGCTCCATTTGTTATGCTCGTTGCCTTTTACGCCCTCGAAGCTAAGTACATTGGGAAATTGACGGTGGAGCCCAGCCGGTTTGAACGCTCCGTGAAAATCAACTAATAGTTCTCGTTGCGCCGCGGCCCGGGCGATTTTTGCGTAATAGTTGACCATCGACTGGTCGGCACGTTGCATGAAGTCTACTTTGACACCTGCTGCCCCCCAGGCGCGGTAAGTGTCGAGGATTTCGTCCAGGTTTTGCAGCAGTGGTTTCCAGAGAACCCACAAAATAACGCCAACGTTTTTAATTTTCCCGTAATTGATGAGTGCCTGCACATCAAGGTCAGGATTGTTATGGGTTATATCGGTTGTTGACAATGACCAGCCTTCATCGAGGATGATATACTCGAGGCCGTATTGAGCGGCAAAATCAATGTAGTATCGGTAGGTATTGGTATTGAGACCTGCTGGGAAATCGACCCCGGCAATGTTATTGGCGTTGTACCAGTCCCAGGCTACTTTGCCCGGTTTAATCCAATCAGTTTGCTCCAATTCACTAGCTGGTGAGAGTTGATAGGCCAGGCTGCTTTTTACCAGGGTTCGGTCATCATCACTGATGATGAAGATCCGCCAGGGAAAGGCACGCTGCCCCGTAGTTTGCGCCAAAAAATCCGCTTCACGAGTAATGCGCTCATTGCGGTCTGGACCCCGGGTGGCAGGCTGCGTTTCCTCAACAAAATGGGGAAACCTGGCTTTCAGGGATTGTTTTCCATTCGTCTCTAGGAAGAGGCCCGGGTAATCCTCCAAAGCGGTTTCTGAAATCCAGATATTGATGTGGTCTGGCGTTTGCAGGAGAACAGGAAGTGAGCAAAAGGTTCCCGTGCTCAGGGTGTCGATCGATTGGTATAGATAACTGCGTTCGTAATGGGAATACAAATTTTCTTCCTGTGGGAAGTAACTCATGGTGGCAGTTGGAAAGGTCAGGTTGAGCTGTTCATCATTGATGGTTACAGGGTTCGTGAAACTGGTTGACCAGCGGTAGGCTACTCCGTCGTCATAAACGCGGAATACTAGTGAGAAATCACCCCGAAATAAAATCCGTAACTCCTGAAACCGATCGATGATTAAATTATCCTTTAATGGTACCAGAGGGGCGATTCGCTCCGTTTGCTTGCGCTCAATGGTTTGGGCAACCCGGGGGCGCTGGCCAAGCCGTCGCCGTCCGGCAAGCTCCAGGTCGATGGCCGTTTCCGTGAGCACGGGTTTACCATCATAACTCACCGACCAGGTAATACCTTCCTGGATCCGGACGCTGAGCGCAATACGGCCGTCAGGAGAATCCAGCCTATAGATCTGTGCCACGACAGGAAGGCTACTGGCAAGCCAAAGCAGGACAACAATCAGGCAGTTCTTGGTTTGAGCAGAGGATACGGGCATAAATAGCATAGTATTTTAGGTGGTTCATTTTACTTGAGAAAGATAGGAATTGGCGGGGAGAAAGCCTTGGGTAGGTAATTTTTTCCCGAATCCTTATTATCTTCCAGAATCAACACACAAACCTGAAGCCATGGATAAGCGTTCCTTTTTGCGCAAGATGTTCTTTGCCGGGGTAGCTGCCCCAACCTTTTTACAACAATTAGACCGATGGGTTGCCGACCTGCAGGATCGATCGCCGGAAGAGGTGGCCCAGGATGAGGAGTTTTGGGCCCGGGTGCGCAGCGGCTACCGCCTCAAACCAGACTACATCAACCTGGAGAATGGGTTTTACTGTTTCCTGCCCGAAGAAACCTTGGAAAATTATTTGCACCACGTACGGGAAATCAATTACCAAGGTTCCTGGTATATGCGTACCGTGCAGTGGGATAACAAACACGCCATGGCTGCCCAGCTAGCCGAAATAGCTAAGTGCGATCCTGGCGAAGTTATGATTACCCGGAATACTACCGAATCGCTGGATACGGTCATTGGCGGGTTTCCCTGGGAAAAAGGCGATGAGGCTATTATCGCTGAACAAGACTATTTCTCCATGCAGGAAATGTTCCGGCAGCAGACTGATATGCATGGGGTGGTGGTTAAAAAGGTGTCCATTCCCAATCATCCTAAGTCCGATGACGAGATTGTCGAATTATACGCCAACGCTATTACTCCCCGTACCCGCCTGATGATGGTTTGCCACATGATCAATATTACCGGGCAGATACTGCCGATTCGCAAAATTTGCGATATGGCCCACAGCAAAGGGGTGGAAGTAATGGTAGATGGTGCGCACGCTTTTGCCCATATTACTTTCTCTATGCGTGACCTGGATTGCGATTATTACGGAACGAGTTTGCATAAGTGGTTGAGTGTTCCACTGGGGGCCGGAATGCTTTTTGTGAAGAAAGAGAAAATCGGCAAACTGCGACCGCTGTTTGCTGATTACGGCTTTGATGCCGGGAATATCCGCCGGTTAAACCATACGGGAACTCATCCGGTGGCTACCGACCTTGCTATTGGTAATGCCGTCGATTATTACTACCGGCTGGGGCCCGAGCGCAAGGAGGCACGTTTGCGGTATATTCAAAATTATTGGACTAGCAAAGTGCGCGACGTGCCCAATATCGTCTTGAATACCCCTGCTGACCCGGCTCGGTCCTGTGGCATTGCCAACGTCGGAATCAAAAATATGAAACCCCGCGACCTGGCAGATACGCTGCTGAAAAAGTATCGGATCTGGACCGTTGCCATCGACGGTGCCGGCGTACAGGGCTGCCGGATTACCCCCAATGTTTACACCACTACGCGGGAGTTGGACGTGTTTGTACGCGCGCTTAAAGAAATGGCAGGGGCTTGAATAGTGAGCAGTTGGCAGTCCGCAGTTTGTAGACTGCGAGTTAATCGGTGATCATCTGTGTAAATCTGTGGTGAAAAAGTGAGCAGTCTTCGTAAAACACGGGAAACTCCCACTGCCCACTGCCTTACTGCCTACTGCCTACTACATACTGCCTCCGCTTCTATTTCCACCAGGTATTCAGCGCCGACCAATTTTGCCTGTACCATCGTATTGGCGGGTTGAATGCTGGCAAATCGTTCGCCATGCGCCCGGGCCGCTCCTTCCCAGTTATTGATATCGCTGACAAAGACGCGGGTGCGAATGACGTCGTTGAGACTACTTCCTAACGATTGGAGGGCTCCTTCGATTTTATCAATCACAAAATGGGTTTGCGCAATGATATCCTGCCCACCAATTGCACGAGGCCCATGGGTGGCTGTGGTTCCCGACACACTAATTCGGTTGCCCACTTTGATGGCCCGGCAATAGCCTGCCATGTCCTCCCAGGAGGTGCCGCTAAAAGCACGAACCGTGCCGTTGGGATCCGTGCGGGTAGCATACGGAGCGGGAAAACCATCCAGATGATGACTCAGGTCGCCAGAAGCCGTAAGAAATGGAGGTTTGCGGTATTCATCACCACAATCGCCCGGAATAGGCTTCAGGGCTGCCACGGCCTCGGCAATTTCCTGTTGATCTGCTTCCGAAAGCGCAAACGCAAAAAGGCGCTGGTTTTCTTCAATATGAGCACTTTTTCCCAGGCGGGCGCCAATGATTACCCCGCCTACCGCGGGTTGCTCGAGTATGTATCGACTGGCTACATTGGCAATGGAAACATCGTAACGCTGCGCAACTTGTGCCAGCGTGCGCAAGAGCCGTTGAAAGACCTCCCATCCGCCAGCCACATCAATGAAGCGCTTGTATTTCATTTGCGACCAAGTGTCGAGGGTAGTTGGTTCGGGTTTACCTAGCCAACGCTCCGAAAGAAACCCGCCGGCCAGGGTGCCAAAAGCCAAAATTTTCACCCCAAAGGCTTTACAGAGCTGGGCCATTGCACTGCCTGCCCGGCGGTCGAGGAGCGAATAACAGACCTGGTTACTGACAATGGGGATCCCGCTGGTTAGCGCGATGCGCAAGTGTGCAGTATCAAAATTGGTTAGCCCCAGGTGTCGGATTAAGCCTTTTTTTTGTAGCTCCTGCAGCCCAAAGAGACCGTCTAGCCATTGCGGATGGGCATAATTCCAGGCATGAAACTGTAGCAGGTCGATTTGACTGGCCTGGAGGCGGATTAGGGACTTTTGTACAGCCTGCTGGATGATCTCGGCAGTTAAGGGGCCGGGAGGAGGTACCCATTTGGTTAGCAATTGCACGGACCTTTCGGGATGCAGTTGTTGTTGGTAAATACCTGCAATATCCTCTGCGGAACCATAGTGGTCCGCCATGTCGAAGGTGGTGAATCCTGCTTCCACATAGGGATGCATCGCGGCAGCGGCATGGTTTAGGTCTATTTTCCGACCTTCCCGTTCCATATCAGCAATTTGCCAAAGACCAGTCAGGACACGGGCGATGCGCAGGTCAGGGGCTAATTGGGTGTATCTTTCCATAAGCTGTTGCTTGAGAGCTGCTATAATTACAAATAATCAATTTTTCGATCAGAACCCCAGGGGATTACTCCTCTGGCAACTCCCGGAAAACCTCGACCCGGCGTTGGCCAGACTGTCCTAGTTTTCGCCATTCCCAGGCAAAAATGCCGCTGGCAATAGCCATTACGATCAACCAGACCGGGGTGGAGTGGAAATACCAGGCTGATGCGGGACTGCTTAAATCTTTCCAAAGGTGAACCCCCAGGAATAGCGTCAGCAGTAGAATGCCAGCGCTGGCCAGCGGTATCTGAATCTTCCGGGAACGAAAAACCGTCACCTTTTCCGCCAGGGTTGGGTTGTGCCGGGGGAGGGTTAACACCGTAATGCACATCAACAGGAAGTTTACGAGCATGGAGGTGACCATGATGTCAATTCCCAGAAAAAAATCGCCGGCGAAATGACTTCCCAGAATACCCACACTGGCCATCAGGCCACTCAGGATAATAGCCCGGTGGGGAACCTGCCGCTGGGGGTGAATCCGGGCGATGCCTTTGGGGAAAATACCATCGGCTGCCCAGGCAAACATGAGTCGGGATACGGCCAGCAGCATGGCTGGTAAATCATTGATCAGGGCAATTGCCGCCCCGGTTACGATGGCTACACTCCAGCCCGGACTAAGCAGGTAACGAAAGA
>JACJXV010000003.1 GCA_020636445.1 Lewinellaceae bacterium | reverse complement strand
GGCAAAGGAGCTGTATGCCCGAAATAATTAAGGTCCCGGTAGGCTGGCATTTTCGCCCAGTACACGCCGCGCATATATTCCCGCCAGCCAATGATCTGCCGGATGAAGCCCTCCACCGTTGCCAGTTCAATATCTCCCTGCCGGGGCTCCCAGTAATTGATCACCGCCTGCACCACCTCCAACGGATGGAGCAACTTGACGTTCATAACAAAGGAAAGCATAGAATGGAAAAGCAAGAATTGCCGGCTGGTCAGGGCATCCTGATAGCGGCCAAAATACCGCAAGCGAAACCTGACAAAATGCTGTAACAGGTCAAGCGCTTCGGCCCGGGTAACCGGCCAGGAAAAGTGCGAAGTATTGATTTCCCCTATGGTTTCGACTCCAACATGCTTTATCATCGCTACCAGGTCGTCCACATCGCGTTTGGCTTGCCAGGGCGGTGGGATGGGCTGGTCGGCAGGCATTTTGTGGCGGTTTTCCGCATCAAAATTCCAGCGCCCTGTTAGGGGTGTTTCACCATCGGGTTCCATTAAAATAGCATACTGCCGGCGGATTTTCCGGTAGAAGGTCTCCAGCAGGTAGGTCTTTTTCCCGGTAAAGCACTTCTCCACCCCATCACGCGGACTAAGAAAGTGTTCCGTATCAGCTACCGTTACTGGAATTGGCAGACTTTTAGCAAAGTCCGCCAGAATCACATCCAGGCGGTACTCGTCGGGGAGCTGGTATTCCCAGGTTTCAACTCCGTATTCCTCAAAAAGCGCTTTCAGGTTATCAGCCATCTGCTGGCGATTCGCCGGATCATCCAGCGTGAGGTATTTCACCTGAAACCCTTCCGCGCGCAAGTGGTCAGCAAAAGCCCGCATGGCCAGGAAAAAGCCCACAACTTTTTGGATATGATGCCGGGCATAGTCCGTTTCGGAGCGCGTCTCCATCAGTACATACAAGGTATCAGCAGCCGGCTTTTCCCGGAACCAGGAATGCTGGTGGTTCAACTGATCTCCTAATAGTAACCGCAGCTTGCGAATCCTGGTCATGATATTAGATACTTATTACACGAAATGGTCCCTGACCTGAAATAGCCAATGCTCCAGTCAAAATAATCGCCTTCTTTGACAAGTTCCGTAGTCGAACTAACATGAGTCATGCGAATTCTGATTTGGTGGCAGACAGGGTTTACCCGCCTATGGAGGGCAGGCTGGTTTAGAGTCGCTACTCACTTCGCTCGTAGCTAGTTTAGAGCCGCCCCTCGCTACGCTCGTGGCTAGTTTAGAGCCGGCCCTGAAGGGCCTAGTTTAGAAAGTTGGTTTAGAACGTTGAAATAGTTTAGATATTGAGTATACTTTAACACCCTCTAAACCATCTAAACGAATACGGAGCAACGCGACGCGCGGCTCTAAACCAGTGAGCGCAGCGAACGGCTCTAAACCAAAAAGCCAGGTTGTCCAAAATCCGGGATAACTCATGATTGATCGACTCCAAAACACAGAACTTGCCAAAGAACCAAAAATCGAAGGCAAAACAGCAAATCCCAAACAAAGTTTATCCGGGCAACAGGGTTAAACCGCAACATGACCAAACGAATATTGGTCGTTACCCGTGCTTGAGCAACATAAACCATGCTCAATTTTTTTCAGGGGAAATTTTGTGGGCATTTCTAAAAAATCTTCTATATTGCCTTCGGAATTTAAGATAACCTTAACACAAGGTTGTCTTTTTTACATTCCCTCAGATTTTGTTTTTTTTTAGATCCTTCATAATAACAGTCGGGTGATTTCTTACAAGAGCGAAGTGGTTTTAACTTCGCTCTTTTTATTTGGTCAGGGCCTCAGATTGGCTTTATCCTCCTGGTAAATCACTTCGTGAGGGAATTACAACTCAAAGAAGGACGAAAACTAGTTTTTAGCTGATATGCGATTTCCTTTACCCGCCGAAGCCCGCCATAGGCGGACAAGCTTGGCGTAGGCGGGTCCCTTCACTCCTCACTCCTCACCGAGCCCCCCGTCTGATTTGGCGCTTCATTCGTACAAAAAATAAGGCCATCCACTGGTTGGAACCTATCTTTTGGCCTAAAATTAAATCATGTTAGCTGCCTACCGCGAAAAATACTGCTTGCCCGGGGGGCTCCGTGTTGTGGATTCACCTGTTCCCCAACCCAAGGATGACGAGGTACTGGTGCGGGTCTACGCCACTACCGTTAACCGCACTGACTATGCCTTACTCACCGGAAAACCCCTGGTAATGCACTTATTTGCTGGTTTTCTGAGGCCAAAACTTCCCGTTCCCGGCACCGATTTTGCCGGGGTTATTGAACGCGTTGGCACGCAAGTCAGTCGGTTTAAAGTTGGCGATCGGGTCTTTGGCTTTCGGGATATGGGACTCGGTTCACAGGCCCAGTACATGACCATCGCCGCCAACCAGCCGATGGCAATCATCCCCGAGGGGATCAGCTTCGACCAGGCGGCAGCGAGCCTGGAAGGTGCTCACTATGCCTATAACTTTATCAATAAGCTGGATGCGAAGCCCGGGCAAAAAGTACTGATCAACGGAGCCACCGGAGCGATCGGTTCCGCCGCTGTGCAGCTGGCCAAACACCTGGGGTTAATCGTAACCGCGGTGGGGAACACGCCCAATCTGGCCCTGCTAAAATCCCTGGGCGCTGATAAGGTGATTGACCACCTCCAGGAAGATTTTACCCAGGGCGATGAACAATACGATTTCGTTTTTGATGCCGTCGGGAAAAGTACTTTCGGGCGGTGTAAGACTGTGTTAGCACCGCAGGGTGTTTACCTCTCTTCCGAACTGGGCCCGTGGGGGCAAAACCTCATCCTTCCATTACTTACCGCGCTGAAAGGAGGAAAACGCGTCGTCTTTCCCGTTCCCGGCAATATTCCCCGAAGCATAACCTTTATTAGTGAACTCCTGGAAAAAGGAAAATTCAATCCGGTCATTGACCGAAAATATCCGTTACAGCAAATTTCGGAGGCCTACACCTATGTAAATAGTGGACAGAAAACGGGGAATGTGGTGCTGGATTTGGGGGATTAGCCAGGGGCTGGCTTTTGAGTATACAGCTTGAGTGAGCAGTGAGTTGCTTGGTACACTTCCCGCCCCGGGCATACACCGCAAACCGTAAGGTATTTCCCCTACCCTCTAGCTCTCCGCCGTGGCGAACCGCAGCAGTAATGTTCTCCCCACCAGCATAAACCCAGCAGCACAACAAGTGTCTTCCACTTTTTTCGCTATTTTAGCGCCAAAATGATACGGTGTGATCAAAGCCACTGCAATACATAAGTCTTACGGCACCCTGGAGGTGCTGCGCGGCGTTGACCTGCATATCCAGCAAGGAGAGATTGTTACCATTGTCGGTAAATCGGGAGCGGGGAAAAGTACCTTGCTCCATATTCTGGGAACACTGGACCGCCCTGACCAGGGACAGGTTTGGATCCAGGACGAGGAGGTCTTCCGCTTGTCTACCAAAAAGCTGGCTGCCTTTCGCAATCAGCAAATTGGGTTTGTATTCCAATTCCATCATTTGTTACCGGAATTTACGGCGCTGGAAAACGTTTGTATTCCGGGGTTTATCGCCAAAAAACCAGAAGCGCAGGTACAAAAACGGGCCTCCGAACTGCTCGACTATCTGGGTCTGGCCGAACGCCTGCAGCACAAACCCCACCAGTTGTCAGGGGGCGAACAACAACGGGTAGCGGTAGCCCGCGCGCTGATCAATCAACCTGCCGTCATTTTTGCCGATGAGCCTTCCGGGAACCTCGACTCGGTCTCGTCCCGGGAACTGCACCAACTACTCTTCCAGTTACGGCAGGATTTTCAGCAAACCTTCGTCATAGTAACTCACAACCTGGAGCTGGCGGACATGAGTGACCGCTGTTTAGAGATGGTCGATGGCCGATTGCGATTGGAACCGGGACAATCTGCCGCTGGCGCCTAATGGATACCCTATGGAACCACTACCGTTAAACGATCCGCAACAAGGCTCCGGCATTCGGTTCCACCTGCGTGCCTTATGGAGTGCCATTACCGAATGGTTCCATGATCTGCTGAACCTAACGGATGGCCTGGATCGGGAAGGCACCATCTTCTCGATCAAGAGTGGAAAAACCATCCGCGGATCCAATGCCTGGCTGTTGATGGCTTCTATCATGATTGCTTCGCTGGGCCTCGATCTCAATTCCCCAGCGGTAATTATAGGTGCCATGCTAGTTTCCCCCTTAATGAACCCCATTCTGGGGGTTGGCTTGGGGGTGGCCATCAATGACCAGGAGACCCTGAGTATTTCTGTTCGCAACTTCGGCATTGCTATTACGATTGCCCTGGTCACCAGTGTCGTCTACTTTTTAGCCACTCCCCTGGGAGACCTTACCGATGAAATAAAAGCCCGTACGGCCCCCACTTTCCTCGATGGACTGGTGGCTATTTTCGGGGGGTTAGCGGGTATTATTTCCCTCACCCGCAAAGACAAAAGCAATGCCATTCCGGGTGTAGCCATTGCTACCGCGTTAATGCCTCCCCTTTGCGTTTCCGGATACGGGATTGCCAATGGCAACTGGCAGATCGCCCTCAACGCGTTTTACCTGTTTTTCCTGAACTCCTTCTTTATTGCTATTGCTACCTTTATAATTATTCGCTGGCTCAAGTTTCCCTTGCGCGCCTACCAATCGCGGGAAGAATCCCGGAAGGTGCGCAACTGGCTTATCCTTTTCAGTCTGATCATCGTTATTCCCAGTGGCTTCATTCTTAACGAACTCTATCAGGAACGCCAGGTTGATGTGCGTATTCATGACTTCATAGAGGCCCGCTTTGGTAAAGAAGCCCAGGTCCAATGTCTCGATTATACCCTTATGCGGGGCGACAGTTCCCAACAACTGGTGCTGGAACTCATCGGGCCCAACATTCCACTGGATTCCATTTACAAGCTGGAAGAACAACTCCACCAACTCAAAGGACTGGAAAACACCAAGCTCAGCTTGCTTCAGGATGCTGGTGTAGATATTGGCATGGTTAAAGGCATGCAATTGGAACTGAATAACCTCGGCCAGGTCATCAGCAGTCTGGATACTATTACGCAGGAGCGGCAAAAACAAAAATCGCAACTGACGACCTTAACCAAGCAAATTGACAGCTTGCAGCGCCGGCGCCTGCCGCTGGCTGATTTAGCCAAGGAAGTGAAGGTGGTCTTTCCCGATTTGGCAGAAATGAGTTTGGCCCGGCTTCCCAAAACGGATTTTGTAAGCCCCATTCGGGAAACCCCTACCCTGCTGATACACTGGGACCGTAAAAAAAACGCCCGCGAATACAGCAAAGACGAAAGCCGGCTCAAAGAATTTGTACAACTTCGCTCCCAACTGGACACGCTCATTCTAATCCGCTATTAACCCATGGATGCATTACTACTGATTGACCTGCAAAATGATTTTTGTGCCGGCGGAGCGCTCGAGGTCGCCGAAGGCAACCAAGTCATTCCGATTGCTAATGCTCTCATGCCTCACTTCGAGTTAGTGGTGGCCACCCAGGATTGGCACCCTGCGAATCACGGCAGCTTCGCAGCCAACCACCCCTGGCGCAAACCCGGGCAAGTGATCGACCTCCACGGGCTACCACAGGTATTATGGACGATCCATTGTGTGCAGGGAAGCTTCGGCGCCGAATTCGTCCCGACGCTGGATACCACCCAGATTGACCACATTTTCCATAAAGGAACCGATCCCGATATCGACAGCTATAGTGGGTTCTTCGATAATGGCCACCGTAAAGCCACGGGTTTAGGGGATTTCCTCCGTGAGAAGGGTGTGACAACCGTCTATGCCATGGGTCTGGCTACCGATTACTGCGTAAAATATACCGTCCTGGATGCGCTAAGTCTGGGATTTACCACCCACCTGATTGTCGACGGCTGCCGGGGAGTTAACCTGCAGCCGGGGGATTCCGAAGCCGCCATTGCCGAAATGGTCAGTGCAGGAGCTCATTTGTGCCAGTCGCAGGATTGGTAGTCCATAGCGATGCGTGAGTCATGCGAATTTTGAACAACCTGGCTTTTGGTTTTGAGTCGCTGCGCTGCGCTCACTGGTTTAGAGCCGCGCGTCGCATTCGCTCCCCGCTGGTTTAGAGCCGTTCGCTGCGCTCACTGGTTTAGAGCCGCGCGTCGCGTTCGCTCCCCGCTGGTTTAGAGCCGTTCGCTGCGCTCACTGGTTTAGAGCCGCGCGTCGCATTCGCTCCCCGCTGGTTTAGAGCCGTTCGCTGCGCTCACTGGTTTAGAGCCGCGCGTCGCGTTCGCTCCCCGCTGGTTTAGAGCCGTTCGCTGCGCTCACTGGTTTAGAGCCGCGCGTCGCGTTCGCTCCCCGCTGGTTTAGAGCCAGCCCTACGGGCTTAGTTTAGAGATGCTATGTTAGCATCCAAGTAAATTCCTGAAAAAAAAGTATTTTAGTAAGACCAAAGGAGGTCTGTCTTTCGAGCCAGATCATCCAGCGTAGGCAGGCATTGTGTCCTGCCTACCCCTTTGTTCTTGCGTTTGTTTTTGGGCATATGTAGGATCGTAAGCCTGCTCTTTTTTGTAAAGGGTATAGATCAGGACCAGCAGCTTTCGCTGGACAGCCACGTATCCCTTCATTTTGATTTGGGTTCGTTCGAGCACTCGGGTGAATAAAGCTTTAAACTCATCGTGGTGTTTAACCACACTCAGGGCCGGAAAATGCAAAGCTCTGCGAATATGGGCATTCCCTTTTTTCGAGATGCGGGTTCGGCCTTTGACACTGGACCCTGATTGTCGTTCCACTACATCATAGCCAGCGTAGGAGACCAACTGTGATTTATGGTCTACTAAGGCAAATCCATTGGTTTCGGCAATGATCGAAATGACGGTTGTAAAGCCCAAGCCTTTCACCTGGCAGATATTTTCCAGATGCCGGGAGAGTACCTCGTCCCGGGCTACCAGCTGCTTTAGCTGGCCTTCAACTTCTTGGATCTGTTTATCCACTAATTTCAACCGTTGCTTGAGTCTTTTAACCGTAAAAGGCTCCGGCGTTTTGCAGGACACCTCAGCATGTAACCTATTGGAGATCATCGTTTTTTCATCCACAAGTATATTCCTCTCCCGGCACAACCGCTTAAGTGAATACATCTGCGGACTCGCCGCTTGCCAAACCGGTAATTGTTGATCTAAGCCTAGTTGAGCCAGTGCCTTGGCCTCGATTTTATCGGTTTTGCTTTTACATTGAGGAACTTCAAATAACCCTTTATCCGATTAGGAAGTAAAACGTGAACCCGATAACCCGCTTCATCAAGCTATAGGCAAGGGTCTCGTAATAAACGCCGGTGGCTTCCATGACTACCGCCAAGGCTAGCTCGCTATGTAAGCGTTTTGCCAGCCATTGTTCAAGAGCAACTATGCCCTTGGCCGTATTCGGAAAACTACGGCTACCTTTAATTTTGCAATGACCATCTGCCTGCTTGATTTGCAAACAAACCTGAAAGCTTTTTGCCGCAATGTCAATGCCTAAACTCTGACCAATAATGTTCATAACCGCTCAAGTTCAAATGAAAAAATAAGTGGGTCTTTATCGTCTTTCCTCGTAGCTTATGCTGGCTCATCCGATACTCGGAAGTCCTTAAATGCTATTCAGACTCGAAAGAACCTCCTAACACAGGGCTATCTCTAAATCTGCATCTTCCCCAAGGAGTGCTTGCGTTTAGTATCCTCTGTGTTAGGTGCTTACTAAACTATTAATTTCAATGAACTTTTACTTGCTTGACAAACATACGAGAGTTTAGAAGGAAAGGGTAGGTCCTGAAAAACAAGTTAAACTCTCTAAACTAGTGCCGTAGGCACGGCTCTAAACTAGCTACGAGCGAAGTGAGTAGCGGCTCTAAACCAGCACCGTAGGTGCGGCTCTAAACCCTGTCTGCCACCAAATCAGTATTCGGGATGCCTCATATTGGGCCAAGCCAGAAAGAAGGTACTGCTCCAGGAGGTACTAGTTAGATACAACCCATTTTCCCTGCCCAACCATGCTGAAAAAGCCAATTTCAAAAGATTTCCCAAAAACCGCTACCTTTGGGATATAATCTAAAATCTATGCTAACCGGAACGCAAACTTACTCCTCGGCGGAGTTAATGGCCTTAGAAGATCAATATGGTGCCCACAATTATCATCCCTTACCCGTGGTACTTTCCCGTGGGGAAGGCGTTTTTGTCTGGGACGTGGAGGGTAACCGTTATTACGACTTCCTTTCGGCTTATTCCGCTGTCAATCAAGGACATTGTCACCCGCGTATTATCAACGCGTTAACCGAACAAGCCCAGAAACTGACGTTAACTTCCCGGGCATTTTACAACGACGTACTGGGCCGGTACGAAAAATACATCACTGAATATTTCGGCTACGATCGGGTTTTGCCGATGAATACCGGTGTGGAAGGCGGCGAAACGGCGGTTAAGTTGTGCCGTAAATGGGCTTACGAGGTAAAGGGAGTGCCGGCTAACCAGGCCAAAATCATCTTTGCCACCGGCAACTTTTGGGGCCGTACTCTGGCCGCGATATCCTCCTCTACGGATCCGTCCAGCACCCGCAATTTTGGCCCCTATATGCCCGGGTATGTGCTGGTGCCTTACAACGACCTCGCGGCACTGGAAGAAGCGCTTCAGGATCCGCATGTTGCCGGGTTTATGGTAGAACCCATCCAGGGAGAAGCCGGTGTAGTAGTTCCGGATGAAGGTTACCTCAGGAAAGCCTACGAACTGTGCAAGCAAAATAACGCCCTGTTTATTGCCGATGAGGTGCAAACGGGTATTGCCCGTACTGGCGAATTGCTCTGCTGTGACCATCACGGCTTCAAGCCCGATATTGTCATTTTGGGTAAAGCGTTATCGGGAGGTGTACTGCCGGTTTCTGCTGTTTTAACCAGTAGTGAGATCATGCTGACCATCCACCCTGGCGAGCATGGCTCCACCTATGGGGGGAACCCGCTGGCCTGCGCGGTAGCGATGGCCGCACTGGATGTTATTCGGGACGAAAATCTTTCCGCAAATGCCCAACGCCTGGGCAAAATATTCCGGCAGCGGATGCAGGAGGATTTGGTTGATAAAACGGACCTGATCACCCTCGTTCGCGGCATGGGATTGCTCAATGCTATTGTGATCAATGACAGTGAAACGGGCGACCTGGGCTGGCAGATTTGTTTAAAACTGCGCGATAACGGCCTGTTGGCCAAACCCACCCACGGCAATATCATCCGTTTTGCTCCACCGCTGGTGATGACCGAAGAGCAACTGCATGAATGTTGTGATATTATCGTAAAAACGGTACTCCATTTCACGGAAGAATAAGATCTGGCCTCAGAGGCGTTATCCGGACTATCCCCAAGGGCCGGATAACGCCTCGGAGGCCAGAGCCCTTAGTCAGTTCTTTTTTCCGGCTCATTAAAAAATTCCTAAATTGTCGGGTGGTTATACAAGAATTGGCAACATTATTGAGTTATGTTGCCAGGAAGCCTTTAACGTTTGCCTGAAATGGATGGGTTGATTATTTCGCGGTTCTATGCTTTCCCAGGTAGGTCAATTCCTTTCCTCTGGCGGCCGTGAATAGTTTTACCAGGTTTCAACGCAAGCGCTACCGGTTTAAGAAGTTTCGTACTTCACCTGTTCAAACACGTTCTACAAAATTTGTTGGCATGAATACTAAAAAAGCAATAACCCTGCTTTTAACTGCCTGGTTAGGCATGAATATGCTCCTGGCTCAGCAAACTGCCGTCTTTACCGATGCACAACGCTCCTTCAAGCAAGGAGTCAGCGATTACGAAGATGGCCTGTTGGCCAAGGCCCGCAGAGAGTTTAAAACCACGATGGACCTCCTGTTGCCGCTTAACGAGGCCAGCTCTGATAAGCTGCGCACTGAAGCGCAGTTGTATTACGCTAAATGCGGCGTTCAACTAGGCCTTGCGGACGGTGAAACCAATACCCTGAATTTTATTCGCGAGCACCGCCCCGATCCGGAATACCAGCAAGCGATTGTCGACCTGGCTGATTATTATTTCAATAATCGCGATTACGACAAAGCCCTTGATTACTACGGACAGGCCCCGGCCATTGGGATGAGCAAGCAGGATCGCCTGCAGATGCGCTTCCGCCAGGGGTACGCCAATTTTGTCAAACAACAGTTTACGGCGGCGAAGTCATTCTTCCGCGATGTCAGCCGGGAAAAAGACAGCGATTACTACAACCCCTCCAATTACTATCTGGGGCTCATTTACTTTAACGAGGGAGATTATACCAATGCGATAACATCCTTCCTCGCGGTGGAAAATGACCCTACCTACAAACCACATATCCCCTACTATATTACGCAGATATACTTTGCTCAGCGGAATTTCGACAAAGTTATCGAGTATGGTACCCGCAACCTCAACGATACCCGCGTACGTAACGGGAAAGAGTTGCGACAGTTGGTTGGACAGGCCTATTTCGAAAAAGGAGACTATGCCAATGCACTGCCCTTCCTGGAAGAATATGCCAAAGGAGCTACCAAACTCCGGGAAGAGGAGCTGTACCAACTTGGTTTTACCCAGTATCGGGCAGGAAAGTATAATGATGCCGTACGCAGCCTCAAGCCGCTGTCGACCGCTGATTCTCCAATTGGCCAAAATGCCATGTTCTACCTGGCTGACTGCTACCTCCGTCTCAACCAAAAACAGGATGCACTGGCGGCCCTGGGTACTGCAAAACGCTTGAATTACGACGCAACAATCCAGGAGGAGGCCCTCTTCAATCACGCCAAGCTGGCTTACGAATTGAATAATCCGCGGGAAGCTGTCAACGACCTGCAGACAATCCAGCCGCAGTCGCGCTATTACCTCGAAGCCCAACGCTTGCTCAGCGAAGTATTTTTAAGCTACCGCGATTACCAGCAGGCATTGAACATCCTCGAGGAGATGCGCAAAACCAACCCTTCGCCACAATTGCAAGCCACCTATCAACAAGTGGCCGTCAACCGGGGGATGCAGTTATTGCAAAACAATGATCCTACCCAGGCGAAGGTATATTTCCAACGTTCCCTGGAGAACCCGGTGAATATCCGCCAGCAGGCTATTGCCCTCTACTGGATGGGCGATATTGCTAATCGTGAAGAAAACTATCCGGAGAGTACCCGCTACCTGGATCGCTTCCTCACCGCCGCCAAGCCACTGAGTGATCTACCCGAAGAATCTTCTGTATTTACAGCTAATTACCTGTTGGGCTATAATTACCTTAAAATAGATAATTACGAGAAAGCCCGGGGATATTTCCAAACAACGGTAGAAGGGATAAACCGCAACCGTCGTTTCATCAAAAACCCCGACATCTCCAACAACTTGCTTGGCGATGCTACGCTGCGTCTGGGCGATTCCTACTTCAAATTTAACCAGTATGAATCCGCAGCCCGCTACTACGATGAAGCCATCGAACGCAAGTATATCGGGTCCGATTATGCGATGTACCAAAAGGCCATCATCGAAGGCCTGCGCGGCCGGAAAACAGATGAAATCGTAGCCCTCGAGCGACTGGTGCGCGACCAGCCTTCCAGTGAATTTGCTGATGATGCGCTCTTGCGCCTGGGAACTACCTACCAGGAAATTGGCAAACTCAACCAGGCGGTTGAACCTTTGCGGCAATTGATTACCCGCTACCAGGGCAAATCGCCACTCATCAATCAGGCCCTGCTTCGGCTCGGTTTGATCAGCTACAACCTGGGTAATTACGAAGGAGCAATCAATTACTACAAACAAGTTTTTGGTAACAATCCGGCTCCTGAAGAAGCTAGCCTGGCGCTGGCTGCCCTGGAAGAAATCTATGTAAAAGACCTCGGACGTCCTGGTGACTATACTGCTTTCCTGGAAACCGTTCCCGGCTACAAGGTCGATAACTTTGTGCGTGACTCTATTAACTTCAAAGCGGCAGAAACCCGCTTCGAAGCTGGTGATTACCCACGCGCCGTGGAATCTTATACCGCCTACATCCGTGCCTTCCCTCAAGGACTTAATGTGCTGACAGCCTACTATAACCGGGGCGAGTCATACAGTGTGCTGCGGAATTATTCACCTGCCCTGTCCGATTATGAATGGGTTATCCAGCAAGGCCCCAGTCGCTTTTATGTAAAAGCGCTGGAGAAGGCCGCCATTATCGCCTATAACCATGAGCTGGATTTTCAGAAATCATACAACTACTACTCTCAGCTCGAGCGCAGTGCTACCAATGAGGATATGATCTTCGACGCTCAATTGGGTGCCATGCGTAGTGCTTACCGCAGTGGCCGCACGGATGCTGTCTATGAACTGGCGAATAAAGTATCCCGCAACCCGCGGGCATCCAAAAACCAGGTGGCCACCGCTAATTTCTATATCGGCAAAGTAGCCTTTGATCGCAATGATTACACTGCAGCATTGCCGGCCCTGAATAAGGTGACCCAACTAAGCGACAACGAGCAAACGGCTGAGGCCCGCTATCTGATTGCTTTTATTTACTACCGGCAACGTGACCTCAATAAAGCGCAGGACCTCTGTTTGCAAGCCAACCAGGAAAGCTCAGCTTATCCCTACTGGGTAGCCAAGAGCGTACTTTTGCTGGCGGACGTGCTCGCGGAAAAGGGCGACTTATATAATGCCCGGGCAGCACTGGAAGCCCTGCTTGACAACTACAAGGAAGATGCCCAGCTGGTCGAACAGGCCAGAACCCGGCTTGCCCAGATTAATAAGCAAATTGAAACGGGTAGTATCCTGAATAAAACACCGGGTACTACCAAAAGCTTGATCGAAATTGAAAACAACGGAAACAACCGGTAAAGCGCTGCTCTCCGGATTTCCTCACGCAAAATAAATTTCACATGCGTCATTTAGTATATAGCACGCTGTCTTTCCTGGCCCTGTTGCTGGCTTGCGCAACCCTGCAAGCCCAAAATGAACAGGTTGACATTGTAAAGGATTTCAATGCGCGCCTGATCGATGCCCAACGGTTTAATCTATCTCCCCAATTACCACCGTTGGATACTAGTCTGCGCCGCCAGACCTATACCCTGAGTGCCCGTCCTTTGGAAGTGCAGTATTTGCCCCCCAAAATCCGGCCCATCCAACTTCCGCGCGAAGAAGGGAATCCCATTTACAAGGGTTATGCCCGGGTTGGTGCTGGCCTTCCCAATGCCTTTACCGTTGATGCCGGCTACGATCTGGTAGGCTCCGAAACGGTTAACCTGGGTTTCGACCTTAGCCATCTTTCCGCGAATAACAAGAAGCTGGAGAACCAGCGCTTTGCCAATAACCACCTCGGGGTTCACGGCGATTACTTCTCGGATCTGGGCTTTGCCATTAAAGGCAACCTGGGGTATCGGCTTGACAACCTTTACTTTTATGGGTATAATGATCTGGATGATGATACCGTAACCCCACAAACTTACGCGCCGGAAGATGTGCGACAGCGGTTCAAGGAGTTGAGCGGTCATGCCGAGATTTTTAACCACAAAAGTACCGTAGCTAACGTCGATTACCGGGCTAACCTGGACTTTGGCTTTCTGGCAGATAACTACGCGGCCCGCGAAAGCAACATCCGCCTCAACCTTGGCGGAACCTACTGGATGAACGACAAGCATCCGATTGCCGTTGACCTGATTACCGACTTTACCTCGTTCCGGGATACCAGCAAGCAGAGTTTGAACAACATCATGCTGCAACCCAATTACACCTTCCATGGGGATCGGTTCCGCGCTAAAATTGGCGTCAATATTGTTTCTTTCAACGATGAGTTTACCGTTTATCCGCAGGTCGAGTTGGCAGCCAATATAGTCGAAAATGTACTGACTGCTTTTGTCGGAGCGGAAGGTGGCTTACGCAAGAACAATTTCAAAAGCTTAACCGATTACAACCCTTTCCTTACCTCACGATTACGGATCAGGAACGCCTTTTACAATAATTTCTACGGGGGAATCAAAGGGGAGTTTTTGGGCTTCAACTACCAGGCACAGGTCAGCTACCAGGATATTGATAACCTGGCCTTATTCCTGACCAATACCGATTCTATCCCCCGCTTTAATGTGGTCTATGACACAGCAAAAATCTTTTCTATTGGAGGTGAATTGAGTACGGAGTTGCTGCCCAATTTGAATATCCGGGGATCTGTCTACCAGCGCATTTACTCTCTGAAGCAGCAAGACAAACCCTGGCATTTGCCTTCCCTGACCCTTAATGCCGGCGCTACCTACCTCATGCTCGATAATAAGTTGCGCCTGCGGGCCGATGTTTTTGCCGAAAACGGTGTTCCTTTCCTCGGTGGAGACCTGCAGATAGGTAACCTAAACCCACTACTCGATGTCAGCGGTGGCGCCGAATACCGATTTACCGACCAAATTAGTGGCTTTGTTCAAGTGAACAACATCCTCAATAATAAACGACAACGCTGGCACCACTACCCCGTCATGGGCATTAATGCCTTCGCCGGAATCAGCGCCCGCTTCTAAGCAAAAAATATCCCGGTAAAACCCTTCATCCCGAATTTTGGCTCAAGCTGAAGTTCGGGATGTTTTTTGGGGCCTTGATCCAGGGTGAAGAGTGAAGAGTGAGGGGTGTCTAGGACTGAACAGCGTTGACAGGCTTGAGAAAAAACCAGAAACCCTCAACGGGGCACGCTCAACGCAAAACGAGTCGTATTAGGTGGTTTATTGGGTTTATAGGGTTTATTGGGTTTATTGGGTTTATTGGGTTTATAGAGTTTATAGAGTTTATTGGGTTTATAGAGTTTATAGAGTTTATAGAGTTTATTGGGTTTATTGGGTTTATAGAGTTTATAGAGTTTAAATAAACCTTATAAACCGAGCGAACGAAAGTGAGCGATATAAACCGAGCGAACAAAAGTGAGCGATATAAACCGAGCGAACAAAAGTGAGCGATATAAACCGAGCGAACAAAAGTGAGCGATATAAACCGAGCGAACGAAAGTGAGCGATATAAACTGAGCGAACAGTGACGATACCGAGCGAACGAAGTGAGCGATATAAACCAGCGAACGAAGAGCGATATAAACCGAGCGAACGAAAGTGAGCGATATAAACTGAGCGAACGAAAGTGAGCGATATAAACCGAGCGAACGAAAGTGAGCGATATAAACCGAGCGAACGAAAGTGAGCGATATAAACCGAGCGAACAAAAGTGAGCGATATAAACTGAGCGAACGAAAGTGAGCGATATAAACCGGGCGAACAAAAGTGAGCGATATAAACTGAGCGAATGCCAGTGAGCAAGCGCCAATAGCCACCGCAGCAGGGGTGATAGCCCGATAGAACTTTTTTACCGAACACTTTCTCTGGCGTATACTTGAATATTCCTGGTGATTTTAGTAAATTTTGAGGTGTAAAAAGTTTCTATTATTTCACTAAATATAGCGCGTATGCATATCACATTTGAAGAGTTACGCCGCATCAAGCACCAACTACCCACGGGTAGTGTTGCTCGCATTGCTAAGGAGCTGAATGTCACCGAACAAACGGTTCGCAACTATTTTGGCGCCAACAAGTACGAAGATGGCGATATCGCCGGAAAACACATCGAACCAGGTCCTGATGGCGGGATCGTCTTTTTGGAAGACACCAGCATATTGGACAAAGCTCAGGAAATAATTTCTGAAGCTGAAAAAGCGCTGCATTAACCCGAAACCAATTACATCCATTTTCCAACAGCAACGGGAGACAGCCACACATTTGGCTATCTCCCGTTTATCATTTATCGGTGTTCTTTTAAATTTGAAATTAAGGATTAGTGAAATATGAAGCGACGCCGCTATGTCTCGTTGCGTCGTTGCGAGAAATTTCGGGAAATAATCAGGCGCAATAGAAAATCCGGGAGATTTTTTGGGAAATAAGTGAACCCCTGAATTCAAAACTTGACAGACCACTAAGGATTGCGTCCTTCTGCGGCGAGCAAATAAAGAACAGCCATGCGAATAGCGACGCCATTTTCAACTTGCTGCAGAATAATGGCGTTCTCCGAATCCGCCACCTCACTGGTTATTTCCACCCCCCGGTTGATTGGTCCGGGGTGCAATAGCAAAATAGGCCGATCCAGGCTATCGAGAAGTTCCCGGTTTACCCCAAAGTATTGTGAATACTCCCGTAAAGATGGAAAATAGCGTGTATTCTGGCGCTCGAGTTGGATGCGCAAAATGTTGGCAGCATCACACCAGGCCATCGTTTTGCGGACATCGTAATCTACTTCCACCCCTAGTTTTTCAATGTGCTTGGGTATTAAGGTAGGTGGCCCGCAAACGCGCACCTTGGCACCTAATTTTTGCAGGCAAAAAATATTACTGAGGGCTACCCGCGAATGGAGGATATCACCGAGAATCGCGATATGCTTTCCTTCCAGGTTGCCCAACTTTTCCTCCATGGAGTAAGCATCCAAAAGCGCCTGAGTAGGATGCTCGTGTGTGCCATCTCCGGCGTTAATGATATTCGCTTCGATATGGCCTGCTAAAAACTTACAGGCGCCCGGAGCCGGATGCCGCATTACAACCATATCCACCTTCATCGACAAGATGTTATTCACGGTATCCAGTAAGGTTTCTCCTTTCTTAACCGAAGAGGAAGAAGCCGAAAAGTTTACCACATCTGCTGAAAGGCGCTTCTCCGCAAGTTCAAAGGAAATGCGGGTGCGGGTTGAATTTTCAAAAAACAGATTGGCGATTGTAACATCCCGCAGGGAAGGAACTTTCTTAATCGGTCGATTGATGACCTCCTTGAAGTTGGTAGCCGTGTGAAAGATTAACCGGATATCTTCGGTAGTCAGATCTTTGATCCCCAGCAGGTGGCGGGTACTTAATTGTTGGGTTATGGTACTCATGCTGACTGCTCTGCGTCTTTTTTATCCGGAAAAAGTAATACCCGGTCCTCCCCGTGGGTTTCCGCCCACTCGACCCGCACATAAGCCCTATCGAGCGCATCTACCTCTACCCCCACAAAGGTGGGCTGAATAGGAACCTCCCGATTGAACCGCCGATCCACCAATGCCAATAACTCAACTCCTTTCGGTCGACCATAATGGTTCAAGGCCGTCATCGCCGCCTGGATCGTTCGTCCGGTGTAAAGCACATCATCCACCAAAACAACGTTCTTGCCTTCCACCAGGAAATCCATTTCCGTTACACTGGCTTCCATGGGTTTATCGCGCCGCCGGAAATCATCGCGGTAAAAAGTAATATCGAGTTTACCAAGGGGAAAGGGTGCAATTTCCATTTGATCCAGCAGCCGGCGATAAAGTCGTTCTGCCAGTAATATTCCCCGGGGCTGGATGCCAACCAGGCAGGTCTGCGAAAAATCATCAAATTCTTCAATCAACTGGTAACAGAGCCGGTCGATGGTGAGTGCAAAGCGCTCCTTACTGAGAATGATGCGATCGTTAGCCATAGTGGCCTAAAGATAGCAGGTTTTTGGAAATTGGGGGCCCGAGCTTGCCCTTTTGAAAAGCATTTCTCTCCAACTCAACCGGATTTTTTTAACCCTGAATTATCGCTAAGTACAGTGTAATTTCAAAAACGATTGGTTTTGTTGGTGTGAGCAGTGAGCGGTGAGCAGGTGAAATGAGCTCGCCTGTGCAGCGCTTCGGTGGGTGAGAAACTTGTCCTCCGGAATGTTGGATGGTCAGTCAGGCGATAACAGGCAGTAACCTTCTTTGGGGGCAGAGAGGAGGCATCACCCTACCCTGCCCTTCCAAAAAAAGTTGCGATAAAGGCCTTTCAAAATCAAGCACTTAGTTTCCTTTCTCATTTTTTTTGAAAAAAATCCCAAGTTTGCTTGCAGAAAAACGAGTTTACGTATTACATTTGCATCCGCGATCACCAAATATCGCGATTGACAAGCAGATGTAGCTCAGTTGGTAGAGCGCAACCTTGCCAAGGTTGAGGTCGCGGGTTCGAGCCTCGTCATCTGCTCCAAAACACACAAAAGTCTTTGTTTCTATGCTAATTATCGAAGTAAAGGACAACGAAAGCATTGATCGCGCACTGAAGCGCTATAAGCGTAAATACCGCGACGCTCAGGTCATGAAAGAACTGCGTAAGCGTCAGGAATTCGTTAAGCCTTCGGTCCGTCGCCGTGCAGAAGTGTTAAAAGCTGTTTACCGCGTAGAAAAACTGCGGGATATTAGCGAGTAATCGCCGACATCCCGGCGGCGATCCGCCTACAGGTGCAAAAAGCGCTGGCTGTTCTTCAGTCAGCGCTTTTTGTTTTACACCAAGCCATGCCTTTTTTCTGCCAAAATGACACCTCGTTGTGCAAAATCCGCTATCTTTGTAGGCCTTTTGCAGGAAAAGATCAGCAGGATCTTCCTTTTCCGAATCTCGAAAGTCTTGGTGCTTTATGCAGTTATATGATGATAATCCTACCCTTGCGGGGGTAGCAAAAGAGCTTGACGAAAGCAAGCAGGGAGAAGTTTTCTATCGGGAATATGCCCAACCGGCGACGATTGCCGGAGAACGGCTCTTTTACATCGAAAGCTACGGCTGTCAGATGAACTTTTCCGATAGTGAGATTGTCGCTTCCATCCTGGCGGAAAGCGGATTCCGCCCTACCCGCGATGTTGAAGTCGCTGATCTGATTCTCATCAACACCTGCTCTATTCGCGAGAAAGCGGAAGAAACCGTCCGGAAGCGGCTGCGCGTCTTTGACCAACTGAAACGGAACAAACCAGGCACCATGGTAGGCGTTTTGGGCTGTATGGCGGAACGCTTAAAGGCTAAGTTCCTTGAAGAAGAAAAACTGGTAGACTTAGTGGTTGGTCCTGATGCCTATCGTGACCTTCCGGCCCTGGTTGCAACTGCCGATGATGGGGGGAAAGGAATCAACGTTTATCTGTCGCGCGAAGAAACCTATGCAGATATCAACCCGCTCCGCCTCGATTCCAATGGGGTGGCTGCTTTCATTTCTATTATGCGGGGCTGTGACAATATGTGTTCGTTCTGCGTAGTTCCCTTTACCCGGGGCCGCGAGCGCAGTCGGGATGCCTTCAGTATTATTGCAGAAGCAACGGAGCTTTACCAACGTGGTTATCGCGAGGTGACGCTCTTGGGACAAAATGTAGACTCTTACAAGTGGCAAAACCCCGAAACGGAGCAGGTGGTAAACTTTGCAGCGTTATTGGAGATGACGGCCCAGGTGCATCCCGACCTGCGGGTACGCTTTTCTACTTCGCACCCCAAAGACATTACCGACGAGGTACTCCATACCATGGCTGCCCATGAAAACATTTGTAAATACATTCATTTGCCCGTCCAATCCGGCAACAGCCGAATTCTGGAGTTGATGAATCGTACCTACGACCGGGAATGGTATATGGCCCGGATTGAAGCCATTCGTCGGATCGTTCCGGAGTGTGCCATTTCTTCCGATATCATTGCTGGTTTTTGTTCTGAAACAGAGGCCGAACACCAGGATACCCTAAGCATGATCGAATATGCTGACTATTCTATGTCGTACATGTTCTTCTATTCCGAGCGTCCGGGAACACTGGCGGCCCGGAAGTATCCGGATGATATTCCTCTTGAGGTAAAAAAACGGCGATTACAGGAAATTATACGCCTGCAGGCCCAGGTTTCCTTCCGCCACAATCAACGCGATATTGGCCGAACCTTCAAAGTGCTGATTGAAGGTGACTCCCGGCGTTCCAGTGATGATTTCTGCGGTAGAAACACCCAGAATAAGATGACTGTGTTCCCTAAAGTTGGCCAGTACAAACCAGGAGACTATGTCAATGTCAAAGTACTGGAAGCTACCAGTGCTACCTTGATTGGTGAAATCGTAGACTAGCAAGGCAATCGGTATTTGGCTGGTTTTTTCGATTTTTTCTGCATTTTGTATTCACGACCCTCGACCCTATGGATAACTTACAGGCTATCAAACAACGTTTCGGCATCGTAGGCCAGTCGCCCCTCCTCGACCGGGCCCTCGATACAGCGATCAGGGTAGCCAATACCGACCTCACTGTACTCATCACGGGTGAAAGTGGCGTTGGTAAGGAAGTTTTTTCCAAAATCATCCACTCCCTCAGCGCCAGAAAACACAATAAATTCATTGCCATCAATTGCGGAGCTATTCCCGAAGGAACCATCAACTCCGAACTTTTTGGACATGAAAAAGGAGCCTTTACAGGTGCCACCTCCGATCGTAAGGGGTATTTCGAAACGTATGACGGCGGTACCATCTTTTTGGATGAAATCGGGGAAATGCCCCTCGACACACAATCCTACCTGCTGCGTATTCTGGAAAGCGGGGAGTTTATCCGGGTAGGATCCAGCAATGTCCTCCGGACTGATGTGCGCATTATCGCGGCCACCAATGTTGATCTCAAAGATCGCATCCGGAAAAATAAATTCCGGGAAGATCTATACTATCGCCTAAATACAGTTTCTATCGCGGTACCCGCCTTGCGGGACAGGCCCGAGGATATATTCCTGCTGTTCCGGCGCTTTGCTGTGGATTTTGCAGAACGCTACCGTACCCCTCCCCTCCAACTCGATGAACGAGCGGTTCAATTACTGCTGAATCATGCCTGGCCAGGAAATATCCGGGAGCTGAAAAATGTAGCGGAAAAGGTTTCCGTAATGGCAGAGAACCGGTCCGTTACCGCCGAAAAGCTGGTAGAGTACGTCCCTGCTTTGCTGGAACGGAACCTCCCCATGATTACGTCTAATGGCCAAGATTCGGGACAAAGCTTTCAGGAAAGAGAAATCCTCTATAAGGTCTTATTCGATATGAAAAATGACCTGAACGACCTGAAAAGTCTGGTGTTTGAACTAATCCGTAATAATAACCTGCGCGTCCCGGATGCCCGCTCCCTGCAGGCGTTACATGCTCCTTCCAGCTCCGGAAATGCCCTGAAAGGGCGCGACTTGTATACTGAAACTGACGATTATCGCAACCGTCTGGATAATCTGGACGAGGAGGAACCACAGGTTGATCTTGACCAGGAAGAAGCAAGGCCGGTCATTATACAACCTTCCGGGAACAGCTCCCGGGAACCGTTGCCTGGAAATGCTGCTTACGGCAGCGTGGAAGTTCTTGATGAAAACCTACGCCTGGAAGATCACGAAAAAACGCTTATCCAACGAGCTTTGCGCAAGCACAAAGGTCGCCGCAAAGATGCTGCCGATGAATTAGGGATCTCCGAGCGAACCCTTTACCGCAAGATAAAACAATACGATCTGTGAAAACACCCCTCTTCCGCCTCTTGTTCCTAGTGGTACTGGGTGTTTCCCTTACCCGTTGTTCTATCTCCCTTTCAGGAGTAAGCCTGGACCCTGAATTGCGTACCTTCTTCGTGCCCAATTTTAAAAATAATGCAGAAAATGCACAGCCTTCCCTGTCAATAACACTGACGGAAGCACTGAAAGATAAAGTGCGTACGGAATCGCGGCTAATTCTGTCGGAAAATGACCCCGATATTGAATTCAAAGGAACCCTGGTTGATTACCGCATTTCCGCCGAAGCCCCCCGAACAGGTGAAAGTACCGCCATTAACCGCTTGACGATCACCCTGGCGGTGGAATATTACAACAACCGCAAGAATGAGCAAGTCTGGAAACGCAACTTTTCCTTCTTCTATGATTTTAGTAGTAGTGTCGACTTTTCGGCGGTAGAAGAAGATGCCATCCGCTCAATCTCCAATCAGCTGATGGAAGATATCTTCAATGCGGCCTTCTCCAACTGGTAATTGAATTCGTTTCTCATCTTCCCTTGGCTTCCCCTTGAGCCAATCAACTATTGTTGTCCTTCGATGAGTTCACAAGGCTTCCGGTAGGAATATCAGCAAGCCAGGCATTTTTAGTATTTTAGTGTTTGTTCTGATTTCCTAACTCATCAGCTATTTTATGACACGCATCTTCCTGTTTTTGCTGGTCGCCACTACCCTGTCGGCGCAATCCAATTTACTGGAGCAAATGCTGAATGCTCCTTTCCCCACCAGCCTTACAGCCGCTACCCAGGGAGAAAAATTGGCCTGGGTTTATAACACAGCGGGAGTCCGTAATGTATACGTCGCCATAGGGCCTGAATTTACGGCCCGCCCCGTGACCCAATTCACGGAGGATGATGGTCAGGACATCACTAATCTGGTATTCAGCGAGGATGGGAATACACTCTTTTTCGTCAGAGGCGGCGGGCCAAATGGACGGGGAGAAATCCCCAATCCAACGAGTGATCCAGCCGGAGCCCGTCAGGAAATCTGGCGGATAACCCTGAGCACTGATATTCAACCGGTGCGACTTGGTGAGGGCAGTAACCCAACGCCATCTCCGGATAATCAGAAGCTGGCCTTTACCCGGCGTGGCCAGGTATGGGTGCTTGATTTGAGCAGTTCCGGGACACTACCCCGGCAATATCTGACTATCCGGGGGAATGCAGGTAGTTTACGCTGGTCGCCCGATGGCCAGCACCTGGCTTTAGTGAGCAACCGGGGCGACCATGCTTTTATCGGCGTTTTCACCCCAGCCAATAATGCTTTCCGTTATCTGCAACCCAGTCTGGATAAGGATAGTGAGCCCGCCTGGTCGCCAGACAGTAAGAAAATAGCTTTTTTACGGGTGCCGAATGAAAGAGGCATTCTTCCTTTCGTTCCCCGGCGAACAGCACTCCCCTGGTCAATCTGGGTGGCTGATCTGGCCAGCGGCGAAGGCAGCGAAGTATGGCGAGCCCCCGAGGGCCGTGGCAGTGCCTTTCGGGAGGTATCCGCCGAAAACCAGTTACTCTGGAGCCATGACGGACAGCTGGTTTTCCCTTGGGAGGGCGATGGCTGGACGCATCTTTATTCCTTATCGCTAGCCCAGGGAACAACCAAATGCTTGACCCCCGGAGCTTTTGAAGTCCAGTACGTCAGCATGAGTCCGGATAGCAAAGCTATATTATACTCTTCCAACCAGGATGATATTGACCGCCAGCATATCTGGCGGGTTGAGGTTGCCAATGGCGCACCTAAGCTGCTGACCCCCGGAACGGGTATCGAATGGGGGGCTGTACAAACCCCGGGAGGCAAAATAGCGATCATGGCTTCAGGAGGAAGAATTCCCGCCCATGTAAGCTTACTGGGAACTGTAAATAACCGCCAGCCAATGGGAGTCAACCTCTCCCAGTTTCCAACGACCCAGCTAACCGAGCCCCAGGCAGTGGTCTTCCCGGCAGCAGATGGCTTGCTGATTCACGGGCAATTATTTTTACCCCCGGGAATGAAAGCCGGAGAAAAACGCCCGGCAGTTTTGTTTTTTCACGGTGGGTCTCGCCGGCAGATGCTGTTGGGTTTTCACCATCGGGGATATTACAGTAATGCTTATGCATTTAATCAATACTTAGCCAGCCAGGGCTATACTGTTCTGTCGGTCAACTACCGCAGCGGCATTGGCTATGGTCTGGATTTTCGGGAAGCCCTGAATTACGGCGCTACTGGTGCCAGTGAGTTCCAGGATGTATTAGGTGCTGGTTTATTCCTGCGCCAGCGGGTGGATGTTGATCCCGCACGAATTGGCCTGTGGGGTGGTTCCTACGGAGGGTATCTAACTGCGCTTGGGCTGGCACGTGCCTCCGATCTTTTTGCGGCTGGCGTAGATCTCCATGGCGTACACGACTGGAATGTGGTCATCAAAAACTTTGTACCCAACTATGTACCGGAGTCAAAGCCAGAATTTGCCCGCCTGGCTTTCCAGTCTTCTCCAATGAACTTTATCGACGGCTGGAAATCGCCGGTACTCATCATCCATGGCGACGATGACCGCAACGTTCCCTTCAGCGAATCTGTAGATTTATTGGAATCCCTGCGCCGCCAGGGAGTTCACACCGAACAACTGATCTTTCCGGATGAAGTCCATGGGTTTCTGCTGCAACGCAACTGGCTTGCTGCTTACCAGGCGAGTAAAGACTTTTTTGACCGCATGTTGG
Source organism: Lewinellaceae bacterium (assembly GCA_020636445.1). GTDB lineage: Bacteria > Bacteroidota > Bacteroidia > Chitinophagales > Saprospiraceae > JACJXV01. The sequence continues at coordinate 123,191 of JACJXV010000003.1, read as the reverse complement.
GTAACAAGAAATAATCCCTTACTGACTGGAAATCACTTTCCCCTGGTGATTCACCGGAAACCGGTGGAAAGGGTCTAGTAAATTATCCAGGATAACCGCAATTTCCCGCCGCGTCAGCGGACGGTCCGCGCTCAGATTTGACAACCCCCAGGCGCCATTCCATTGCTGGAAAATAAGGGTTCGAAGGTCTTGTTCTTCGGAAAAGATATTCATCCTGAGCAAGTGCCGGAGGTTAATTGTAGCTGATTCCCCGGGTGAATCAGCGGCTATCCCCAACGCTGCCAGGCCCGCTATTAACTCGGAACAACTAGCGATGGAGTCGGGATAAAACCAGGTGCGGTTTGCCCATTCAAAGGGCACCCCTACTCCCTGCAGAATACCCGTGGCTCCAATGCGTTGCAAGGCGGCAAAATGGGGATCGGCAGGCGGCACATCTACAAAAGGCATGATTTGCACCCCCGCAGCCAGCAGCACCTCCTGCACCTCGCGTACGGGCACAGCCCGGGGTTGGATGTTTTTGGCGATGGCCAGCGCGGCCAATGCTCCTGCAGCTTGCCCCAACTGTATCACAACTGGTTGTAGCCGTGTGGAACCATTGACAATGTTTGTCACCGAAACAGCTTTATCCGCCACCAGCAGGTTATCCATCGATGCGGGGATTAATACGCCTAAAGGGACACTAAAACTTGGAACCGCAGGGAAGTCAATTTTCGGCGCCGCGGGATTTTTCGTGTGGTGATGATCGATTGGATAATCACCGACAGCTATGCCCGTTCGACCTACCGGATTTTCCGCCTGAAAAGGGGTAAGGATGTTGTTTACGGTCATCCGCACCAGGCCCTGAAGCCGCCGGCCTTCCCGATGGTAGGGAATAAAAGGCAATTCATCCGGAGTCGGATAGACTCCTTGGGCAAGGCCCAGGTTCCGAAAACCCAGCTCTGTTTGGATAAAATATAAAAAACGCAACGTTTGCAGCTTAGCCATCGCGTAAGCCGCCTGGCGTTCCTTTGGTGTCGCTTCTACAACATTGGCATAAAAGTCATTGCCTTGTTTGGGCCAGTTAAGCATATATTTTCCGCCCGGCAATTTACCATAGTCGAGCATCTGTCTGGCCGTAACAGCCTGTGGCTGCTCTGGGCACTTGTCGCGGCAGGAACACCGAAAATCCTCCGGGTTATACCCTGCCGGCATCGGAATCGTTTGATCTGTTCCTGCTCCAAAATCTTGCAGGATAGCAACATACGTAAAATCCTGAATGATCTTATTTGGGGATTCAGGTGCCATAGACTCACCGGTGCTAGTGCGGCTGTCCATCCCCAGATCATAAGGAGCCCCCACCGCAGCCAGGACATCCCCTAAATCGGTGCCATCAATGAGCATCCTGGCTTGTACCTTTTGCTTGCTTTTCCCCTGACTAATGGTGACCTCCCAGCCGCCTGCTGGTAACACCTTTATTTTTGCCCAGGTACTGCCCGTCCAAACCCGCAACCGACTTTCTGCAGTCGCCATTTTACCCCAAATAGCAGCACCTACTTCCGGTTCAAATTGGGTATTACTTACCCAACCTGTAGCCACGGAATCAGGGCCACCATAATAATCCCAAAGTTCCTTACGAAACGCTCCCCAAAGTCCTGAGGGAAGCTTGTTATTTCCATCCACGGCGCTTACACCAGCAGCCGTTAGCATCCCACCTAACCAGGGAGTAGGTTCCACCAGCAAGGTACTCGCTCCCGAGCGGGCAGCTTGAATGGCGGCAGCAGTTCCCCCGGTTCCCCCTCCCAATACCAGGACATCAACACTTACCTGGGCGGTCAGCCCAGGGTTCATCCCTAGGAAAAGTATTAAAACATACCCTACAATCAGGCGTTGCTGCATTCGATTCACGGCTTAATTATTTAGTTTTGGGAAAAATAACCCTAAAAATGACGCGCACCCACGTTCCTGCCTTTATTTTTTCTGCAAAACTAATTTGGGTCATTGCTTGCCTCATGATGGCCTTCAGTGGATTGGCTCAAACGGTCCCTACTCCATTTGAGTCCGTTAATCCATTTATGGGTACGGCTAACCATGGTCATGTTTACCCGGGAGCTACCGTCCCCTTTGGGATGGTTCAGCTTAGTCCCGACAATGGCACCCAGGGCTGGGATTGGTGCGCCGGCTATAACTGGGCCGATAGCCTGATTGTTGGTTTCAGCCATACCCATTTGAGCGGAACCGGTATTGGAGATTTATACGATGTGCTACTGATGCCGGCAATAACGACCGTTGACTGGACGAAAGCAGGCAATGATCCGCGAAATAGCGCCGTTGCCAGCACCTTTTCACATGAGCAGGAAAGTGCCGCTCCAGGCTATTATTTTGTTCGGCTGGATAATGCGATTCAGATAGAGTTAACGGCAAGTACGTTTGCGGGTATTCACCGCTATTCCTATCCGGCCGGAGAAACGCCTTCCGTGGTGCTGGATCTGGGCTTCGCCATCAATTGGGACCGGCCGACGCAAACCGGGTATTCCATCGTCAACCCGCAATTGATAACCGGTTATCGCCTCTCCACCGGTTGGGCCAAGGACCAGCGGATCTATTTTGCGATGTCTTTCTCAGCACCGATCATCGGACGAAGTACCTGGCAAAGCCCATGGGTTACACCTACCAACGAAAACTCTACCCCCCTGCGGGGCACTAAAGGGCAATTTTTCTTTGCCCCTTCACTACCGGGAGGACAATTGGTCGTTAAAGTAGCCCTTTCCTCCGCCAGCGAGGAAGGAGCCCTGGCGGCACTGGCCGATGTGGATGACCAATCATTCGATGACCTGGAAGCCGCCGCCCGCAGTAAGTGGGAACAAACCCTCCAGCAGATCCAGATAAAAACCCCCGTTGACTCCCTGGCCAATATTTTCTACACCTCTTTCTATCGAACCAAGCTGGCGCCGGTCATTTTTACCGATATTCAGCAACAATTCAAAGGAGCTGATGGGAATATTGCCTCAGCTTCCGGCTACCAGCGCTATGATATTTTTTCGCTTTGGGATACGTTCCGGGCAGCTCACCCCCTTTTTACAATCACCGAACCGAACCGCATCAATGAAATGATTCGGTCACTGTTAGATCATTATGATCAAACAGGGTTATTGCCCGTTTGGTCCCTGCTAGGCAACGAAACCAATACGATGACGGGATATCATGCAGTCCCTGTAATTGTTGATGCCTACCTCAAGGGATTTCGCGATTATGATGTTGAAAAAGCCTACACCGCCTGTAAAGCTAGCGCCATGCAGGATATTCGGGGAACTAATTTCCTCCGCGAATTCGGCTATATCCCGCACGATAAGGATGGGGAATCAGTGACGAAAACCCTCGAGTACGCTTTTGATGACTGGTGTATTGGTCAGTTTGCCCAGGCATTAGGGAAGACCGAAGATGCGCAATATTTTGCCGGCCGCGCCCAGGCCTTCCAGCAGTTATTTGATGCCAGTACCGGATTCATGCGCGCTAAAATGAGTGACGGAACCTGGAAAGTACCCTTTGACCCTTATTACTCCGACCACAACGGGAATGTCGCTGAATATACGGAAGGAAATGCCTGGCAACATTCCTGGTTTGTGCCTCATGATGTCCCCGGACTTATTAGTCTACACGGGGATGACGCTGCATTTATCAAAAAGCTGGATAGCCTCTTTACGGTGAGTTCGAAAGTAACGGGAGAAAATGCTTCGTCCGATATTTCGGGGCTAATCGGGCAATATGCTCATGGCAATGAGCCGAGCCATCACATTGCCTACCTGTATAACTATGCGGGAATGCCCTGGAAAACACAGGAACGCGTCCGGGATATCATGCTGAGCCAGTACAATGAACACCCTCATGGGCTCTGCGGCAATGAAGACTGTGGGCAAATGTCGGCCTGGTACGTTTTTAGCGCCCTGGGTTTTTATCCGGTTAATCCTGCTGCAGGAATCTATGTGCTGGGGAGTCCGCTGTTCGAAAGCAGCTTGCTTAACGTTGGCAATGGTCGGATATTCAGGATTGAAGCTACCGGGAATCCAGCGAATAATCCCTACATCCAATCAGCCCGGCTCAATGGAAAACCCCTGAAGCGATCTTTTCTTACGCACAGCGAAATCATGCAGGGGGGTAAACTGGAAGTAGTGATGGGCCCCAAGCCAAACAAAACCTTGTGGACCAAAGTAAGCACCCGGCCTCGATGAACGTTTATGGCTAGTCGGCGTTGAACTGGAAGAACGTATTGCTACGAAACTGTTATTGTTATTTCCCAGGTAATTAAAAGAGCACTTCTATGGAAAAGACCCTGGCCTTAAGATCCGGATCCATAATCCTGGCTGAAGACCGGATAATCGTCAAGGATGGTTTTCGGTCTCAAAAGATTCTTTTGCAGATCATTGCCGTTTTTTGGATCGCCTTTAGCCTGATCCACCTCTACCGCTACTCACAAACCCAGGATGTTTTCTACCTTTGGTCAGGCTTGGTACTAGGCATCCTGAATATTGCCGTGCTGCTTTTATTTACCCGCTTAAGTGCACAAGAGGTAATTTTGCATACTGACATTCAGGAAGTCCAGTTAAAGAAAAGGCTGGGCGGAATGATACTTATCTTAAAGCTCAACAACAAGCTACGCAGGCAAGTTGCTAAGGTTGAGCACCTTGCCGATGAAATAACAATTTATTGTCATCAGTATAAGTTGCCACTCAATAAGAAGAGGTAATCTATCAGGAATTAATTACCTGTTTAATCCCCACGTTCTTGTTACGCAGATCGACCCCTCCCTCGAGCAGGGATTTCAGGTTTGCCAAATAAAAGGTCCAACCTTCTCCACAACCGATGTAGAGGTTTAGATCAGGGTTTTCAGCAAAGGGAATTCCCGTTTGGGTAAGTTCAACTACCGGAGTATTTCCCTCTTCAATAATTTTTACCGTAACAATAGTATCGCCGGTAAAACCGAAACGGAGCAGGTCAGAACCGTTAGCCTCCAGTATTTGGTTTTTCTCGACCACGTCATCAGGGTGGCCATGCCATAACCAGCTGTATTGGTCTCGGGGCTGAATAAACTCCCGCAGGCCACGCCGGGCATGCAGTGAACTTTGGAAAATAGCTTCCCGCAGGAACCAACTCTCCAAGCCGGCTGGAGTAGCCCAAGCCCGGTAAATTTCCGCAGGATCAGCGAGGATGGTTATGCGCTTGGTAAATGAAGACCAATGTTCGTTCATATCCGTAAACAGGAGCGTTGTGTGACCAAACTGGAAAGCCTGGTACTGAGTACATTTTCCTTAAGATAACCATTATCCCTTAAGATCGCAAGACCGATGGAGTTTACTGGCAGCAAAATCGGTTTAAACCTGATCAGGTGGGTAAACGGTAATATTGATATGGTTATTGAAAAGCTAGTTGTTGCCGCTGCATCCCGCGATGAAACCGCAGGCTTTTTCGATCCTTGCCCACGAAAAAATTGACAATATTGCTCTGATCGTCATAGACATCCAGCAAAAAGGTATCCGCCAGATCCACTTTCTTCGGTTTTGTTATGTCGGGAACTTCGATATAAACCCATACCGCGTTTATTTCATACTCTTTACCCAGGTAATTACCTACCACCTCTTTTCCATCCACCCAAAGGCGAAAATGCTCCCGGATATACGCTTGCAGATAGGTTTCTGCAGCCGGGTTCTCCTTGGGGGTGTTAAACCGGAGGGAGATTTCTTTTCCGCGGCTACGCGCTTCGGATTCCATTTGCAATTCCAGATCGTCCAGGAAAAGTTTGTGGGTGATTTGCAGCGAACTGGATTCTGCAGCATAGGTCACCTCCGAGAGTGAAACGTGCATGGGGTGCATCACGGCCTCAGATAACAAGCTTGTAAGCAACATCAACCAGAAAGTCATAGCTATTGGTTTTACCGGCGCAAAGGTAGTACAAAAAGCAAAACGGCGCAGCAGTAAACGACAGAAGGAGCAGCGAAAGGTGTTTTCTGCCGACAAAACCGTGCTTTCTGCCTAATTGCAACCTTAATAACTGGCAGAGTTGGTAATTTTAGCCTCCTTTCAGCAGACTTAAGTCTAGATCAAACTGAAAAAATTAAAACGCGAAAAACTATCATGAAGATTAAAACTATCCTTTTCGGTTTTTTGCTGTCCTGCCTGGTATTTCAACAAGCCTTTGCCCAAAGGCCCAATACCGATGACAGTAAATTTCGCCAATTAGGGGTTGAATTACCAACGCCTAATACCTACCGAACAGCCTCGGGAGCTCCCGGGGAGAGTTACTGGCAGCAGCGTGCCGACTATGACATCAAAGTAGAACTCGATGATGACAAGCAGCGCATTTACGGCAAGGAAACGATTACCTACTACAACAATTCGCCCCATGCGCTGAATTATGTATGGATTCAGCTCGACCAGAACGTAGTTGCGCCAGAATCGGACACCTATAAAACGGCAACGAACAAACTTTCCGAGCGCTCCAGTATGCAGCAGCTCAATGCTATGACGGACTACTCCTTCGACGGTGGCCATAAAATTGATTATGTCCGCGATGCTACGGGTAAAGAATTGGCCTACACCATCAACAAAACCATGATGCGGGTTGATTTGCCCCAACCTCTCGCTGCTCGTACCGGCAAACTGGTGCTGCAAATTGGATGGTGGTATAATATCAACGACCGGCAAAATCCAGCCCTTTCGGCGGATTCCAGGGGCGGATATGAGTTTTTTCCGGAAGATGGGAACTACCTCTACACCATTACCCAGTGGTTTCCCCGAATGGCCGTTTACGATGATTATAACGGCTGGCAACACAAGCAATTTCTGGGCCGGGGCGAATTCACCTTGCCTTTCGGCAACTATACGGTTGCAATCACGGTACCTGCCGACCACGTAATTGCCGCTACGGGTATGCTGCAAAACCCAAAAGATGTGTTGAGTGCACAGGAACTCAGGCGTTGGGAGCAAGCTAAAACGGCCACTAAGCCTGTAGTCATTGTTACCCAGGACGAAGCTACTGCCAAAGAAAAAACGAAAGCAAGCAGCAAAAAAACCTGGGTTTATAAGGCCGACAATGTCCGTGATTTTGCCTTTGGCAGTTCCCGGAAATTCATCTGGGACGCGATGGGCGTAAATATCCCTGGCAGCCCCTACGCCACAACCATGGCAATGTCGTACTATCCTAAAGAAGCCAATCCTCTTTATGGCCAGTATTCTACCGAAGCTGTGGCACACACCCTCCGTGTTTATTCCAAGCACACCATTGCTTATCCTTATCCGGTAGCCATTTCTGTGGAAGCCGCTAACGGGATGGAGTACCCAATGATCTGTTTCAACTATGGCCGGCCTGAAAAAGATGGCACCTATTCCGACCGGATAAAGTACGGCATGTTGTCCGTTATTTTCCACGAAGTAGGGCACAACTTTTTCCCGATGATCGTCAATTCTGATGAGCGGCAGTGGACCTGGATGGACGAAGGCCTGAATTCTTTTTGTCAGTTTCTGGCTGAACAGGAATGGCAACGCGACTATCCTTCGGGGAGTGGCCCGGCTCGATCTATCGTCAATTACATGAGCATGGATCGGGAGATTCAAAACCCTATCATGACCAATTCGGAATCGATCATTCGCTTTGGTGACAATGCCTATGGGAAACCGGCTACGGCGCTGAATATTCTGCGGGAAACCGTCATGGGTCGGGAATTATTCGACTTTGCCTTCCGGGAATATTCCCGCCGTTGGGCATTTAAGCACCCTACCCCATCCGATCTTTTCCGTACGATGGAAGATGCATCAGGCATGGATCTGGACTGGTTCTGGCGGGGTTGGTTTTATACCACCGATCATGTCGATATCTCGTTGGAAGGCGTGACTGCTTTTCGGGTAGATTCCAAAAACCCAGCTATTGAAAAAGAATTAGCTGCTGCGGAAGCGCGGGAAAAACTGGAAAAGGACATCACCTATCAGCTGAATAAGCGGGATCTCCCAACTACAGCAGTAGAGCGCAATGCCGAGTTGAAAGATTTTTACAACTCCTACAATCCTAACGCCATTACCGGTAGCGATCAGCGCCGATACCAGGAGTATCTAGCCACTCTTAATGATGAGGAGAAAGCACTCCTGGATGGAAGCAAATTCTTTTATCAGCTGGATTTTACCAACGTAGGTGGATTGGTCATGCCTATCATTCTGCAGTTTGAATTCACGGATGGCACAACTGAGATTCAGCGGATTCCGGCTGAGATCTGGCGATTGGATAATGAAAAAGTGAGTAAGGTATTCGCCTTTGCAAAACCTTTACAGCGGGTAACTCTGGACCCTTATGCAGAAACCGCTGACACGGACACCGAGAACAACCAGTTCCCCCGGCAGTTGGCTCCTTCGCGGTTTGAGTTATTCAAACAACAAGGGGGCGGGCGCTTTGGCGGAGCTGCCCGTGAAAACGCCATGCAACAACAAAAACGGGAAGAAAAACAATCGGGAGGCGGAAATAAATAAGCGCACCGATTCCTGTTGCATATAGTAAAACACCCCGGATGTTGCTAAGCTTAAACATCCGGGGTGTTTGCTTTTTAGCTCCACCGGGAATCCCAAGGTTGCTTTGTTAGATCAAAAAATTGCCCGTTCAGGAAGCCGAATAAAGAGGGCCTAGTTGTGCATACTCTGCCCTGCCTGCCTCAGTCATATGCGGCAGAAAGATATGCCAGATGATTTTTACCAATTCCTGATGGGATAACCGATATGGCGTTTCCCGCAGTAAATGGTTTTGGGCGCCCCAACTGGCCATAACCAACCACATATGCTGAGCTAAAAGCCGATGCGGATGCTCTTCGCTATCCGGGAAAACCAACCCCTCATTGGCCCAATATCCCAATTGCCGGATCATGTCTTCAATACGGGCAACAACCAACGTATTGCGTAATCGTTCGTACGTGGGATATAGGTTAGTGAAATAATGAATGTCGCCAATAATGAAAATATACCGGTCCTGCACTTCCGCCGCACCAAAAAAGACCTTGTTTAACTGAGCAATAGAGAACGGAACTCTGGGAAAGGCACTAATATCATGCATCATCTGATGGTAAATTTCATCCATCAGGTCTTGCCACTTGGGAAAATGGTACGTTAGATTCCCCACGCTGATTTCGAGGGCATCAGCGATGTCACGCATCGACACATTGGCCATGCCCTTTTCATTTAGTAGCTCCAGGGCCGTTTCGATAATGCGTTCTTTGGTTGTTTTCATGGACACGGGTTAATTAGGGGTATCACAAGATAACAATGCGCCCCGACAAACCAAAGGCCTGACATTCCGTCAAGCTTGAAATTGCTGGTTGGCACAGGTGATGCGGGGGCAAGGGAAATGGGAAACGAGAAACTTGCCCGCCTACGGCGGGTGAGAAATTAGAAATCAGAAATTAGACACTTTGACCTGGACTGAATCGGGGTGAGAAATTAGAAATTAGAAATCGAGTAACGAATAACGAGAAGCGAGAAACCAATTCAACGCTCAACGTCCAACCAAACTGGTCTATTGAAAAGAAAGGTTCCAAAGCGCTGCGTTTTACGTAGAAAGGTCGATGGCATTTCTTATTTTTATCGATACACTTTTTTAAAACCACGATAACCGGTATCCTTATGAAGCAACTAGCTACGTCATTTATGCTTTTCCTGTTCGCCTTTGCTTTGCATGCACAAGTGGCCAAATCGCCCGATCGCGCGGAAGGCGAAGGTCCTTTCAGCCAGCTGATTATACGCGGTGTAACCCTGATCAATGGCAATGGTGCTCCGCCCGTTGGCCCGGTGGATATTGTCGTGGAAAACAATATTATCCGGCAGGTCAGTGTGGTAGGCTACCCAGGTGTTCCGATTGATCCGAAATCCCGACCAGCCTTGAAAGCTGGCGGCAAAGAACTGGATTGCACCGGTAAATATCTCCTCCCCGGATTCATCGACATGCACGGCCATATTGGAGGCCAGGCGCAGGGAGCTGATGCCGAGTATGTATTCAAATTGTGGATGGGCCATGGCATAACAACTATCCGGGATCCATCGGCAGGCAATGGCCTGAACTGGGTGCTTGAACATAAGCGGCGTAGTGCGGCCAATGAGATCACTGCACCCCGCATATTTGCCTATACTGCTTTTGGCATGGGGAGCGAAACCCCTATTGCCAATGCTGAGCAGGCCCGGGCCTGGGTCCGTAAAAATGCCCAAAACGGCGCGGATGGGATTAAGTTTTTTGGCGCCGCGCCTGAAATTATGCAGGCTGCCCTCGAGGAAAACAAGAAACTGGGCTTGCGTTCTGCCTGCCACCATGCCCAGATGGACGTTGCCCGCTGGAATGTCCTTAACTCTGCCCGTGCCGGCCTGACCAGCATGGAACACTGGTACGGTCTCCCAGAAGCGCTTTTTGCTGATCGTACCGTTCAGGATTATCCGGTTGATTACAACTATGCTAACGAGCAAAATCGGTTTGAAGAAGCTGGTCGTCTTTGGAAACAAGCCGCTCCACCCTATTCCGAGCATTGGAACAAGGTCATGCAAGAATTACTGGACCTGGATTTTACCCTGGATCCAACTTTTAATATTTACGAAGCAAACCGGGACCTGATGCGGGCGCGACGCGCTGAATGGCATGAGGAATATACCTTGCCTTCGCTATGGCGTTTTTATATGCCCAGCCGTGTATCCCATGGCTCCTACTGGCATTCCTGGGGGACAGAACAAGAGGTTACCTGGCGGGAAAATTACCGCCTCTGGATGGCTTTCATCAAGGAATACAAAAACCGGGGTGGCCGGGTCACGGCGGGCTCGGATTCGGGTTTCATTTACCAGTTGTATGGGTTTGCTTATATCCGCGAACTGGAAATGCTCCGCGAAGCTGGCTTCCACCCTCTGGAGGTCATTCGCTCAGCGACCCTGAATGGCGCCGAAGCCCTGGGGGTAGCGGATAAGCTGGGTACTATCGAGGTAGGTAAACTTGCCGACATGGTCGTAGTAGATGAAAATCCACTGGAGAACCTGCAGGTCCTCTATGGTACCGGTGCTATTAAGCTCGATGCCAACAATGAAGTGGTTCGTGTAGGTGGGGTTCACTATACCATTAAGGATGGAATCATTTACGATGCCAAGCAATTGTTGGCGGATGTCCGCCGGATGGTAGCTCAGTCCAAGCAAAAGGATGATTTCGAAATTGTGCAACCCGGAGTCAAAAAGGACGGAGAGTAGTTTTTGGTGGTTGGTATCTGGTAACTGGTACAAGGTTGCCAGATACCAGATACCAGATACCAGTTACCAGACACCAGTTACCCTTAACCCCATTTCCTACTGCCTGATCAGGCGTTCCGTGTGCAGAATCAGGCCGGCGGTATTCACCAGCTGTAACATGTAAGTGCCTTGAGGAATTTGATCAAGCGGAATGGTTAGCCCAATTTCAGCGGCAGGCATTACCCAGCTTTTTATCAACTGTCCCTGCATAGTACGCAATAATACTGAAAGTGATTCCGAATTGCTTACCTGGAGGGTTAGTTGATCGCGGGCCGGATTAGGGAATAAGGTAACCTTTGTTGAATGCTCCACCGTAACACTAACCACCCTGGAAAAGGCAAACTGCCCGTCGTGATCTACCTGACGGAGCCGGTAGTAATTGATACCCACAGCGGGAGCGTCATCCATAAAATGATAACGCCGGAATTGAGTGGATGTCCCCTGACTTGGTATCCGGCCCAGCGGTTGCCAGGATTCCTGATCAGCGGTTTTTCGCTCAATAGCAAAATGCTCATTATTCGTTTCCGTGATGGTTTCCCAGCTTATCTGGGCTTTAGAACCCACTGCGCGCGCCTCGACAGTTCCCCAGGTTACCGGAACGGGAGCCGAGACCGTAAACGTAGCAGATAGTTGGGATTGGGCAAAAGTGTCGCCACAACCTGAATTACCACTATTATTCCCCGTTGCCTGGCAATTGACCAGCAAAGTGTACATGCCTGCTGTTAAACCTTCCAGTAAATTCACGGCTCCGTTCGCTTTATCCCATTGCTGGTTGACCGAACAAAACCCATTATTTTGGTCACCAAACATACTATTATACGTAAAGGTGTAGCTCCCGCTGGCAACGGTGGAGGCTCCACTCTTGATCTCCCAGAAAATAGTTCCCCCACAAATATTACCTGCAAAACAGGTGCTTCGGCTTTCCTTAAAGGTTTTGATTTCCCCTCCATTGATGGTCCAGGTTGCACCCTGGGTAAACGTACCAAAATTGCGTCCGGAAAAATCGGGGTTACTCGTAGTGGCAAATAGATCGTAGTGTGTGCCCCCTATAACGACATAGGACTCAAAGATACCCGCTCCGGCGTGGGCTTCTGTTAAGCCGGAAAGCATACATGTTAAGGCCAGTAAAACCGAAAGTACATGTCTCTTCATAACATTATTGCATGAAATTTGGATAAAGACCGAGATGGCATTTATAATCTTTTGAAATTATGCCGTAAACGTAAATAAAATTGGTGTTTACACCATAAACTTCAATCAATAAAAGGCAGAGAGACGGGTAGACTTTTGGTAAGCAAAACGACGTAAAAACCTGATAATCAAACTCACAAATCAAGAAGCCCTTCTGGCAGGTCCATGACAACCACCTGTTGTTTAGGGTCAATAGATTGGATAAAAACCGGCGTGAGCGGAATGAGGACCTCACGTTCCTGATAAGTAAGTACAGCCATAAGCTGGCCAGGAAGCTCCAGTACTTCTTCAATAACCCCCACAAAACCTAATTCAACTTCATGCAACGAATACCCTGTCAGGAGTTCATAGCGGTCGCCAATCACTGTCGGTTCACCAGCGGGGCGAGCTTGATCATCGGGTAACAGATCTATCTCGCGCAAAAAAACTTCCTTTCCGGCTAAAGCCAGGGAAGCTTCCCGCGTAGGAACATCATCCAGTTGGATGACGACTTCCTTGCCGATGGTCCGGGCATCTAAAATAAAAAAAGGCACGGGTTTCCCTTGCTGCTCAATAAAGAGCACCTCTGATTCGATAAAATCTTCCCAGTAGCGGTCTTTAACCTGGATCTTTATTTCTCCGGCCAACCCATGGGATTTCCCCAAACGGCCAATGGCTATGTATTTTTCCATTTGTCTACCGATATGCAAATAGGGTCTGGCGAATAATCATGCCTTTTTCGGCCTTTTCCCGCCAGGGCAAGGAACTACAGCGGCTAAAATTCCCCTGACAGCACACCTGGCATTGGGTATCGAGAATCGTGAATTCACGGTATACGAGTCCAACGCCCCGTGCATACCGCTCCTGGCATTGTCGAATTTCAATTAAACTGGTGAAATCGGCCAACTGGATTACCGCTGTCCGGGGAAACGCGAGGTCTCCGGCTTGCCAGGGTTCATCCCATTGGGTAACTTCGGAGGACCATCCCTTATACATTTCGATGGGTTCCCCGGCAATGGTTACCGGTTGCAGGGGATCAAAAAATCCGGTCGCATTCCAGCGACTATCCGCTTGAAGGGGAAAGATCAGCGCAATACGTTGCCGGTTATCTTCGGTGCGGAAGGCGCGTAATGCTTCCCGTTGCTCGGTGTAGACCGCACGGATTTGCCAGGGGTCCTCTTCGCGGTATCGCTCGTAACGATCCACCCGGTAGCGCAGTTCACCCGCAGGGCCGCGCAGGGTATCAGCCCACACTTCGCGAACCCATAACCGGGTCGAGTCTATGCGGGTACCACCGGGAGCCGGGTCAAAGACTAAACTATCCAGTAAATAGATGCGCTCTGCGCCTAACTTAAGCGGAAAATAATCGTAGCCGTAGTCAATATCCGGTTGCAAGCGCTCCTCCCGACAAGCAATTACAACCACGCTCAACAAGAGGATTCCCCCCAAAGTGATGAACCATGCAGGGCGCATAGGCGATTAGTTTTCGAGAAATTGCGGAGGCATGCTATTGTAAATAATCCCCCCACCAACAATATCATCGCCCTGGAAAAACACGGCTGACTGCCCCGGGGCAACTCCCTGAACATTGGCAAAAAATTCAACCGCAACTTTGCCATCAGGAGTAGGGTCAAGCCGGCTAAGGGTGCCGCTATCTTTGTAGCGAACTTTAGTGACCGCCTCCAGCCCTGCGGGAATCTGGGGGTATTTCATACTGTTTACCTGATAAACCAGCATCCCGTTGCGCACAAGTTCTTCAACAGGTCCTAAGACAACCTGATTCGATTCGGGTACGATCTCCGTTACATACATTGGTTGCCCAAAGGCAACACCGAGGCCTTTGCGCTGGCCAATCGTATAAAAAGGATATCCCTGATGCGTACCGAGGATTTCCCCTTGCCGATTGACGAAATGACCTCCGGCGACCTGTTCTTCCAATCCAGCTACCCGGCGCTTCAGGAAGCCCCGGTAATCGTTATCAGGAACGAAGCATATTTCATAGCTCTCAGCTTTTTTCGAGAGTTCAGCATAACCCGCATCATAAGCGATTTGCCGCACTTCCGGCTTCGTCAAATGGCCTAAGGGGAAGCGGCTGCGTTGCAGGGCGTCCTGTGTTAACCCCCAAAGCACATAGGACTGGTCTTTATTAGCGTCCGCCCCGCGGGAAATAAAGCGCCGACCATTAGCTTCCTTTATTTTCGCATAGTGACCGGTAGCAATAAATTCACAGTCCAGTGCATCGGCACGCTTGAGCAAGGCACTCCATTTAATGTGCGTATTACATAACACACAAGGATTTGGCGTACGACCTGCCAGGTACTCCTCCACAAAGTTATCAATGACAAAATCACCAAACTCATCCCGGATATCAATAATAAAATGATGAAATCCCATTTCAACAGCTACCTGCCGGGCATCATTTATTGAATCCAGGCTACAGCAACCCGTCTCTTTTTTAGATCCACCTGAATTGGCATAATCCCAGGTTTTCATAGTAATACCAATGACCTCATACCCCTCTTCATGTAAAAGCATAGCGGTTACCGTGGAGTCAATACCACCGCTCATCGCCACTAAAACTTTTCCGTGCTTACTCATACTTCTTTAGGCTCTATTACAAATGGATCGCCATTGATCGATTGAATAATGATCACCACTTAGTTGCGGCAACAAAAATACAAAATTAGTACCGGAATGGTTCAACCAGACCGCTAATCAGGTGTACCCCACATGACATCCGAATTATTGCCACAGATCGAAATGACTGAGCGAAGCATTGATAACACTTTCTTGTCATCATCGTTTAGTAGTAACTAAATATGTGACCAGCCCCCCTACTCGCTCGTTATACCCTTTTACCCAAAAACCAAACTATCACCCTGTCTACCTTAGGGCTTTTTATCCATTGAAAACCTCTACTACACCCGATTAATAACCACCGCAGAATAAGGTATATCGACCGGTGAAACAAAAAAAATAGCCTCCCCGGCGATAAAAAGCGCTATTTTATCGAACCTTTTGCCTGCTAATCGACATTTTTTAAACATATTTACAACCGATTCGTCCAGGATGATAGGGCTTAAAGCCTTCATCGGTCAACCAAAAAAGCGCAAACCATGCAAGTGAGTTATGCTGTGGTTTTCGGGGTGACCCTCCTCACCAGCTTCGCCGCGACCATCCCATTTGGTCCGATTAACCTGTCTGTCATAGAAACTACCGTAAACCGTAATTTGCGGGCCGGCTGTTATTTTGCCATTGCAGCAGCGTTGGTAGAAATTCTTCAATCCTTTATCGCGTTACATGTAAGTCCACAAACGCTGGTCCCCCTTCTTGATCATTACGTGGTACGCTTTTTTGTCGTAGCTTTCTTTTTGATACTGGGATTTAGTTTTTTGCTTAAAAAGGATGGCCTGCAAGTACAACGGGAAAAGAAAAAAAGCGGCAAGCGCGATTTTGTGCGCGGGCTTACGGTCGCTTTACTCAATCCTCAAACGATTGCCTTTTGGATTATTGTTCTTGCTTACTTTAAATCTATTAAATTAGTAGAGATTTCCGGTAATACAGCCTCCGGGCTGATTAGTGTCTTCATCCTTGCTGCCTGCCTGGGAAAACTCTTAGCTTTACTCCTTTTTGTTCTCCTTAGCCAAATGGTAATCAGTAAAGTCCAATTCATCAACCGTTTTTTGAATAAAATAATTGGCATATTACTGATTGCGCTGGGCATTTTTCAGGGTGTTCGTGCCGTTATATTTACAGTAAACCCAACCTTAAACTAACTTTCTATGAAAAAGGTCTTTCTTTTGGCAGCCCTCAGTGGGTGCTGCCTGCTAGCAGGTTTTTCCCTGAATGCCCAGGAATATGGTGTCGCCTCCTTCTACGCCAATGATTTTCAAGGAGATAAAACTGCCTCCGGGGAATTGTACGATATGAATAAGCTTACAGCAGCCCACAAAATGCTTCCATTCGGCACCAGGGTCAAAGTCACCCGAATGGACAACAACAAAAGTGTTATCGTCCGTGTCAATGACCGGGGGCCTTATATCGCCGGGCGAGTAATCGAAGTTTCTTATGCCGCTGCCAAACAGCTGGGCATGGTCGCTGATGGTCAGGTTGAAGTACGACTTGATATCATGGGCAATTCGGACATCAGCGCTGTGGAGCCAGTTAAAAACACCCAGGTACCCGCCCCGCAAAGAGATGCCAATCCTACGCCGACACAACCCACTACCGCTAACACGACGACTACCGTAACCGTCACGCCAATTCCCGCGCCGGAAAAACCTAAAACGCAGGCCACCACCACAACTACTGCCGCCAGCACAAGTCCGGCAACGCCAGCCAAACCCCAACAGGCTGCCGACCAACCTCCCCTGTTGCGCAGTTCCCTCAAAAACGGACTGTATAAAATTGAAATTCGCGAACCAGAGCACAAAGGGCTAGCCGTACAGATAGCAGCGCTGGGCAATTACGAAAGCGTTATGGAAAAAATCGCGGAGTTACAAGGAAAATGGTTTGACAATATCCTGGTTAGTGCAGAAACCGGTGGCTCCAATAGTCGGGTATATAAAGTAATGTTGGGCCCATTCGATGACCGCAAGGCAGCAGACAACTATTTGAAAAACCTCAAGCGCAAATATAAAATGAGTGGGTTTGTGGTAGACCTGGCCAGCATTACCTACTAGTTGCTGATCGCATTGAAGGTGTAGCCTCAAAAAATCCCGAACCTTGGCCAATGACCGAAGTTTGGGATTTTTTTATCCGCACCTGACCCGTTTACTTCACAGTGATAGTTCCCGGCTTCCCTCGCAACAAAACGAGGCGTTCCTGGTAATTAACCGCTTCAAAAGGAGTAGGTTTACTAACAAACTTCAGCGAGCTTGTTGATCCGGATTTCCCAACAACTTTAAAACACACCTGATACAAAGCGGACCCATCGGGCAAAGTAACGCCCTTGAGGTTATTATCTATCCACATACAGGTCAGCGTTCCGGAAGAAGCCACCTGGGTTCCGAAATTTTCTTTAGTCAGAAAAGGTAGCTTAAACCCAGTAACTCCGGAGAATGCTAATACTTTGGGGTCCCATTGGAGTGAATACTGCATGGAAAGCATGCGTTGTAACCCCGTAGCTGAAATATTGAGGCAAACCGTTTCGCCCGTGCGAACGGTATGGCTTGCGGCAGTAAGGGTTACCGGACCATTCTGGGCGGTGGCGGCCGTCGAAAAAACTAGGGTTAGCAGCGCCAATAAAGAGATTAATCGCATCTTCATGCCAGTTGTTTTTTGGTTTCAAGGGATCAAAAGTAGTAAACGCTGAAAGGACAGCCAAATTGCCGGAATGCTTTAGGATTTCCTTAGTACATCAGCACCTTACAATCCATTTGCTTGAAGAACATCTTCAATGGGGATTTTATAAGAGGCAAGGTGTTGTATGCTGACGATAATCCCTCAATTACCCCTTAACAAAAATGGTTAGCGGGAGCCTTCCGACTCCCGCTAAGGTCTGGAAAATGCTGATCTTCGGATCGCCTTTCCAATAGCGCTGAGGATCAGTTATTCCGGTCGCGACCGTTATGCTTCTTGCGAGCAATGTTGCGGCTTGCCTGATTCTGTTTGTGTTGAATCCGGACACGCTCTCCTGTGGTTACTACGCCGTCGGATTTGGCCTGTCGCTTAGCCTGGTTAACTTCCTTTTGTTGTTTTGCCAGGTTTTTAGTTTCACGAGCGGTAAGCTCACCACTTTTCACCCCTTGCTTGACCCGTTGCCGTTGATTTTCCTGTCGTTCTTTAACCACGGGGGTTGCGGTAGATTGAGCAGTGCCAATAGCGACAAATCCAAAGAAGAAAAAAGCGAGCATAAACCAGTACTTTTTCATGGTAATCGGTGTTTATGTGTTTAAATATAATTAATAACGCAAGTTTGACCTAAATGAGGTACAGGGGTTTAATCTGAACTTTGTTAAGCTTCCGTTAAAAAAGCGCGCGGGTTTTTATGTATTTTTGTTTAAGTGCAAAATAAGCTGGGCATTTAGCCCAACTTATTAACCAATACACATACTGTTTTATTGAGGGCAAGGTTTATTCTACCTTCCTGAATTTTCAGTATAACCCACATTGAAAAAAGGATTCCCATGCGAAAGCTTCTGCAATCTATTGCCATCTTGTTTGTTGCCACTTTATTCTTTACTGCTTGTGTTCCACAAAAGCAATACACCGATGTGCTCCAGGAAAAAGAACGCCTGGAACGCCAGGTTTCTTTTCAAGACTCCCTAAATCAGACAGCCTATGGTACATCTACCGACGAGGCGTATTCATCCCAAAATGACCTGGCCAAAGCTTACCGCGAATTGGAACAGCTACGGGCGACTAATCGTGGACTGAATCAAAGCTATCAGGAATTGCTGCAACGTTATAGCGCTGTAGTAGGTCAAAACCGGGATATCATCAATGCCGCCGGCCCAGGAACTCCCCAAACGGACCTCGAAGCGCAGCGACAGGCTTCCGCCGATCAGGAAGCCTACCTCAAGGCATGGGAAGAACGTTTACGGCAAAGGGAAAGCCAACTCAATTACGCCGCCGGAAATTATGATGCTGACGTAAAGATGCTCGATCAGCAAATCAGCCAGCTGCAGCAAGAACTCTATGCGCGCGACCAACAACTGGCTCGCTTGCAGGCGAATGTAAATACCTCTCTCGGAACTACCAACCCCGACTTTAGTGTACGCAATGTCGGTGACCGGGTCCAGGTATCTGTCAATGAACAGGTGTTATTCCGCCTCGGCAGCAGCAGTCTGGAGGGAGCCGGCAAAACGGCCCTGCGCAATCTAGCCAGTGCACTCCGGCAAGATCCTAATCTGGATATCCTCGTTGAAGGGCATACGGATAACACCGGGAATGACGCTAAAAACTGGGAACTCTCTATGAATCGCGCTTTGGCGGTAGTTCAGGAATTAATTACTGCAGGTGTTGACCCCTCCCGGCTAAGTGCTGCGGGCCGTGGGTCCCACGATCCGGTAGCCAATAATAACACTGCCGATGGTCGCGGACGCAACCGCCGCACAGAAATATTCCTTATCCCGCGCAAAGCAACTGGCTCGGGAGGTGTTGATGCTAACAATTACCGCAATTAAGCCACTATACTCCACCACTATGACACCCGTTTTTTACCGTGTTTCCCAACTGTTTGTCTTCGTGATGGGCAGCCTCCTTTTTCTTACCAGTTGCCAGTCGCTGGAAAAGATTCCTATTAATGAGGAGGAACGCCTGGTTGAATATTCCAGGGGGGCCTGTTTTGGACCCTGCCCCGTATATACATTCGTCGTTTATACGTCGGGAATCGCAACCTTTACCGGCGAGCGCTATACGAATCGCCAGGGTTTGTACATTCGCAAGCTTAGTACCACGGAAATGGATAAGGTAAAAGAACAATTAACGGCAGCTAACATCTGGCAATACCCGCCTATATTCCGGAGTAATCTCCCCGATTTACCTACGATTACCATTACCCAATACGAAGACCGGGTAAGCAAAAGTGTAACCGGAAAGGAGTCATTACCCGCTGAGGTTCAACAACTCCGCGATGGGTTGGAACAATTAGCCAATACCGGAGAATGGACCTTGCGCAGGGCCCCCGATTACGGTTTACCGCCAGGAGTGACCCCCAATGAACTGATCATCCAGTTGCGGCCCGGCGTTTTTGCTGATAGCTGGTCATTACAATATGTTCGCCAGGGCTTACGCCTGATTCGTAGCTTTCCTGCCGAAAATAATTTGTGGTTATTTAGTTATGACCTGAACCTCGCATCACCGCAGGAAATGCAACAGATGCTCCGCTACGACCAACAGGTGCTGAAGTATGAATTCAATCCCAAGCAAGATAAAAAAGGGAATAAGCCTTAATCAAAAGATTGAGGCTCATCATTCCGACGGCGATACCCTTTCCAGATTACCCCTATAGCCAATATCAGGATGATAATTACCGGCAACCAACTTCCCAATTGGTAGCCAATGCGATAACCTACAGAAGTGGTATCGACCTCCTGCATCAGCAGGAGACTCCAGCACGCTACTATTCGCTCGTCTATTGGGTGCGATTTCACCGCACCTCTTCGGGGAAAAATATCAGTATACTGTTGTTTCACTGCGACAACCTAATTTGACGTTAGTGATATGCTTTCTGCGCCTTTTTCATTATTCCCCACCGGCTTCCTCTAGTTCTAACTGAGCTGCTTCCCATTCCTCCATAACCGATTCCAGGGTTTTCTTCTTATCCTGGTAGGCTTGCAGAAACTTGGCAGAATCCGGGCGCTCATAAAAATCAGCTATTGCCATCTGTTTTTCCATAACGCCTAATTCTTCTTCCAGACGTTCGATCTTGCGTTCCGCATTCTGAACAGCCCGTTGTAACCTTTTTCGTTCTTCGTAATTCAGTTCCTTAACCGGGGCAGCCTCCTTCACCACGGCGGCACTATTTCCATTATTTATCACGGGGGTACTCAACTCTACCTGCCGCATATTATCCAGCGCACGCTTCTCCAAAAAGAATGTAACATCTCCAAGGTAGTTAAACAGCTGATGATCGCGGAATTCGATGGTCCGTGTAGTAAGTCCCTGTAGAAATTCACGGTCGTGAGAAACGACAATCAAGGTGCCGTCGTAATCCAGCAGCGCTTGCTTGAGAACATCCTTGGATAACATATCCAGGTGGTTGGTGGGTTCGTCGAGCACCAACAAGTTAAACGGCTTAAGCAGCAAACAAGCCAGGGCCAGGCGGGCTCTTTCCCCCCCCGACAATACGGATACTTTCTTATCGACGTCCTCTCCGCTGAACAGGAAGGCACCCAGGATGGCCCGTATCCGGGTTCTCATCTCTGGCGGTGCTGCATCCTCCATCGTTTCAAGTAAGGTCCGATTCGACTGCAGTGCTTCAGACTGGTTTTGGGCGTAATACCCAATCTGCACATTGTGTCCCAGCTGCAACTTGCCGGAGGTATAGGTCAATTCGTTAACAATAATCTTGGCCAGGGTAGTTTTCCCTTGCCCGTTCTGCCCTACAAAGGACACCCGATCACCCCGATCGAGTCGCAAATCAACATTATTGAGTACTAATAAATCTCCATAGCGCTTGGTTAGGTGGTGTACATCGACGACCACCTGACCCGATCGAGGGGCCGCAGGAAAGCGAATATTCATCACAGCGGTATCCGCATCGGCTAATTCAATGCGATCAATTTTGTCGAGCTGTTTTTGCATCGACTGAGCCATTTTTGTCTTGGAAGCTTTGGCCATAAAGCGGGTAATTGTCCGCTCTTTATCGGCAATCTGCCGTTGTTGATTTTCGAAAGCCGACTGCTGCTTTTCGCGACGCTCCTCGCGCATGGTCACATAAGCACTGTAGGGGGCTTTGTAATCATATACGTTGCCCAATTCTACTTCTACGGTACGGTTGGTAACGTTATTGAGGAACTCCTTATCGTGAGAAATGACAATAACGGCCCCCGAATAGGTCGCCAGGAATTGCTCTAACCAGATAATAGATTCAATATCAAGGTGGTTAGTAGGTTCGTCAAGCAGCAGGTAATCCGGGCGGCGCAAGAGCATTTTAGCCAGTTCTACGCGCATTTTCCACCCGCCGCTAAACTCATCGGTCAGGCGGTTAAAGTCGGTTTGCTCAAATCCCAGGCCCTTAAGGACGCGTTCGGCATCAGCTTCCATGGAGTGCCCCCCCAGTAAAAAGAATCGGTCGTTAGCAACGGACAACTCCTCAATCAGCTGCAGATAGCTATCGGTTTCATAATCTGTCCGGCGATCCATTTCCTCGTGAAGCTGATTGATCCGGCTTTCCAGTTGTTTTGCTTCCGAAAAGGCGGTAAGTGCTTCTTCCATGACTGTCTTGCCCAGAGGAATCTCCATATCCTGGTGCAAGTACCCCAGGGAGCTGTTCCCGGGACGGGACAAAGATCCCTCATGGGGGCTCATTTCGCCGGCGATAATTTTCAGTAATGTCGATTTCCCGGCTCCATTTCGGCCTACTAACCCAATTTTGTCGCGTTCGGAGATAACGACATTAATTCGGTTGAGCAGAATCCGGTCTCCATACTGCACATAAACATTGGTAATCGCGATCATAAAGGCTAACTGACTAATTGATTTCCGTAAACGGGGACAAAGATAACGGAATCAAAGGAAACCTGTGCTGTGCTATGCTTTTTCCAGTGTAAATCCAAAAGTAGCCCCCAGGCCGGGTGTCGATCTGACGTTTATCGTCTGTTGATGAGCTTCGACAATGTGCTTAACAATAGCTAACCCAAGGCCGGTACCTCCCTGGTGGCGGGAGCGGCTTTTGTCAACCCGGTAAAAGCGGTCAAAAACATGGTTTATATGCTCCTTGCTTATGCCAATACCATTATCTGCTACCTCCACCAGGATATGCTTGTCCATATCATACATACCAACTTTGGTGCGACCATTTTCCCGCCCGTATTTAATGGAGTTGTGGATCAGGTTAATCAGTACCTGTCTGACCTTTTCCCGATCGGCCCTTACCCGGAATCCGGTGCTCGCGCCTTCTTTAAATTCCAGTGCTACCCCACGGGACTTGGCTTTGAACTCCAGTTCCTCAAAAACTTCACGCGTCAACTCCCGAACATCAAACACCTGCATTTCCAGCATAGAATCGCCTGACTCCAGTCGGGAAATAGCTTCCAGGTCCTGAACGATGTTCTGCAGCCGATCTACATTACGGGATGCCTTTTGCAGAAATGAACGGTTAATAGCCGGATCTTCCAGCGCACCATCTAGGAGGGATTCAATATAGCCCTGGATGTTAAAAATCGGCGTTTTCAATTCATGAGAAATATCCCCAAGGTAATTCCGGCGGTATTCGGCCCATGATTTGTACTTATCAATTTCACGACGCTGATTTTCAGCCCATTCAGCTACTTCCTTTTCTACTTCATCGGTGACCTGGCTATCCATTTTTACATCCCAGCCTTTCTCCCCCGGCTGCAACTTTTCCTGCCGGATGGTTTTATAGATGAGTTTGATTTTACGATAGATATACCGTTTGAGATAATACCCGAAGATTAAATAGTTAGCCAACAAGACCAGGAACGCCCAAGTAATGTATTTAACCATTTCCCCACCGGGAAGCGGAACTAACATAATAAACCCCAGGGCAATTACCGCTGCTAGCAACGTAAGGGATGCCGAAAGGATTGCCACCTGACGGGGGGTGGGATTTTTTACCATTCCTTAAAACTCAAATTTATAACCGATCCCTTTGATCGTCTTGATATAATCATCGCCAATCTTTTCCCGCAGCTTGCGAATGTGAACATCAATTGTTCGATTTCCTACAATAACGTCAGTACCCCAAACCTTATTGAAAATTTCTTCCCTGGAAAAGACTTTACCCGGTTTGGAAAGCAGCAAGTACAACAATTCAAATTCTTTCTTGGCGAGTTCGATTTCTTTGTCTCCTTTATGAACACTGATACGCTCCCGATCGATGACCAAATCACCTACCCGTAACATTTCACTCTCTTCTCCACTGTCTCCTAAGCGATCAGACCGACGTAACAAAGCTTTAATTCTACTCAAAAACACCCGCGGTCGAATAGGTTTGGTGATGTAGTCATCGCCGCCAACATCCAGCGCCGCAATTTGGGAATAGTCTTCTTCCCGGGCGGTTAGAAAAGTAATCAGGGTCTTTTCAAATTCGGGTTTACTGCGTAAATACCGACACACCTCTACCCCATCCAGCTTGGGCATCATGATATCGAGGATGATCAAATGGGGCAATTCCCGCTCAGCCACCTGAATACCTTCCTCGCCATCTCCTGCAGTGACTACCTCATAACCTTCCTTCTCTAAATTGTATTGCAGGAATTCCAGGATGTCCGGCTCGTCATCGACAATCAGGATTTTGGTGTTCTCCATTGGTATTAATGCATTGTTGTCAAAAGACAAAACTAAGATTAATCAAAGAGCATCTGTCCGCTCCTAGTTTAAATAATTGTTAAGCCTGTTGACATTCAAGGTATTGAAAAAAAGGTGCTTTGCCAAAGATTTATGCAAAACCAACACTTAGGGCTTATTCCTCCTGAACATCTTCCAATAAATCAATTACGCGTTGATAAACGCGCTCCAGGCGCTCAGGATCCTCCCGCAGACGAAGCATCGTATTTGCCAGGGCAACCGAGTCAGTGCGGTGGATGCGGTATATTTCCTGAAAGTAAACGGCACGTAAACTGTCGCGCCGGGGTCCGAATACGGATTGTAGCGCATCCTCAGCCACATGTATGTCGAGCAGAATCGGAACTAAGTCACGTTCAGCAATGGGTAAGGGCTCCTGAACCTGTTGGCATCCCAAAACACCAAGCAGGAGTAAAAAAAAACCAAGCCTGCGCATATTATTCATTTGCCTTTGGGAAAAGATATTGCATTACCCTACCCCGCGATTCTGAAAGCTGAACCCACTGGTCGATAGCGGCATCAACCCGAAAGATCCCGCAAGTAGGTACATTGTCGGTACCGGGGCCTCCAAACGAATTCGCCAATAAAGTAAACGTTGGATTATGCCCAAAGATTAATACCTCTTTATATTCGTCCGGAAGCTCCTGCAACAAAGAAATAATATCTTCAGGATAAGCATCATAAATGCGGGGTTCCACCCAAATTTCAGCTGGGGGAATCCCTAACTCCTCGGCAAAAAAGGTAGCCGTCGTCAAGGCGCGCCGTGCGGGGCTCGACAATATCCGGTCAGGTGTTACGCCCAAAGCCTTGAGGAGTATTGCCATTCGCGGCGCATCCCGCATTCCACGGTCGTTCAGTGGTCGATCCATATCTCGCAAGCCTGGATTCGCCCAGCTTGACTTGGCATGACGTATAAAAAAAATTGTTTTCATCTTAGCCAATTTCACTGGTAAAATAAAAGATATCTTAGCAAAGAACACCGATAAAGTAGAAAAAGATGGACTATCGTGATAAAGTCGTGTGGATTACCGGAGCATCATCCGGAATTGGCGAAGCGTTAACTTATGCATTTGCACAGGAGGGTGCCCGGATCGTTATTTCAGCCCGACGGGCTAAGGAATTGGAACGGGTTAGGCAAGCCTGCCCTGCACCAGATCAGATTCTTGTACTCCCCCTGGATGTGACCGCCTTCGAATCATTTGCTGGTGCGTTCCAAAAAATCCTCAATCACTTTGGGAAGTTGGACGGGCTCGTCAATAATGCAGGTATATCACAACGCTCCAAAGTAGTAGACACTTCGCTGGAAGTTGACCAACAAGTAATGAATGTCAACTTTATGGGTCCTGTTGCATTGACTAAGACCGTGCTCCCTCATTTCCTGGCACGGGGTACCGGGCAATTCATTGTCATTAGTAGTGTTACCGGAAAAGTCGGCATTCCCTATCGCTCTGCCTATTGTGCCTCTAAACACGCTTTACAGGGTTTTCATGAAGCGCTACGAGCGGAAGTTCATGATGCTGGCATCCGAATAACCATCGTTTGTCCCGGTTACGTAGCAACGCAAGTTAGTATAAATGCCCTGAAAGGTGACGGTAGTAAGCATGCCATTATGGACCAGAATACCGCCGAAGGCATTAGTGCTACTATACTCGCTCAGGGGATTCTACAAGCGGGTCGCAAAGAAAAAGCAGAGGTTTATTTTGGCAAGAAAGAATTAGCTGGCATTTACCTGATGCGGTTTGCCCCCTCGATAGCCCGCCGAATCGCCAGGAATATAAAAGTCAGGTAAATCCCTTAGCATGCAAAGTGCTCTGTCAGGATTAAATATGTGGGTAGATATCTGTTAAAAGACGACACCGCCATTCTTTAATTTAAGCCTTCATAGTGGTCGGGGCACTTTACTCCCCACCTGAAATTCCCCAAGCCTGGACACTGATTAAAGCATCCCAAATTTTTCATGTTATCAAAAAAACCAAGGAATATTTTATAAAATAATAGCAATACAATCAATTAAAAAATTATCGCTACTTTTGAACAAATCAAGTTGCCTAAAAGGCGTTCATTTCATTGCAATCAACCCGTTTTATGTCAAAAGCAAATTTCAGTGCCTGGTCAAACTGGCAATACGATATTCCCGCCGCAATAGTTGTTTCTTTAGTTGCCTTGCCCTTGTGCTTAGGGATTGCATTGGCTTCGGGAGCACCCTTATTTTCGGGTCTCATCTCAGGGATCGTTGGTGGAATAATTATCGGGTTACTGAGTAGGTCCCCACTCAGCGTCAGTGGCCCGGCAGCGGGTTTAGCCGTCATCGTACTGAATGCAATCAATACCTTACCCACTTTTCAGACCTTTCTTCTGGCCGTTTGCCTGGCTGGATTCATTCAGGTAGTGCTGGGTTTGTTGCGCGCAGGTGTTATCGGTGATTTCATTCCCTCCGCCGTCATCAAGGGCATGTTAGCGGCAATTGGTTTAATCCTGATTCTCAAGCAAATTCCACATGCGGTGGGTTACGATGCCGACTTCGAAGGAGATCAGTCGTTCTACCAGGCGGATGGCAGAAATACCTTTTCTGAGTTATGGTACCTGTTCCAGGAACAACTATCCCTCGGAGCGATGGTCATTTCGCTGGTTTCGCTGGTCTTCCTTTTTTGGTGGGAAAAACAACAAAAGCGATTTACCAATTTCCTGCGCCTCCTTCCGGGGCCTCTGGTTGTCGTTTTATTCGGCGTTGGTGCCAATATTTTGTTTGGTAAGTATTTTCCGGATCTTGCTATTTCGCCGGAGCATTTGGTTTCATTACCCATAGCGGCCTCCACTGCCGAGTTTTTCGGCCAATTTCAATTCCCGGACTGGGGGATGATTACCAACCAGCAAGTTTGGATTACTGCGGTAACGCTGGCACTGGTGGCCAGTGTTGAAACCCTCCTCAGCATTGAAGCTGTTGACAAATTGGATCCGTTTAAGCGGGTAACACCAACTAATCGGGAGTTAATCGCCCAGGGAATAGGAAACTTCACAGCAGGCTTGATTGGGGGGCTACCCGTTACCAGTGTCATTGTTCGCAGCTCAGCGAATGTCAGTTCTGGCGGTCGAACACAAACATCGGCTATCTTACACGGTGTTATTCTGCTGTTATTTATTGTTGTTATCCCCAATCTACTCAATCTTATCCCGCTTGCTGCTCTGGCTGCAGTCCTGATTTCCGTAGGATATAAATTGACAAAGCCAGCCATTTTTCGCGCAAAATTCCGCAAGGGAATGGCTCACCTTATCCCTTTTGTTGTGACGATCATCGCCATATTGCTCACTGATCTTCTCGTTGGAATCACCATCGGACTGGTGGTGGGTGCGCTCTTCGTCGTACGCAGTAATTTCCAGTCTGCTATTATTACCGTAGCGGATGGCAACAACCATTTAGTACGCATCAAAAAGGACTTATCTTTTATTCATAAATTTGAGCTCAAGCGGGTTTTGGACCAAATTCCCGATAGCGCCCGGGTCATTATCGATCTCTCCCGGATTGGATTTGTTGATCAGGACAACCTTGAGATCATCAATGATTTTATGCAGGGAGCAAACTATAAGGATATTGAAGTAACCCTCAAAATGCTCCCGCAAAGCAAAATTGCAAACATTATAAAAGCGCCCGAAAATGCAGCGGTATGAACAACTCTTATTAGAAAATAAGGCCTGGGCACAGGAAAAAGTGCAGGATGACCCGCAATTCTTCGAACGGCTGGTAAATATTCAACGCCCGGATTTTCTGTGGATCGGCTGTTCAGATAGCCGGGTTCCCCCCAATGAGATTACCCAAACCCAGCCTGGGGAGATCTTTATCCATCGCAATATTGCCAACATGGTGGTACATACCGACCTCAACCTGCTTAGCGTATTGCAATACGCCGTTGAAGTCCTTAAGGTCAAGCATATTATTGTATGTGGCCATTACGGGTGCGGAGGGGTAAAAGCAGCTATGTCGCGCTCCTCGTACGGAATTATCAATAAGTGGCTGCGCAACATTAAGGATGTATACCGCTTCCATCAGGGTGAAATTGATGACCTCTCCTCTGAGGATGACCGGGTTAACCGCCTGATTGAGCTTAACGTTGAAGAACAGGTTCTGAATCTGGCTAAGACATCTATCATACAAAAGGCCTGGAAAACCGAAGGACGCCCTCATTTACATGGCTGGGTGTATAGCTTGCACGATGGGGTTATCAAACCCTTGGTAGAAATGGCGGCAAACACTCCGCTGGACCACCCTATTTATGAATACGATAACCTGACAGATGAAACTGTCTAAGGTGGAATAGCCTCCGCGTTTATTGGATTCGTTAACTGGCGATATTTAATTCCTTTTTCAGGAAATGAGAAATCAGGATTCTGACTTCTCATTTCTCATTTTCACCAGAGGCAGCCGCTTTGGGTAAGCGGGCTGGCACCTGAGCCTTCCCCCAACCGAAGCTTTCGCAGCAACCAATGTTGCTTAATCTACCCGAATTGGGAAAGTGATTTGTACTTTTTCCCAGCTAATAGCGAGGTTAGCTTTCTTTTCCGAAGTGGGTGTGATGCTATAAGTTAACCGTTCGGTATGCTGCGTCTCCATTGGCTTAACCGTAAATCGCATTACATCATCGGCAGCACTATACTCATCTGCAAGATGTTGCTCCCAATTTTTATTGACAATTACCGTCCACTCTTCTTCCCCGGGTATGGTAAACAGTGCATACTTACCCGCAGACAATCGTTGGTTGTTTATATAAAAGTCAGCGGAGACAGTCATTGCTGTTGCCATGTGGGCGCCAGTTACCCATACTTCCCCCATAGGTACCAGCCCCCCCCAAATTACCCGATTCCGAACACCAGGTGAGTGGTATGCAATGGTAAAGGATACACCTCCCAGGTCGGCTGTTGTTTCACGCGGAATACTCTTTTTCGTAGTATCGGGCTGTGCCACCGCTGTTGTGGTCTGGTCGGTTTCCACAGCTTGCTTCTCGCCCGCAGCTGGTTGATTTTGACAATTAAAGAGCAGAAGACCAATAGCAATCAATCCCAAAAAGCGGGTTGTTCTGGATGTAATCATTGAAATAAGTATGAATTATCCGGTTTCGCTTTCCTCAAGAAACAACCTGATCGTTATAAAATCTTATTCGCTAATTCGCCTCGCAAAATGGCCTTAAGAGGACATTTTTTGCCAGGTATCCTTCAAGCCTACGGTTAAGTTAAACACCGGCTTGCCGGGCTGGGAATCAGGATCCACGCAGAAGTAACCCTTGCGCATAAATTGGAATTGATCTCCCGGTTTTGCTTCTGCCAAACTCGGTTCCAAATAAGCCTGGGAAATAATCTGCAAAGAGTTGGGGTTGAGGGCTTCCGTAATATCTGAAAATTCCTCGGCCGTTGGATCTGGTACCGCAAAAAGGCGGTCGTACATCCGTATTTCAGCAGGTATTGCATGCGATGCGGACACCCAATGAAGGGTTCCCTTGGCTTTTAATCCTGAAGTATCACTTCCCGAACGGCTGTCCGGAAAATAGGAACAATGAAGTTCCTGGATCTCCCCTGAAGCGGGGTCCTTAACAACCTGGTCACACTGGATGATATAAGCCCCTTTGAGCCGTACCATTTGCCCTGGAGCAAGTCGGAAATATTTCTTGGGGGGTTCTTCCATGAAATCCTCCCGCTCGATATAGATTTCCCTGGAAAAAGCAACGTCCCGGCTCCCGGCGCTATCATCTTCCGGATTATTCTCCATGGGCAGCATTTCGGTTTCATTTTCCGGATAGTTGGTAATAACCACTTTTACCGGATCCAAAACAGCCATTGCCCGAATGGCCGTTTTATTCAGGATTTCGCGAACCGAAAAGTCCAGTAGTTCGATTTCAATCGTATTATCCCGTTTTGCTACCCCGGCACGCTCACAGAAATTGACAATACCCTTAGGCGGATACCCCCGACGGCGCATGCCTGCCAGTGTTGGCATACGTGGATCATCCCAACCCCTTACGTGACCATCCTGGACCAATTTCAATAATTTTCGTTTACTGGTAATCATATAGGCCACATTCATCCGGGCAAATTCAATTTGCCGCGAAGGAAAAATGCCTAATTTCTCAATGAACCAGTCGTAAAGTGGACGGTGGTGGCGGAATTCCAGCGAGCACAACGAATGGGTAATCCCTTCGATAGAATCGGATTGCCCGTGTGCGAAGTCATACATAGGATAGATACACCAATCATCTCCGGTACGATGGTGATGAGCATGCTTGATGCGGTAAATTACAGGATCGCGCATATGCATATTGGGAGAGGCCATATCTACCTTAGCCCTTAGTACCCGGCTGCCATCGGGAAATTCCCCCTTTTTCATCCGTTCAAAAAGGTCGAGGTTTTCGGCAACTGGTCGATTGCGGTAAGGGCTCTCCGTGCCGGGCTGTGTTGGCGTTCCTTTTTGGCTGGCGATCTCATCAGGGGTAGAGTCATCCACATAGGCCAACCCTTTTTGAATAAGCTCAACAGCAAAAGCGTACAATTGTGGAAAATAATCAGAAGCATAGAACTCTCCGTCCCATTCCCAGCCTAGCCAGCGTACGTCTTCCCGAATACTGTCGACGTACTCCGTATCCTCTGTAATCGGATTGGTATCATCGAAGCGCAAATTACATTTGCCTCCATAGCGTTGCGCAATCCCAAAATTCACCGTAAGTGCTTTGGCATGGCCAATATGCAAATAACCGTTGGGCTCAGGCGGAAACCGCGTATGTACACGGCCATTATGCTTGCTGCTGGCGATATCTTCTTCAATGATTTGCTCGATAAAATTCAGCGAGCGTTCTTCATTTGTATGGATCGGTTCAGTACTCATAAGAAATTTCACATTTGGACAACTAACCAGATGATTGGCTAAAATACAGGTAATCACGCTAAATTGCTATACCGGAAAAGTACGCAGAAGGCTTGCTAGCCTTCTGTTTCTACATCCTTTCAGGCATCGCAATTCCCAACATATCCATGCCATTGCGCAGCGTATTCGCAATGGCAGTACTCAATTGTAGTCGGAAAGCCCGGGCGGCGGAACTATCTGCTTTCAAAATTGAGAAATCATGATAGTACCGGTGGTACGCTTTTGCCAGATTATAACAGTAATTAGCAATAATGCTTGGGTCGTAATTTCGGGCCGCCTCCTGAATTAAATCCGGGAATTGAGCCAGTTGAGCTATTAGATCCTGTTCCTCTTTTTCAAGCGTACCATATTCGGCTGCAGCCGACAAATCCTCATCACCAGCTTTGCGCAGTACCGACTGAATACGCACATAGGCGTTTTGCACATAAGGGCCCGTCGTACCCTGCATATCAACCGACTCCCGAGGGTCAAAGATCATCCTTTTCTGTGGATTAACTTTGATAATAAAGAACTTAAGTGCAGCCAGGGCGATCTGTTCGATCACCTCAGCTTGCTCTTTTTCCGGCAAATCGGCGATGGTACCCCGCTCTCGGGAGTTCTCCCAAGCTTCGGCAATAACCTCATCTATCAAATCATCGGCATCCACCACCGTGCCTTCCCGTGACTTCATTTTTCCGGTAGGCAAATCAACCATACCGTATGCGAGGTGATAAAGCCCTGATGCGTAAGGGGCACCCAGGCGCTTGAGAATTTCAAACAACACCTGGAAATGGTAAATTTGCTCATCAGCAACAACGTAAACCATTTTCTCAACCCCGAAGTCTTCATATCGCAGTTCAGCTGTGCCTAAATCCTGCGTTATGTACACCGCCGTTCCATCACGACGCTGTACCACCTTGCGGTCCAGTTTGGCATCCTCCAGATCAATCCATACCGAATTGTCAGGTTCCCGGTAAAAAACGTCTTTCTCCAGCCCTTTCTCTACCATATCCTTGCCGAGCAGATAGGTATCTGACTCATAATAGAGTTTGTCAAAAGAAACCCCCAGTCGGTCGTAGGTGGCGTTAAACCCGGCGTAAACCCAATTGTTTAGTGTTTTCCATAACTCCAATGTTGCCGGATCATGCTGTTCCCAGCTGCGCAACATTTCCTGAGCTTCCGCTCCTAAGGCACTGTGCTGGTTGAAATATTGGTCTTTATAGCCCTTGAAGAAAGTCGCCTCTGATTCATCGGCCTTAGCATGCTGACGGAAGATTTCCTGCCCCGCTGCGGATGCCTGCCATTGCTGGTATTCCTTCTGGAATTCCTGTTCAAATCGCACGTAATAATCGCCCACGAAATGATCACTTTTCATTCCTGTGCTTTCCGGGGTAGCCCCGACGCCAAATTTTTTCCAGGCCAGCATGCTTTTGCAAATGGCAATCCCCCGATCGTTGACGATCTGTACTTTGAACACTTTATAGCCGGCAGCCTCCAAAATACGGGAAACGGACCAGCCCAGCAGGATATTCCGAACATGCCCCAGGTGAAGGGGTTTATTGGTATTGGGAGAAGAAAACTCAACCAGTACCTTCTGACCGTTGGCTGGCTGAATGCCAAAAGTTGTATCCGAATAGATACCACTCAGGTAGTCCTGCCAATACCGAGGGCTTACTGCCAGGTTCAGGAACCCCTTGATTACATTAAAGTCCACAATTTCCGGAACGTGCTGCAGTAAATACTGACCAATTTCCGCTCCTATTTCTTCCGGCTTTTTGCGAGCAACCCGCGTCAGTGGAAATACCACTACGGTGAAATCCCCCACAAACTCCTTTCGGGTGTTGCTAAGAGGTAAGTCGGTAGCTGTCAGATCCGCCCCGTAAAGGGTTTTCACTGCCACAACTAACCGGTCCTGAATTAGTGTCGTAATCCGTTGGGCCATGCTTCGTTTCGCGTTTACAAGGTTGGGTTAAAACCGGAAACTATTCCTTGCCTGAAGTAAGTTGAGGTTCCCAAACTACTGCGGGTCAGGTATAGTCATTGTTCTGTACACCGGCTTTGAGCCGCAAAAATAGGTCATTTAAGCTGAAATGCGGCACCCTTAACAAGGGTATTTCACAAGAGATTAGCGGTCTTCCCGGGGTTTAAACCCGCGGAACCTCCTTCTGTAAAAATAGTTTCCCCGGAACACAGGGTCCAGAAATTGACTTCCCTCCCCAAACGCCTTCCAGAATGAACAGGCTTCCCTTTTGTTTCAATCGCAGTGTTCCCCATTTAAGGCACCACTCCAGGCCGTCCAACCGGGTATAACGCACCATCTTGATTTCTTTAAATGAAAGCACATCACCTTTGATCTCACCGAAAATTTCATATTCCGCATAAATGTCATCAATGCTTACGTAGGAGGTGCCAATTACTAATTGGCCATCGTAGCGCAACTTGAGTTCAAAAAAATACTTAGGCTTGTAGCCCCCTTCTTCCTGCGTGAGATACCCTGTCCAGGTTCCAGACCATCGCTCAGCTGCCGACGATTTATTGCTTTGGGCAAAGGTTTGGGAAGTAACGCCACAAAGCAGCAGCGACAAAATTACAAGTGAAATGCGCATCGAGATATTCCTTTTCAGTCTGGTAAAAACGGTTTCCATGCAGGGGAAGTGCATTCCCAGTACCCGAGAATTGCTGGATAATACCTACTTAAACCTGCAGTTTCGGCTGATTATTCGGACACTTCGTTCTTAAAGAAACTGAAAATGGTAGTCCCGTAGTTCCGCTGTTGAAAAAAATGTGGATGTTTTGTAAAATCATGGTTAGGATTATGCTCTAAAACAAACCATCCTTCCGGGGCTAACAGCTGATATTGAAAGATTAAATCCGGAATGCTGTCCAGGTTGGGTAAAGGATAGGGAGGGCCGGCAAAAATATAATCGAACGTTTCCCCGCAATGAGGCATGAATTTAAAAACATCGGCCCGGAAAACTCTCAGGGAAGATTCCAGGGATAGTTCTTTAGCCATCCGCTTGACAAAAGCTACTGCGGGGCCAAATTTATCCACATAGGTGACATTAGTACAACCTCGGGAAATGAACTCATAGCTATGGCTACCTGTACCGCCAAAGAGATCCAATACTTTTAAGTCGGCAAAGTCGACGTTATTCGCCAGAATATTAAACAAACCTTCCTTGGCAAAATCTGTGGTGGGGCGCGTTGGCCATTTATCTGCCGGGGGATTAAACCGCCGACCTTTCAAGGTTCCGCCAATAATTCGCATGGGCTATTGAAATTACACCTGCAACAAAGTCAGATGATCGAGGTAAAAACGACCAGGATGAAGTTTAAGTTTGGGTCCGGGTTGATAAGGCGTATTATTTTCCAAAAACTGAATCTTGGGCAAATACCTGCTTAATTGCCGGAAAATAGCTGAATCGGGTAATAAGTGACCAAATATCTGCACTGGAACCTCTTTGGGGTTCAGCGAAAACTGCTCCATTACAGCCAGTATATAATATAAATGATCCGTACCTGTAACACACGGAAAAGCATTAGCAAAGGTCAACTGTCCATGCTGAAAAACAAATAAATTGATTTTATGGGAGCTGATTTTAGCAAAAACAGCCGTTCCCGTTTTGGCTGTCCTTTGTTGTAAATGAGGGATTAATGCTGTATACAAATGCCACTGTTGCCGACCAGGCAGATAATGGTCCAGCATGGCCTCCAAAGCCCCCGGGACAGCATACACGGCAAAGGAGTCCATAGAGGCAACCGAATCACTTTTGATATTGCTGGCGGTGGGCAGTGAAGCAATACCCTGCAAATAAGCCTGTTTTGCTTCCGGCTTATACAAAGACCCCGGGACCAGTGCAATCTGTGGTAAATCAATGGCGACACGGACCTCCCGAAATGTCTGGCGCAAGTGATCACTTTCTGTGAAAACCGTTTGCCAGTTGGTCATATGAAACCGATGGAGGCGACCTTCCTGGGGCTGGGAAAAGCTACGAAAAACCAGGAGCTGCTGCTGGTTATCCACAATAACATAACTAAAACTGTCCATTCCGATCAGAATGGACAGTTTTTGGTGTGCGGCATGCTGCCGCGAGTAGACTTCTTCTTCTATGTCAAATCCCTTTTCTACCAATTGCCGGCGAGGTTGGGTGAATTGAGATTGCCAAACTTGATAGGAGCTTCCGGATCATACTTTTGATCGTAACGCGCAAAGCGCTTATCCCCAAATGCGCCCATGAAGGCTTTGTAAGGCGTTCCTACCTGTACAACAGGAACTTCAGACCCTTGGTATTCAATCACATCCGCTTGAACATCAAAGGTAGCACCATTACCGAAGGGCACATAGCGCAAAGAGTCAAAGTTGGTGACACCCAACATTTTTTGCATAGAATCCTTTGCTGAACGATACAGGGTGTCATAGGTAATCTGACCCGTAAAGTTAGGATCATCAGGGTCACCAAAGACCTGGATGATCGAGAAACGACCGTTAGTCAGGACATGACTTAGGGTATCAAAAGTACCAGCATATTGACCGGTAATGTCCCGGAAAGCCTCTTGGGCAGTACGGATTTTTGTCAGCTTGTCCTGAACAGCGCGTTCACGGCGCTCCTTCTGCGCTTTGAACGCGATAGGTTCCCGAATACTATCGTATAGGGCATAGATCAACAGGGCAATAATAGCGACAAGGATCAGGTTAATGATTAATCTCATCTCTCGGTTTGTTTTGATGCAATAATACCATTTTTTGACATAATTCCACTATAGGGTTGGCCAAAATTAGGGAAGTCCCGAAAATGATTGGCCGCGCAGTGGTATCTTTTTAGCGAAAATTTTTCGCTTATCCAACCTTACAATGACCATCGTAGCGAGCGCCTTCTTCAACATTCAGACTACCCGTTGTAATATTTCCTGTAATATGTGCCGAACGTTCCAGATGAAGCAACCCGGAGATCGTCATATCACCCTTAACCGTTCCTAAAATTACGGCATCCCGTGCCCGGATATTCCCGTCTACGGTTCCCTCTTTACCTACCACCAGCTTTTTATCGCAACTAAAATCGCCAACGATGGTTCCATCAAGGCGAACATTCTCGGCGGATTGAAAATTTCCCTCTATTTTTGTTCCGCCGGCGATGACACAACTGCTGCCTCCTTCCGGAGAAGATGTGGGCGTTGAGATGCCAGAGGTGGGTTTGGTTTTCGTCAGTGACATAACTATTAACTATTTCATGGGTTATAAATCTATTGGTTTCCGGGCTCCCCGTTTTCGGGTCGGCAGTGCGCTGCAAAATGCGAGACAAAGCCAACCTACAATGACGGGCAGGAAGCAGCCCTTTTCGGGGGCAAAAAATAGAAGTAATTCCGCATTTTTCCCAGTATGCCGATAACTATTTTAGCAATCGAGTCATCGTGTGATGATACTGCCGCCGCGATTATCCGGGATGGCCATGTTCTCAGTAATTGCGTAGCAAGCCAGGAAGCCCACCGCCAGTACGGAGGGGTAGTTCCGGAAGTCGCATCGCGCGCCCATCAGGTGCATATTATCCCCGTGGTAGATCAAGCAATAAAAAAAGCGGGCGTAAGCAAAGAGGAGCTTTCAGCTGTTGCCTTTACGCGTGGACCCGGGTTAATTGGTTCACTCATTGTTGGCGTATCTTTTGCCAAGGCCCTGGGCTTAAGTCTGCAAATTCCGCTGATCGAGGTTCATCATCTGGTCGCCCACGTCCTGGCCCACTTTGCCGAGCCTCCCTACCCTACCTTTCCGTTCCTGTGCCTCACCGTTAGCGGGGGCCATACCCAAATTGTTCTGGTACGCGATTACCTGGACCTGGAAGTAATC
This sequence comes from Lewinellaceae bacterium, assembly GCA_020636445.1. Classification (GTDB taxonomy): domain Bacteria; phylum Bacteroidota; class Bacteroidia; order Chitinophagales; family Saprospiraceae; genus JACJXV01. The sequence continues at coordinate 86,067 of JACJXV010000003.1, read as the reverse complement.
GGAAAAACGCAGGATGACGCGGCCGGAGAGGCTTTTGACAAGACGGGCAAGCTACTGGGCCTTGATTATCCGGCAGGGCCGGAAATCGATCGGCTGGCAGCACAGGGCGTACCCCGGTTTTCCTTTCCGGAGCCGCAAATTCCAGGACTCGATTTTAGTTTTAGTGGTTTAAAAACCTCAATACTCTATTTCCTGAAACGAGAATTGGCGAATAACCCGGAGTTCATATCCGAAAACCTGGCCGACATTTGTGCCTCTGTACAGGATAGAATAGTTTCCATTTTGTTACATAAACTCACACTGGCCGTAACGCTTACCGGCATCAAACAAGTGGCCCTGGCTGGAGGAGTCTCGGCAAATTCTGCCCTACGCAAAGGACTTCAGGAATTAGGTAATCAACAGGGCTGGCAAACGTTTATCCCTCCATTCCAATACTGTACAGATAATGCTGGGATGATCGGGGTTACCGGATATTACAAATACCTGGCCGGTGAATTTACCACACAGGACATAGAGCCAGTAGCCCGGTGGGATATGTAATCAACACTAATGCTTTGTCAACTAATAATTTACGGGTTCAGCTATCCACCGAAAAAACCTCCGGATTTTCCCTTGCGCCTGATTATTCACCGAAATTTCTCGCAACGACGCAACGACGCAATGAGACATAGAGGTGTCGCTTCACGGTCAACTAATCCTTAATTCCAAACTTGATAGACCACCAGACAAAAAAGGTCATCCTTGGAGTACCAAAGATGACCTGTATAAACAAACCGAAAAACGATTGACTATGCATTGAAAGATTGCCCTTTCAGACAGGGCAATCTTTTCAATTACGGTGCAAATATCTGGATTATTCCTATGCCATGCTGAAAAAAATAGTCGGCCACTTACCCGTGTTGCCTATTTATCAGCGGCTAATTCCCCAATATTTTTAGAAATTATCGATTAGCTTTTTCTTCATTTGGGTAAATTCTTCTTCCGAAATAATACCCTGTTCTTTTAAGGTTGCCAATTCCCGCAACTTATCCACTACGCTTTCCTGGCCTTCGGTATGAGGCTGGCTGTAGGCTTCGGGGCTGTCTGTAACCACGTTGGGCTTTACCGTTACATCCCCTTTTTCAGGTTTACCTTGCTGCTGTTTTTGCAACTCCTGAGCAACCTTCTTACCTTTCTCAAACTTCTCTTTGTATAATTTTTTCAAGCGTGCGGGGTCGAAATCGAGGATAGTACCTCCCATTTCGAAATGCTTTTTAAACACCTCCCCAAGTGCAAACGTTGAGGCTCCGGCGAAAACAGAAACTGTTACTCCACCTAAAATGGAACCTACCCCGGGGATGAGTTTCACCACGCTTCCTGCCGTGATCCGCGCGATCGTTGTGCTCGTCAGAGAGGTTACAATGGCCTTACCCTGGGTTTCAGAAAAATCGATATCATAAACCCGGCAGAGTTGCCGAATCATGTCCAACTGCAGGGCACTAACCGCAAAAACATCAGCAATCAGGACGGGAATAAATCCGGCCCCCATTGCCCAGATAATGTGGTTGCGAATAATGGTATCCGCGTGTTTCCCCCGTTCGCCGTTCGATTCACTCATAATTGTCTTTTTTAAACTATTGGCTGCATAATTAACCAGTTCTTTTTTGATCATGGTTAGTTCATTTCGGGTCAATTTACCACAAAACAGTACGTGGCGCCACTTTTTATCGACTACCGAACGCGGTTGTTCTATTAACCTGCTTCCGATATCCGACCAATTATTTAACCACTACCCGCATGCCTGCCGAATGACTACTGAACTCCGGAGCATACATACACTGTATGGTGGTAATGCCATTGGAAAAACTACCCGCCAGGTTCACCCGCAATGGGTATTCGAAGACATAAGTTCCCTTGGGCAGATAGTCCATAAAGAAGTTCGTGGCTGCATCGCCGGTACTTTCGTAATACCCCAAACCTCCTTGCCAGCGATAACCGCTAAGTACCTGTATCGGTTCGAGGCCGCTGGCACGCATATCCTTGAGATGAACGTATTCCATGTCGCGATCAACCCGCAATTCCAAACGCACCACGAGCTTGTCTCCTGGTTGCAAGGGTGCTTCATCCGACCAGGCTTCCAACACGGGGCCACGATCTGTCCTTTTTTCCCGTAGCACCTGCTTTACCAGGGTAAGTGGTGTTTCGGCAAAGGTTTCAATGCGATCCAGATCTTCAAAATATTGCCAGTACAAACCTCCCCACGCAATTGTGCTATTGGGATTTTGAAGTTTAACATTGCCCATCGATGGCTGAATTTCGGCACCCGCCCAGTCTACTTTAAAGTAACCGGTTCCTGCTTCGGCATCGTTCTGTGCAGCCTCCAGGCCCACGCTATAGTTGCGCTTTGGTGTTTTAGGGAAAGTAATCGCTACTGGTTTATCCTGTGCCAGCCATGATTCACCGGCTGCACCGGTGCTGAGCAATGCATAAACAGCCTCAGCAGTAGCTTTGGTCGTCTGCCAATGCGTTGTCTGTTTGTTCCGCAATAGCCAAATCTTAAGTTCTTCCACCGCATCCGCATCCTTGGCAACCTGATCAAAAACCTCGATCATCAGACTTTGCGTTTCCACCGGCATTTCATACCACCAATAGCTAGGCGGCTGTTTCCAGTACATCCCCAGCTCCTTGGATTGCAATGCCCGCTCTCGCAAGGATCGCACAATCCGTTGGGCAGCTTCATCATCCCCATTGCGCTGTAATGCCAATGCCAGGAGCCCTTGTTGATAAAGCCCTTTGCTGGTCCAGTATTGACGAGCCTGGTCCTCATAATAAGCAATTGCCTCCTGCAATTCAGGTGCGGGATCCAGGTCCGGGAAAAAACTTCGCATATAGAGGTAATGAATGAGGATATTGGACAATTGATCTTTCTTGGGATCAATCGTTCCAGCTTTAGCAGCCTTGAGCATATCCTGGTATAACCGCAAAACCTCCCGATCAACAAACCCCAGTGCATTTTCAACCAAGCCCTCAGGAAGATCCTCAGGTAACGCACCTAGGCGGTCAAGATGACCCATCCCGGCAAGCATGTATTGTGTGATATACCAATTCGCATTGCCACCAGGAAACCAAGACCAGCCGCCGTCTTCGCCTTGCCGGTCGGCCAGCGTGCGCAAAGTTGTTTGTTGTTGGCGGCTCATCCGGTCTAAATCAAAGAGCAAGGCAATATTTTGGCGCTGCTGTGCTTCACTTTGCGCCTCAATCACCCAGGGGGTTTCTGCCAGAATAACCCCCTTGAGCTCTTCATTCTGCATTAATGGACTCTGCAATGCATCCGTACCCCGCCACTTGGCAAATACCTGCTGTATCTTTGGATATTGCTGGATGACCGCAGTAGCCAGTGCATTCGCATACCAACGGCTAAAAATTTGTTCTGTACACTCATAGGGATATTCCATCAGGTAGGGCAATGCTTTTACCGCAAGCCAGGCTGGGTTGGAAGTAAATTCCAGCGTCAGTCGATGGGGCTCCAAACTACTGCTTTCTTTCGCTTTTGCCAGTGACTTGAGCGTATAATTCCGGGTCTGGCCACCACGCACAAACAGCGGCAGTGTTTCAGTGACCAACATACGATTGGTTAGCACCGGAATTACCGCCTCCTCGCCATCAGCAAAAGATCCGGCCTGTGCCTTGACCCGGTGGGTAAGCAACGAAACGGTGGTATTAACCGGCACCTGAACCTGCCAAACCAGTCGGGCAGATTGACCAGGAGCGACAGAGAACGGCTGTGGTACAGCCACTATTCTCCAAGCTTCGTTCAATGCTGCCGAGGTAAGTGCATCTTCTAATTCCAGGGTTGCCGATCCCGAAAGCTCCCGGTCAGTCAAATTACTCACCTTGGCCGAATATTCCACCACATCCCCCTGTCGCATAAACCGGGGCGGATTAGGCTGCACCATGAGTTCTTTTTGAGTGACAATTTCCTTTTGGGACAGCCCTACCTGTAATTCCTGGGTATGCGCAAGCGTGAGCAGTTTCCAGCGGGTGAGTGCTTCGTTCATCGTGAAGGCAATGATAACCCTGCCCTCTGCATCGGTACGCAACTGTGGAAGAAAGAAAACGGTCTCTTTCAAATTAGTCCTTACAGAAGACCCTCCCTCCTGGGTAGCAGTCGAAGTCACTACAGGATTGGATTGGTTTGAAATCTCCTCATCCTCGCCTGGTGTCGGTGGAGGCGGTGGCGGTGGCCCGGCAGAATCAAAGGCCATTTTCTCCGACGCCTCTGGCATGGCCATCGAATAAGCCATTACCCCTCCCCGCATTTGAATGTTTCGGCTGTAGCCGCCCAGCGGAAACCCGAACCAATTAAGCTCCGGATACGATTGTGATTGATAAAGGTGTTGTTGATAGGGGCGATACCGGTTAAATTGGGTACTCTCCGTACTGAAGTTAACGGCTCCCCACCGCAAGTAGCCATAACTACGTTGCGGATAAAGATCTAATCCCCACCCGTGTGGTACAAACTGATCCAGGGAAGCATCATAGAGGGTGGCTACCATTTCAGCGGCTACGCGCTCGCCCTGAGGACCACTAATGCGCAATTGCCATTCTTCCTGCTGGCCAGGTTTGAGCTTATCGCGGAAGGTGAGATACTCGATGGTTAGTTCTTTATTAGACCACGGAACTACCAATGTTTTTTGGTCGGTAAAGGCGCGATTTTGAAACACATAGGTCAGGTGAGCTGTCAGGTTTCCCCGGTCAGCCTCCTGTACGGTATAGGATTCGACTTGCCAGTTGGTCAGCTGCTGCCAACGACGACGAATGATCTCCCGGTCACGTTCCAGTTCCAGGAGTACCCACACCTTTTCTCCGCCAACAGCCAGATCCAGTTGTGCCGTTGTGCCGGGCTCAACTGATGGGGTCCGCCAGGCATTCCATAAAAGAATATCAGGCGCTATTTTGGGTTGGGAGCGATCCAAAACAGCAAACAGATGCTTTTTTTCCAGGACTTCCCCAGAAGGATCAGTAATACGCGTTACTACCTGGTATTGACCCGGCTCCCAATCCTGCGTAGCCAGTGCCAGCTGAGCAGAGCCGGTTATGGCTACAGCGCTATCCAACAACGTACGCCGTGTAGTCCAGCTGGATGGTTCATCTTCTTTACCAAAAGCCAAATAGGGAAAATCTCGCTTAAAATCGGCGGGCGACATGATCGTCCGGTCAGGTTTTTCCCAATACCGGGCCAGGTAGGGTTTGGCAGGAGCATTTAATTGCTGCACCATCACCTGTATAGTCCCCGTTTGCGGTTGCCCGTTGAGATTTTCCAGGCCTAGATCCAGCTTTACCTCGCCGCTGGCCCGATCAACGGACGTCGGAAAAGTGAGGCTGCTGCGCAGGCCTACATAACTAACCAAGACCTGTGTTTCGGAACTTTGTGTTTCCCCGGTTATATCGGTTACATCCGCATAAATCGTATAGGAAAATTCCGGCTTATCCGCTGGGGGGATACTGCGGTCAGGAATAGCCGTAAAACGCACCTCAAAATGCCCGGCAGCATCTGTTTGGGTTTCTCCATGGCCAATTTCCATTTCGCTACCAACATTGGAGGGCATCTTTCGCCACCAGGGCCACCAGGGGTATCTTGCCTGGCGTACTACCCGGTAACTCACCGTAGCACCGTCAATTGCATTGCCCGCAAAAGCTTTCGCCTCACCGATGACCGTTACTGATTCATTAAGGCGCACCGTTTCCTGAGGCGCCTTCAGTTCGACAGAAAAACGAGGACGTTTGTATTCCTCTACCTGGAAGTATTGCTGGCTATTCCCTGCACTAGAGACCAAGGTATGGGTTCCCAATAGTCCCCCGGAAGGAGCTGTGAATGTTCCCTGAAATGATCCAAAGGAATTGGTGACAAATTCCAGGGTTTCCACCTCCTGGTAATTAACATCCCGCAGGATTACCTTCACGTTTTCATTGGTCAGGATGCGAGGCGTAGCCCCCGGGTCTTTAGCCAAAACCAATCCCTTGAAATAAATAGGTTGCCCTGGCCGATAAATGGCGCGATCGAGAAAGAAATGTGTCCGGATTTCCGTCCGACCAGGATCATTCGAGCGCCAGCTGTTGTAATAGTTGTTTTCTGAATAAAGAACATCTTCACCCTTCACCCATTTCACGGTAAAGCTTCGCGATTCCTGGGGAGCCTTGACAAACCCATCCTGATCAGTGCGCGCACGACCTATTTCTTCCTGTATATTTCGCTGGCGTTGCTGATCATAGCGGCTACTATAAAAAATGGCTTCAACACCTTCCAGCGGCTGCCCTGTCTGGCGATCAACCACGACAAATTCACGTCCCTTTTGATCTGGGGATTGCCGATTAAAACTTGCGAGTTGACTTACATCAAAAAAAACAATGCTCCAGGGTAAGTCTTCTTTACCTTCCAGGGCCTGGCGTTCATCGCTAACTACCAGCGCATAACGGCCAAGAGGCAAGCCGTTAAGCCGACTTTCAATCGCATGGAGCTGCAGGTCTCCATCATCGGGAAGATGAACTGCCAGGGTTTGAACGGGCTTCATCCTGGCTAGCATAGCCCTGGCTTCTTTGGAACCGGCTTCCTGGAACTTCTCAAAATCGGCTTCCGAAAAACGGATTACCCGACCTTGCAAAACAGGGATATTGCGATAATCGACCTTGAACAAGATTGGCTTACCGGGCAGGACTACCGACGTTAGATTTATGGAAACGGAACCTCCGTGGAGCTGATCCAGCAACAGGGCACATTGGTTAGCCCCATAAGTACCGGGGTAACGCGCAATAGCTTTTTCACACCATTCGGTGGCACGAACCAAATCCAACCGATATCGATCTCCTTCGGCCGACTTGTACTCATTGCCCCGCCGCTGGTACTCGCGGGCGATAGCCAAAACTACCTCCCCGGTTACCGATAAGCTTGGATACTGTTCATACAACCGCTCAAGCGATTGCAGATACAGCGAATCTTTCAAGTCATTGACTGCGATATCGCGAACAAAGTTTAGTCGCTTCAGATCCGCGTCCAGCAAGGCAGTAGGATCAGCATCCGAAGCATGAAATTGCAAAAGTTCCTGAAACAACCGTAGCGCTTGCCATTGCTGAGAATTACTATCACGGGCAGGAAATACATGTCCTGCAAAAATATTTGCCGGGGCGAAAGCCTCATCCTGATCCAGGAAAAAAGCATAAGCAGGTTCACTCAGGAACTGTTGGCCGGATGCAAAGTGAGCAATTGCCCGTTGAGTCAAAAAATCGTACAATGATGGCCAGCGTCCAGTTGTATTTACACCTGGCATCGTAATCGCGGCCCAATCTTCCAGCGGAATAGCTCGGCTTTGCGTGTAACTTACGGAACGCAAATACAGCTGATTGCATTCCTGCTGCAACTGAGCAGCCGACCAGGTACCTAAATCTTCAGGCCGGAAATCTGCCGTGGTAGTCCTATCTCCCAATTCCCAGTAATGCGCTCCCAGATAGCTTGCATACATTTCAGCCAACATGGACTGTAAGATAGGTTGCAATGGAAATGAAGCACTTGTCATCTCCTTTTGCAATCGTTCAATGACCAAAACCTCTCCATTTTCCTCCAGCTGCATCTGGTACTTACTCTGATAAATGAGGGTTTTGATTACTTGGGAATATGCTTCTTCCCGCTTTGCACGCACATACAATGCCTCTACCCGATCTAGTGCCGAGCGAATTAACCCTTCCTGCTCCAGTGAATCAATAACCTTCCATTCTAAGGGATAATCCTGGTTATTTGTTTGCATAGCCATCGTATGTGGGTATTGGAAAAAGAAAAAAAGGCACCCAATACCCCAAGGCAGTAAGCGTGTCCAAAATATTCGTTGTACGTTCATCATTGGTAGTTTAACAGCTACTGGTTTCCTATATCAGATGCAGAAAGAGACGTAAATGCACAGGTTCCCTGCTGGTATTTTGCCGATTTTTTTTATCGGGGAATATTCGGGAATTTATTTACTGGCGCAAGATTGCCTGTCATTACCGAGTCAGGAAGGAATGCTCCTCACTGGATGTCTGGTATTATATACATGGCCAATGCGACAACGAAGTGGGCAGGAGAAATATTGTTATTTCAAGCAGGTATCCCAGTTATTGCATTGAATTTCAGCCTGCTGTTCCCGGATCAAAAATATTAATCCTCCTCGGCAGAAGTAGTTACTGCCCTGGCAATACTAACCGCCGGATCTAAATTACCTTTTTGCAAGAGCACTTGCCCAAAATGGTAAGCCCAAAACGGTCCCAGTGATGCACCTTTTGTGCCCAAACCATTAAAAATTGCTAACGCAGGTATTTCAGGGTGAATGCCAATCAGAGGCCGTCGATCCTTCACGGTTGGGCGAATACCTGCCCGATGACCTACTAGTGTATAGGGAACGCGCAATATATCAGCAAGCCGTTCTTGTAGATAAGTTGCGCCCTCTGCAGTGGGTTGATCATTGGCGTACTTCCAGTTATAGGTTGCTCCAACCCAGTATAAGTCATCTCCCAGGGGCGCAATGAATACCCGGTGTTTAAGAATCTGTTGCCAATCGATTTTCGGGATATGCACAATCAGGACTTCTCCCTTCGCCCCACCAGAAGGTAAATTCTTAAAATAGGGGTTCTGTAAAGCTCCTGCGCCTTCACAAAAAACCAATTGGGGGGCGGTAAAACCAGCATAAGTAACACCTGCTGGGGTAATCACTAAGTCCGAATAAATAACTTCCTGAAGCAAGTATTTCCCTTGGGCTTGCCAATGGGCCGCATAGGAATCCAATAACAAGGGTAGATCTACCTGGCCTGTTTGCTTCAATTCCCCATAGGCAAAAGCTGGTTCCGTATCCCGCAGAATCCGCTCCAGATTTTCGGGCTCTCCCAGGTAAGCTTCATAACCGGGATGTGCCGTCCGGGCCAACCAGTCATTCTCTTCCCGGTGGTTAAATAAGGCCCGCAATATGGGACGTTCGTGGTAACAGAAAATCCCCAGGTGCTGCTCTATTTCCCGATAAGTTTGGCGGGCAAAAGGTAAAAGTTCATCTATCATCCATGATTTTACCAAACGCCGGCCCGTAACAGGGTTGATCAATCCAGCAGCGACCTTGGAAGCACAAGTTCGGTGGCCATTGTCAATTATTACGGTTTGGCAACCTTCTTTCTTAAGAAAATGAGCCAGTAACGTTCCGGCAAGACCCTGTCCTACGATGATAAAATCAACCTTCTTTACGTTCATAGCTCAGTCCATTGTTGGCGTATCTTTTTGGGTAGACTGGCGACGATTAAATCATAGGAATGGTCAACTAACTCCAATAAAAACCGATCTGACAAACTCCCTTCAAAATCGACTGTATTCCAATGAGCTTTATTCATGTGCCAACCAGGCTGAATCTCCGGATATTCTTCCCGCAATAAAATGGCCCGATCAGGGTCACATTTGAGGTTAACGGTAAAAACAGCTGAATCCAAACCCGTTATAGCAAATATTTTACCCATCACTTTAAAGACCAGCGTTACTTCGTCAAAAGGAAATGTTTCCTCTACCCCTTTCTTGGCCAGGCAATATTGCCGCAAGGATTCAATATCCATAAAATTGCTTTTGCATTGTAAGATACAAAGAAAACATGGAGCATGGAGCGTACTTTGCAGCTTGCTGCTCGCCGATTTTTTAACGAACCCTCCGTAAAACCAACGACCGGGGCGGCCATCCTGCTGGATGACCGCCCCGGTGGTTGGTTTGTCAATTATCCTAATCTATCAGCTTGCGGGCTGTGGGTTGTGGGTTGTGGGCTGTGGAGACGTAGCATGCTACGTCTTTACAGAGCACCCATCCCTGGCTATTCCACAATGACCATTTTGCGGGTCGCTGTCTGGCTGCCCGCCGTCAGGGTGTAATACAATACCCCGGTGGCTGAGGCGACATTTCTTGAAATGTCGTTACGGGTTAGCCGGATTTCATTGTATCCTTTTGCATACTGCCCGTTGATCACCCGCAGTGTCCGGCCCGTTACATCCTGGATCGTGATCGTCGCATCACTGGCCTCTGGCAGGGTAAACCCGATCAGGGTCTGCCCCTGGAAGGGGTTCGGGATGTTCTGATACAAGCCAAACTGTCCCTGAGGCTGGATGGCATGGCTGAAGGCCAAACCTACATTCAACAGGGTGGTTCCCTGGTAGGCCTCGGCCATTGTGGGGACGCGATGCATCGCATCCCTACCGCCGCCCAGGTGGATTACCTCACTGAGGGTGGCATCGGCCCGAGCCCGCAGGATCAGGGTAAACAGGGTGCCATCTTTGGCTTCCCCATTCCAGCTGGTGGTGATCATCCCTTCTTCGGCAAATACCCCGAAATGCTCATCCTGGGCAATACCGCTTTCGATGTCGATCAGCTCCACCTTGGTTTGATCAAAGTTCAGCGTAAACTGATACCCTTCGATCTGGCTGGTGGGGGCCGTGAATTCGATGCGGTATTCATTACCTGCCGTGAGCTGCTGCTCGGCTGTGGTGATCGTCCAGTTGCCCTGGAAGGAGCGTACACTGGCCATCGTCGAGTTCGCTACGGCATTGCCGTTCAGATCCCCGATCTTGATGCCCACAAAGTTCGCCCGCTGCTCACCCGTCAGGTTGTTGATATTCTTCACCTCCGGGAATGGCGTCTGCCAGGGGTTAGCCGGATTGGGGAACACGAAGCTTGCGTCCACAAAGCGCCAGCTCGTGTTATTAGCCAGTTCGCGGTCGATGTTCAGAATCAACTTCCGTAGCTGAATCATATCCAGTGTCGTGATCGTCCTGGAGTTATTCGCATCCGCCGCAATCAACTTGTACGGACTGGTGATCGGCTGGACATTCAGGATGTGCTTTTGCAGCAACACCAAGTCAAAGGTCGATACTCCATTGAGGAAGCCTTTGTTCAGTTTCGGGGCTACTGTGTAATCCGCTCCGGTGGTCAGGCCATTGAACTGATACTGGCCGTTGAGGCTCGTTGCGTAGTTCATCGCCGCACCGCCACTCAGGCTCACGTCAACGCCTTCTACCTCAGCTTTGCCTTCCGTCTGGATAATCCCCGCTATTGCTGCTGATGGACCAGCTGTACACAGGCCATTCGGATCCGTCAGCTGCACGTAGGTCGTACAGAACGAGTGGTTGCCTTTGGTATCCCAGGCATGGATTTCCACCGCTACCTTCGGATTGGCCAAAAAGTCGGCACAGCTCAGCACGATTCCCGTTTGGGTTTCGTCCACGTCTTCCCCTACCCGATTGATCGAGAACTTCGTGACTTTCTTCTGCTTGCTGTTCGCTGGGTTCACCTCGCCTTGTCCGTTACAGTCGTAGATCGGACTGGCAATGAAGTCAGTCGCCCAAACGGCCATCATCCCTTCGCCTTCCGGTGTGGGCATCAGCGGCATGGTCAGGCCTTCGATGCAGGTCGGAGCCGGGCCTTTGCAGTCAGCTACCGTAAACGGTATCCGCTTGACGGTGACATTACCACAGTCGTCGCGCACCGTGACCACCAAATCATGCGTACCTTCCGGCAGATTGGCAATCGTTACACTGAAGCCCGTAGCCGTGCGCATTGTACCGTTAGCCAGCGTCCAGTTGCTTTGGAAGGTCGCTGGATTGAGCAGCGTCGTCTGGCTTTGGCCAGGAGCTACCTGCACCCGGTCGAGGTTTACTTTCACCGCAGCGCCACCACAAGAATCATTCGCCACGAATGGGATAGTTACTTTCGCTACACAGGTCTCCGGATCTGTTGCAAACTTATCCAGCGTTGGCACCTCTACCGTCGGTGGTACCTTATCAAACACCTTGATCACCTGCGTGTACTGCCAGGCGAAGGTTGGCAGATCGTCCTGCCAGCCATCAACCGTCTCCGGATAGTAATTAGCCGGTATTAAACCTTCAGTGTCTGGATAACCCGTAGGGACCCAGCGCACACAGAAATTTTCTACCGATGGATCATCGAATGGGAATGCAGATGGGGCGTTGTTAGGCTGCGTCTGATAGAAAAACTCTAAGTCAGGAGGAAATACGCGCTCGTGTAGGCCAGTAGAGTTATAGTTCATAGGCGTGCGGTCCTTCGACAAGAAGAATTCTTCTACCCCGTTCATACCTGCTTTGTCGCCAAGGCTCCAAGTGACATTATTTCTCTCCATATCGCGCACCAGCAACCAATAACCCGTTCCCGTAGGAATGTCATAAGTGTCTTTGGTATCACCATCACCATTCTGATCCCACGTACGTGGCGCTACTTGTGCGAAGTTCATCGGGTCGATGGCATCCGTACAGTGGGTATTCCACTCTTCGAACTCACACCAGTTGATTACCGTATACGTACGGAATACTTTGTAGCAAGCCTCACCTTCAGCGTCAGCGAAGTATTCGCTGTCCTTCACGTTAACGGCCAGTACATCGCAACCCAGTTCGTAGTATTCTACACCTGGTACCGTGCTCAATGCACCACAAGCTACCTCTACGTCAGCAGGGAACTTGATGTCATATTCGTGTACAGGAAGTACTACTACTTTCTGCTCACACAGTTTGCTCTTCACTTCAACACCTTTCACGGTCCGAACTGCAGTCCAGCTACGCGTATAGTAACCAGCATCGCAGTGCAGGCTAGAGTCTACCGAGTAAACAACTGTTCCAGAGCACTCCAGACCCGTGATTAAGGGTGCACCCCAGATCTTGTTCGATTCCAGCTCGTCATAGATCTTGGCCCGCGTCTCTTTGTCGGTACACTTGACGTATTGCGTTGCCGGAGCCGTGCAGCTTGGTGTCACCTTGTCTTCCAGGTGGATTTCCAACCAGCAGTAGCTGCGGTTTTTGTTATTGTCTTCGCCCCACAGTTCGATTACTACATCGCTTCCCAGATCACAGCAGAAGAATTCTACGTAATCCAGCAGTGGTGAGTAGTAAGAACCAGCGTGCGGGCCTTCCTTGATTTCCGTGAAATCGTTGCGGATATTCTTGTCGTTGTTCAGGTCATAATCCCAGTTGCCATCAAAGTAGCCTGACTCCAGGCAGTCTTTGCTCACAATCCGGCGTACCTTTATCGAGGTCAGTGTACAGTTGTCGAAAGTTCCTTCGTCAACATCGGCCACACTGGCTTTGCCGTAGACCAGGCCTTTGTCACCAGCGTAGTAGTCACCAGGCGTACGGGTCAGCGTGATGTTCAGTTTGTCGTCACACTTCATCACCGGAGCTACTTTGTCCACCACTGTGAATTCTACGGTAGCCGTAGCCGTGTTGTAGCAACCGTCGAAGGCATCGATCAGCAGGCGGTGACGTCCCAGTGGAATACCAATCATCGCCTGCTTGCCACCTACGGTGATAATCGGATAGTTGGCGGGCAGGTAATCACCCTGATCTACCGGAATACCGTACAGGACGATATCGCGGGATTCTACCTTGTAGCTCTTCGTGATGTTTGCCGAACAGTTGTCTGTCACTTTCACACCCAGGGCTTTCTCCAGGCCCGCGTCATCCAGCGGCAGGGTTGCCGTGCAATCCATCGGGCCCGTAGAAATTTCGCCACCTTTGTAGGCAATCTTTGGTGCTTCCTGATCGTAGGCTTTGATCAGGAAGGTCTTCCGGGCAATCACTTCCTTCGCACACCAGTCAAAGATTTCCACTTCCACTTCGATCTTTTTACCCGTGGTACATACATCAAAGGTCGTCGTCTTCGAAATCGTGGTAGAGAAGTTGCACTGCAGGTCAAACAGGTTGTAGGTGATACCCCGTTCTTTCCAGCTCAGGTGTTCCTTCATAATCGCCTGGACATTCACATTGCCGTCGCAGACGTTCTTTTCAATCACTTCGGCGGCATTGGTCAGAATATACTTGGCATCAGGGCGGTTGAACCGGATCTCATGGACAAAAGTTACCCCCTGATTACCATAACAATCAATCGGAATATACGTCCGTTTGATTGTCGCGTAGACATCCGTCTGCTGGATGTAGTCACAATCATGATACGTGATCGCATCCGATACTTTCAGCTTGATCGAGCTGGCCGGGCAGCAATTATCCCGGAAAGTCGGTGGGGCTATATACCAACCATATTTACTGTCCATCCAGCTGGCCGTTACATTGAGCACCTTGTCGATCTCCGTGCATTCAAAGGTTGGGGGGCTCTTCCCACTTACGGCAACTGGCCCTGTCTTATCTTCCAGGTGCAGGTACCCCCACACCGGGTCACAGGCACAGGCTACACTCCGCACCAGGAATTTTACTTTCTCCGTTTGGAACATATCCCGCCTCAGGCACACCGTGTCCGAGAAGGTCCCATAGCCTTCGATCAGGATCTGGTAGTAACCGCCCAGCGGCAGTTCGCAGCTCGCATCGTGGCTGGGGATCAGCATGGAGGCGGTGATGCAGGCACCGCAGTTTTCGTCCATCGTCACCGTTACGTCTTTGTGTGCCGTTAGCCCACAGCTCAGTGCCGGGCAGTTACCTACCGCCGTTTCGGTGGCGTCGTTGGCAAAACAGCGAACCGTCGGGTCAACCTTGGGCCAGAGTGGATCCCCTTCGTAGTTACCTTCCGCACTCACCGTCGATTTGGCAATCGCCGCCGGTGCATCCGGGGTATGTACCAAAATCGTCAGCCGGATTGTGATCGAATCGCCCGGGTTAAGCAATCCCGTGGCATCGTTGACCAGGTCCCCCGTGCCGTTATAGGGCACCAGGGTTGGATAGGCGCCGTTGAGCGGATTATTGCTCGTCAGCAGCGATTTGCCTGGTACAAAAGCCGGGGGCACCACAATCCCGCCAAAGGCCGGACCAAAGGCATCCGGATCAGAGAGGTCCAGATCCAGATCAATATTATCCAGCGGGGCATAGCCCGTGTTTTTCACCGTGACGTCCAATGTCATTTCGAAACTATCGCAGTCTTGCGGACCGGCTACATCGACTCCCATGATCATTACGGTGTCGCTGACCGAAAGTTCGGGTAGTACATACACCCCATAAGAGGCGACAGGTCCTGGGCAACCATCCGCTGAATAGGCTCGAATCTCGTAGATTACCAGTTCGACATTACCCGTTGCATTTTCCCACTGGTCATCGGCCAGTTCATTGACATCCGTAAATGCAAACGGGAAGGTAGTTGGCACCCCACCTGCAGAGGTTGTCACATTGGAATAAGTTACAGCAAGCAATTCAAAGTTTGTTGCGTCGGGTCCCAGGGGTAATGAGGCTAAAACCAGGCTACTGACATCACCGCTGCAAATGGTAACTGTATCGGCTGCCAATACCGGGCCCACTGGACGTAAATCGAAACAGCTAACGAGTGGATCATGGTCCGAACTGGAGAATGGATCGGTCGTATTGATAAAGCCCGAAACACCTTGGTTATAACTGAACACAGTAGGCGATTCATCTGCATTGATATGCCATTTCTGGCCAGAAGTTAATTGCCCAGCCAGACAGGCTGAAGCAAGCATGTGATCCAATGATCCCCAATAACCGTTAAACTGGTAGGAATAACCGCTCAACAAACTTTGGTACCCCTGGGTGGCCAGTAATGTCAGCGGATCTTCAAGTGCGTAGGCGTTAAAATCTCCCATCAACAGGAAGTCAGGATCGCCGCTATTTGTCGGGTCGGTGGCCAGCCAATCGGCTAATGCCTGGGCAGCTTGTACCCGGCTCAAGTTCCAGGCAGCCTGGCCATCGCCCATATCGATATTGGGACCGGAGGAAGGAGGTCCACCTTTAGACTTTAGGTGAACAACGGCAATGGTAAGTTTTTCACCCAAACTATTTAGTTGAAAGGTTTGAGCCAGGAAGGGTCGATTCAAGTTAAATATGCTGGAGGGCGTAGCCAGGATCGCAGCAGGGCCAACGGGCGTAACTAAAGCGGGTTGGTAGAGAATTCCCACGGTTATTTGATCCGTACCAATTTGTGGCACTCCGGGATCAATAAAGGCATAGGTCCCCGGTCCGGTAGCAGCGTTTAAACCATTCACGAGATCCTGAATAGCACTCTCAGAGCCAAAGCCGTCATTTTCCAGTTCCTGTACCCCAATAATGGCAGAACTCATTCCCAGGATTGCCTGGATGGTTTTTGCACGTTGCTCGGCAAACTGTGTGGGATTAAGGGCCCCCCGGGAGTTGCTGGTAGTAAATACGCCATTGACTCCATTGAAATAATTGAGCAGATTCATATTGCCCACCGGCAAATTACATACTAAGGCCGGAGGAGCAGGCCGTGGGTTTTCGGCTGAAAAAACTGGCCGGACGGTTGGCCGCACCCGGTATTGGCCGAATGCATAATCCAGCACCCCACAAAGATTGGTAATTTCATCTCCTCCCCGTACATCGGCATTGGCCAGCAAATGGTAAACCGGGGTGCGGTAGGAACCATTGAGGGTATCATCAAGTAAAATGCGGTATAGAGCCTGGGCCTGTTCGTAGGGTAAAGCACCTGGACCGGGAGCATTGATTTGCGTGTAGGCAGCTTGGCGGCCATTGGCCGACAAAAATATTTCACCAAATCGACCCAAGTCCTGATTGCCGGTGACGGTGAGGGTCTGCGGGAATTTGACTAACATGCCTTCATAGGGCTCCAGGTCCGTTGCTGCTGTCGTTGGCAACGTAATGTTTGTAACTGTTGGGAGTACATTCCCTGAGGAAACGATCGTTACGGATACCAAGTCGGTAATTTCAGTCAGCCCATTAAATTCCGTTACTTTCCCTACAATACGTACCCGGTCGCCAATGGCAACATCCGTAAGGAGCCCTGGGTCGTAAACAAATATCCCTTCGGAGCTAAGGGGATCAGCATCAGCATCGATATCTTCTTCTTGCAAATAAAAGCCTTGCAGGCTACCCCCACTATTGGACGAAGCCTGGAAATCAAGGGTTACAATGGCATCCAAACTAATAAAACTGCCCACCAGGGGTGAAGCCAAACCATTCCCCTGTACATCGTGGACAAAAACAGGCAGGAAATTAACCCCATCCGGAGTAGGAGGTAGTGCGAGGTAAGTAGCCGTATTCCGTTGTCCACCCTGCCCGTTAGGTATACGCTGCATCGATTGAGTCACCTGGCTCCCATTAGCATTTTCGTCAACCTGCACCTGGTTGGCGTTCAAAAGCACCAGCAAACCGCTATCATCCGGATCAGTAGTGTCGTACACGAGGGCATCCTGTAGATTGGCAGTGGTCACGGCCGTTCCTGTCGGAAAGTCGGTAGCGTTGGCGCGATAAAGGGCTACTGCATCAGCTCCATTTTGTAATAAATTATTGGCAAAAATCAGGTCAACGCCAGGTACGGCGGCATTCCCCAGTACAAAATACCCATTGGCATCGGTAGTGTACCCATCCAGATCGAAAGCGGCGTAGGAAAGATCATCATTACCATTGAAAAACACCAATACCAAACCGTCCAGTGCTGTATTGCCAGTGCCTCCATCAAAGAGTTCGACGAATTCAGCTTCATCTATGCCGGGCGTATCCGAATCCACCTCATTAATGACAACACTCTGGTTTTGTACCGGACATCCACTAAAGCGCGTTCCATTCACTTTGCTCCCCGCGGAGAATAACCGCCCGGCAGCCCCGGTGGCGGTCGAATGTTTCACCAGCGGAGTTGCTCCGGTGATATCCGGATCGCGGGTGAGCGACTGGTTGTCGCCGCCTTCACTTCCATAGGTGTAGCTAGCGATGACGGTTGCGCCATTCATTAGGGTGACGACATCCCCGCCATTATTCAGGCCTAATGACCCGGTAGAGGCTATCTGCGTAGCTGCCCCACCAAATTTGCCAGTGGGCGTCCCACCGCCAAAAATTACGATGGCACAATCCTTACTGATGATGGTATTTGTTGGGAAGGTATGGCGCACCTGCACCCCATCGGAAAGTGTCCAACCAGAAATATCAACATCCGCGCCAGAGTCATTATAAATCTCCACAAACTCATCCTGAGTTGTGTTAGAAGTACCATCGCCATTGGCATCACCATTGGTAGCATCCGGATCGGCAAGAATTTCGTTGATGATAAGTGCCACAGGTGGCGGTGGTGGTGGAGGAGGCGGGCCAGCAACATACATGGCATTAGGGGTGACAGTTGCCTGCCCCCAGGTCACAGATAAGTTCTCCGAAGTCTCATTATGGCCATTCGCGCCATTACCTCCCGTTTTGGTTTCGGTCCCTTCCGTCAGGTCAATCCGCTGGTATGAACTGCCGGAGGCGTGAGCACTTGCCGAAATAACCTCCTGCGAGGAGATGGGCGTATCATTGAGATAAGCACTGGTCGTAGCATTGGCATCAGGGCCATCGATGCTGATTCCGGATTTATCCACCGCTTCCGCTTTATCCCCCCAAAGCGCATAATCGAGGTCTTTGACCAGGTCACTGGTGCCATCCCAATAAAACAGGATAGCTATTTCCCCGTCATTCGTTAATCCACCTTGGTTGTTGATGCTCCCGGGAAGACCTTCGCGCATATCGGGAATTCCATCAGCCGACATGGCATCTTCGTAAAGTTCATACGTCGGCTGTACGCCGTAGGTGGTGAAAAAGTCGTCAGAACCATTGAGCGCTACCGTTTGGTAAGCACCCGCAGGAATTATCGCACCCGCGGGAAAGCGGGCCAGAAAATCCCCAAAGCCACCGCCACCGGCATTGATTCCCGTGACAATATTGTAATAATAAGTACTTGGCGACCCAGTAAACGTCGCATCCGTCAGATAGACATTGCTCAAATCGACGGGAAAAGGATTGGGATTATAAATTTCGATAAATTCTCCTGCTGTTGGTGTCACAACAATCTCGCTGAGCAGCAAATTAGGGAAAGTAGCATTGCTGCAAACGTTAAACGGACTGGCAGAATTCCGTGGATTGGGGGCTGTAGCGGTAAAATCAGCGCTATTGCTATTGGTATCCGTACAGCCAGCTCCCTGGCGGATCGCCGCTGTGGTATTGGATAATGCAGGAGCGGCGGAAGCTCCTTCCCGGCAATCTGCAGTGCCATAGCCGACGAAATCCAACACCGAGGCATCCATCGGACAGCCACTGCCGGTGAGCACAGTTGTTGAATTAACCAATGCAACCTTGCCACTGGTCCCACTCATATTAATAGTTCCTGTGGCATCCGCTGTAGGTAAAGCAATGCCATTGGTGGTGCCACCTGCTAAACGGATGAGGAAATACTGCCCGGGTTGCAAGTTAAAATTGGGAAGATCTACCTTATTGGTCCAGGAAGTTCCACTGGAGGAAGTATACTGTACCGACCACCCGTTGAGGTTGATTGGGACTACCCCGCGATTGAAAAGCTCGATAAAATCATTTTGATATGGAGCGCTAGAGTTATTCCCTCCCCCATAAACCTGGGAGATAACCACCTGGCCAACCAGGGAGGAGCTAGCAAAAAAGAAGATGGCAATGACCACAAGCCATACTTGTGGAAGGGTGTAGCGGACCTTCATGAGCGATTACAATTTGTTAGCCCCGCGGGCTGTTAACCACGAATGGCCGTGGATTTTACTGTCGTCGCCAGTAAAGATAACCCTCCCGGCGGAAGTATTATACCCGATGACATTAATTAATTGTAATCTCTGGATTTCTGGGGCAGGCTACCCCAAAAGAGAAGAAAAAAAATAAGGTGGACAGCACAACGGGCGCTCAACTCCGTACCCTTGCTGCATTTCTGCCCTGGGGGGGTTAGGAGGAGCTGCTCCAAGTGCGTCCACCGGACTGCAAAGATAACCGGGTCGAGCAATTACACGCAACCCTTATCCTTTTTTTTTACTGTTCTTTCGGAATTATTTCTGTCTTCTCGCCGAAATACTGCACAAAGCGCTGCATATCACTGGCTAACTCTTTATTCTGCGTAGCCTTATAATAGGTGTCTGCCAAACTGCGGAGTGTCTGGAACATAAGCCGATCCATTTCCACCACTTGCAGCTCCTTGGTCCACAAGTCCATTTTCAGGGTATCCTGATGTTCTCCGTCAAACAACGCCAGCAAAAGGGCTTTCACTGGCTGAAACTGCTCGTGGCCCGGATTATCGGGAGCAGCCCAGAGAATTTGTACGGGAATTTTTTCGGCATTCAGTCCCACTTTGATCCGAATTTCGGATTCTTTAACCACTGTATCCATGATGATAACTTAAGCTTGATTATACAAAAGATCGGCCAGCGCCTGCAATTCATGGGAGGCATGCACCTGTACCCCACCCTGCAGCTGCTGGGCCGCACTAACCATCGATTGGGCCACCACCTCGGCTTCTATCGGCCGGTATTTGGTGAGCATACCCCCGCTGATGCGGTCAAAGAAGCCACCAATCATCCCGGCGACTTTCTCACCCCAGCGATTTTCGTTGCGTTCGCCCAGTAAAAAACTTGGCTGAAAAATATGTACCGCCCAAAAAGGCATAGCGCTGATAGCAACTTCCAGTTCGCCCTTGGTACGGGGATAAAGAAAAGGAGAATCCGGATCGGCACCCACCGAGGAAACCAACAATAACTGCTTACACCCTCCAGCCAGCGCCAGTTTTGCAATTTTTAGATTGTAATGCAGATCGACTTCCCGAAAGGCTTCAGCCGAGCCTGCCTTGGCGCGGGTCGTTCCCAGGCAGATAAATACGTCATCCCCTCGCATATCTGCCGCGTTGGCCGATAGTTGCGAAAAATCCACTATAACAGATACCAATTTGGGATGATCCCGCTTTACAGGGCGCCGGGAAAAAACTACCACCCGCTGATAGGCTTCGTGTGCCAGGAGGAACTCCAGGCAATGACTGCCGACCAGTCCGGTGGCGCCGAAAAGTAAAGCGGTTTTGTGGTGCTTGATAATTTCCAAGGTACACGTCTATTTGTGGGCCGAAGGTACATATTTCCACGCGGATTACCGCGCGATAGGCAATTCGTAGTAACTCGCCGATAATCCACCCCAGATACCTAAGCCTCCTTGAATATTGGAAGATACCCGGGTATAACTGGAAAAAGGTCCCTGGTTGGCTGCATTAAATTCCACCGTGTTCCAAAAATCGAAATGGGCCTTATCCAGGTTCATCCATTTTATGGTGACCGTATCTCCCAGGCGGTAGAGGCCAAACGTTTTGATATCGATATCGGCCCCACGAGCCTCTGCCTTGGGCAGGGGAAAAGCAAATGATTGCCCATCGAACAGCAGATCATCCGTAACCGAGCCGAATGGCGTTAAGAGCGGACCGTCATTTATCCGGGTTTGGTATCGATAGTAGTTACGCATACCTGGCGGGTCATTCAGGAAGCAGCGCAATTGCACCAGTGTGTCATTGGGTTCTCCCGGAGGCGCTGAAAAACGCAGGGAGTCCAACCCTACGTGACGGGGAATGGTGGTGGTTGCCTGCAGCAACTGCCCTTCCGCATCAATACGCAGCGTGTATATTCGGCCTTCCTGCCCCAGCATCCCGAAGGTAGGGTCGGTATACACACAGAAGTCAAATCCAATTGTATCCGCTGAAAAACCAAAGACGCGGGCAGCTTCGCGTTGTAGTTCGGGAGGTAAGTCGCGCAGGCACACCTCTGTCAGCCGCAAGGTACGCTCGCCATCATTCACGTCTACCGTGGCCCCGTGGACAAACAGGTCGTTAAACTGGTTGCTGTCGAGTTCGGAGAAAAAGGGTACACTGCGGGTGAGAATTACGTAAGGAGGAGTAGCCTGAGCGCCTGATTCAATATACCCCTCTACGACGATCTGTGCCTCGGCAACAATCTCGTCCGGGATAAATTCTTTTTCACAGCCCACCAGAGCTGCCACTACTACCAGTAAAACGGGAAAAAACCTTTTCATGGGTTACCTTGCGGAGCGATTAATAGCTCAGCGACCTTATAACGCCCCACGCAGGAAAAGGGTTATCTTTTCTAGTGTTTTTTCCGAAAATTATCGGACAGGCACGCCGGGAATCCGGCGCGTGCGCAAGCGAATAGCATTCCCGATAACGACCACATCAGAAAAGGCCATAAACAAGGCACCCCACATCGGATTGAGATACCCCATAGCTGCTATTGGAATTGCGACAATGTTGTAGGCAAATGCCCAAAACAGGCTTTGCCGAATGGTCTGTACCGTAGCCTGACTAATAGCCAGCGCCCGGGGTAAATGTTCCAATTTACCATTCAACAAAACGACCTGTGCTGATTGTATGGCCGCCTGGGAGGCATTACTCAACGAAATCCCCAGGGTTGCCCGGGCCAGCGCTGGTGCATCATTAATACCATCACCTACCATGGCGGTGGGTGCTTCCTGGCTAAGCCGTTCAATGATCGATAGCTTTTGCTGAGGTAATTGCCCGGCGTAGAATTCGGTTACGCCTAATTCCGCTGCAATAGTCGCGGTTTTTTCCTGATGGTCGCCACTAAGGATGATCGGCGTTACTTGGTGTTCACGCAGGTAAGTCAGCGCCGCGGCTGCATCGGGTTTGAGCTCATCCTGGAGGTGCAGCGAAGCCAGCAACTCGCCATTCCGGGTCAGGAAAACAGAGTTCTCGCTCTTTTCCTCACCTGGCTCATCCAGAATTCGTGCTGAGCCAAGCTGATATTCATTGCCCGCCTGATCAACGCCCATGACACCAACGCCTTTTTCTTCCCAAACCTTCTTCCATTCTATGTAGGTCCCATTAACCTGACTAGCCAGATTTTCCACAATGGCCTTAGCAATAGGATGCGAGGAATGTTTTTCGAGGTGATATAACAACCCAGTAATTTCCGCATGGCTACCTTGTTTAATCGCTAAATCGGCAATGCGAAACTTACCTGTAGTGAGGGTTCCTGTTTTGTCAAATACCATTTGCCGAATCTGGCTAAGGACTTCCACCGTTTGGCCTCCTTTGATCAAAATACCATTGCGCGCCAGGCGACCTACACCAACCATCACGGCGGTGGGCGTAGCTAATCCCATAGCGCATGGACAAGAAATAACCAGAACCGCAATGGCGTTCATCAGCGCCTGGCGGGCCGTCCAATCCAGGCCCCAGTGACCAATAACAAAAGTGAGTAAAGCGATCGATAAAACAACCGGCACAAAAACCGCACTAATTCGGTCGGCCAACCGCTGGATATTGGGTTTATCCTGCTGAGCGGTTTTGACCAATTCAATCATTTGCCCCAATATCGAAGAACGGCCAACTGCGGATACCTCCAGTTGAATATTCCCCTGGACTACCAGGGAACCACCAACCACCGATTGCCCCATTTCCCGCCGCAGGGGCAGGCTTTCTCCGGTAAGCATAGACTCGTCAACCGTTACTTCTCCGGCAATAATCTTTCCGTCCGCGGGTACTTGATCGCCTTCATTAACCTGTAGGACAAAGCCGGGCTTTATTTCTTCCTGTTCTACCGTGACAATGGTTCCCGAGGGCATAATCCGGCGAGCTTTAACTGCTTGCAACTGCGTTAGCTCCCCAATAGCCGTAGTAGTTTGTTTGACTGCCCGGTGTTCGATCCAATTCCCTAACAAAACGAGGGTAAAAATGGTAGCTGAGGTTTCGAAAAAGATGAAGTTAGGTTGCTGCAAAACCGCCCCAATGAGACTATAAACAAATGCGGCCGTACCGCCGATGAAGATCAGTACATCCATATTGGGTACGCCGCCCCGAACAGAACTCCAGGCACTGCGACCAAAGTGCCAGAACCCGAGAATAAAGACCGGCAGGCAAAGCGCAAATTGGATCCAGGGATCATGCAAGGGCCCGACATGCACCCCAACCGACATCAATAAGTGAGCGATAAGTAGTGGTGTCGTGAAAACAGCGCCAAATAACAGCTTACGGGTAAGCGTCCACCAGGAGCGCTGAGTATCTTCCTCAACTACCGTATACCCAAGTTTCTGGATACCTTGCTTTACCTGTTCGGAAGTTAGCAGCTCCTCATTTTCCAGGTAGCGAACCTCTTTGGTTTGAAAATTTACGTAAACTTCTTCCAGGCCCTTGCGTTCCAGAAAACGAGTGATGCTGGCTGCGCAATTTGCACAATCCATTCCCTCTACTTGTAGTTCAATGATTTTATTCGCCATATATTTAGAGTCGGTAACCTGAAGTGCCGAGAAATTTGTTGTTCAAAAATAAGAACAATTTCACATCAATAATTGATTAAATCTAAATACAATCAACCATGAGAACTTTACTTTTGCTGGCCTTACTGGCCACGTTTACTTTCACCAGTTGCAAGAAAAAGACGGCTACTGCCGATACCGCCAGCACAGAACAGGCAGCCCCCGCTGCCCCGGCGATGAAATACACCTTAACCCCATTTGCAGCCTCTACGGCTTATCCTGATGCTACACTGGAAAGCATGAGCTATAAAAATGGGCAGTTCAAATTCAAGTTGAGCAATTACCAATTAGGTACGCAAACCCCGGATGCTTCAGCTAAAATGTGTGCGAACTCTGCGGAAGGCCAACACATTCACCTGATCGTGGATTCCTACCCTTACGCAGCGAAGTATACCGCAGATTTCCCCTATGATGTTGCTGATGGCGATCATTACCTCCTGGCGTTTCTCTCCCGGTCATACCATGAAAGCATTAAAAATGGCAAGGCATTCATCGCCCAGAAAGTAAGCGTTGCCAATAAGGGCATCACTAAGGCTGAGTCAATCACCCAGCCCATGCTTTTCTATAGCCGCCCGAAAGGCGATTATGTAGGGGCGGATACGAAAAAAATTATGCTTGATTTCTTCCTGGTTAACGCTACGCTGGGAACTGATTACAAAGTTAAAGCTATGATCAATGATGAAGAACACATGATCGATACCTGGCAGCCGTACTACATCGAAGGATTGCCGATGGGTAAGAATTTGATTACGCTAACGCTGGTCGATAAAGAAGGAAACAAGGTAGATACCCCTTTAAATCCGGTTAGTCGTGAAATTAATCTGTTGCCGGACCCTGCTCCTGCCCAGTAGGTTTCGTTGGTCTTTGTAAATCCTAAACGGAGTCACGCAAATTGCAGTCCGACAGCAGAAACAAGGAGCAAAGCCATTAGAAATCGATCTGAAGATCGTTAGGTTCAAGGCCTTAGCGGGAGTCCAAAGACTCCCGCTAACTTAGCAATGAGAAATCAGCGGTTCTGATTTTCAATTTCGAATTGCATTTTATGGACTTAGTGCCAAAACAACAGGTAATAATGGAATGACCGGTCGGATAGGCATCCGACCGGTCATTCTTAATTAATAGGTCTTTTGGCGTTAGCCCAAAGTGAATTGGCTGAGGCAAAAACTTCCCTTTCCGGAAAGGGAGTTTAACAAAAATGTGTACTTTCACCCTCATGACAGGGCCAGGTAATTTCGAACCGACTTAAAGGCCCTGGCTTATTACTGGATGTTTGAATCTACTCGCTCATGAAGAAAATTCTCGTCGCAAATCGGGGTGAAATCGCCCTTCGGGTAATGCGTACTGCTCGTAAAATGGGTATCGCCATTGTCGCCGTCTATTCGGAAGCTGATCGCAACGCCCTACACGTTCGGTTTGCAGATGAAGCCATCTGCTTGGGGCCTGCCCCATCCAACCAATCGTACCTGCGGGGAGATAAAATTATTGCCGCAGCACTAGCCTGTGGGGTCGATGCTATTCATCCAGGATATGGGTTTTTAAGTGAAAATGCTGCCTTTGCGCGCGACGTTGAAGCTGCCGGCATAATTTTCATTGGCCCCAGCCCTTACTCTATTGAGATAATGGGTAGTAAGCTGGCTGCTAAAGATGCCGTCAAGCACTATGATATTCCGATGGTACCAGGTGTTGACCACGCCATTTCAGACCTGGCGGACGCTAAAGCGATTGCCAAAGAAGTAGGTTTTCCCATCCTGATTAAAGCCTCTGCTGGAGGAGGTGGCAAGGGGATGCGGATTGTGGAAAACGAAGGAGAGCTGCAAGAGCAAATGGAGCGAGCTATTAGCGAAGCAACTTCAGCCTTTGGGGATGGTTCTGTTTTTATTGAAAAATACGTGACCTCTCCACGGCATATCGAAATTCAGGTTCTTGCCGATAGCCATGGAAACGTCGTTCATCTATTTGAGCGGGAGTGTAGTATCCAACGGCGCCACCAAAAGGTGATCGAAGAAGCGCCCAGTGCTATTTTGACGCCGGCCATCCGCCAGGCTATGGGTGAAGCGGCTGTAAAAGTTGCCAAAGCATGTAATTATCTGGGTGCCGGCACTGTAGAATTTCTGGTTGATGCTGACTTGAACTTCTATTTTCTGGAGATGAATACCCGTCTGCAGGTGGAACACCCGGTTACGGAATGGGTTACAGGAGTAGACTTAGTCGAGCAACAAATTCGCGTTGCTCGTGGTGAAGAAATTCCCTTTAAACAGGAGGACTTACAAATTACCGGCCATGCACTCGAACTACGGGTTTATGCTGAAGACCCTTTCAACAACTTCCTACCCAGCGTGGGTAACCTTAGCACTTATGTGCGGCCTGTAGGAGATAATATCCGCCTCGATGATGGATATGAACAAGGAATGGATATCCCCATTTACTACGATCCTATGATTGCCAAACTGATTACCTATGGTGACACCCGTCAGGCAGCCATCCGGCGGATGATCCAGGCCATCGAAGATTACCATATTGAAGGTGTAGCTACCACCCTACCCTTCGGAAAATTTGTTTGCCGGCATGAGGCGTTTACCAGCGGGCATTTTGATACACACTTTGTAAAAAATTACTATACGCCGGAAAACATCAATAGCAATGAAACCCAGGAAGCCGAAATTGCTGCGCGACTAGCCCTGCAGTTGTATGCAGAAAGACATCGCGTCCTGACTGTGGCGACTAATTATAGTATGGAGTGGGAAGCTAACCGGTAAAATCCTGGTTGTTTTTGCTTAAGGAGTCATGGTATGAAAGGAAACGATCCTTACGGGAGTGCCCCACATTGCAAAACCCACCTGATCGTCCATAACGTGCACGACGACCCGGACTTCTTTACCCGGATATTTAATTTGCTCGGGCATGTTCACGACCATCCATTGGCCCCCTTGGGCATCAACAATCCCCCAGAACCCGCCTTCGATTTTTTGGTGGGTTACTGTTCCCGTAATCGTCTTCTTTTTCATTGATTTTCTTTTGTGGAAAGTTAAAGCCTAGGATCGATCCGGCGAAAGTTTATCGATACGCTCCAGCAGATTATGGATTAATTGGTTTTGCTGCCCCAACGCCTGTTTTACCTCTTTAATATCTTCCCGGACTTTACGCACCGGATGCGAAGGGGCTCCCATGTATGGGCTAATCCGGGTTTTTAGCACCCAAAGTTCACGAATATCTGCCAGGGGCAATATCTGTTCGTTGTAATAATCATTGTCGCTAAAAATGCGCAGTTGCTTCTTTTCCCGCAGGTTATTGGCAACACGGCGGACGAGTACATCTGCCCGGGTAACAACTACATGAATATGGTTTTCGCGGATTCCGGTTTCCCAATGCCCCGGTTCTACATATTGACACACCAGTTTATCTCCCTCGAATAAGGTCGGCTCCATAGCATCGCCGGTAACGTCGAAGGAGCGGATGGTTCCAGCCTGATAACGATACTCGGGAAGTAAAAAATGAGGGAGATTCTGAATGAATTGGGGGTTGCCTAATTCCTGAACATAAGCGCCCTGCGCGGCACTGGGAACATGTACGATGAGTTCCTGATCCTGAGCATTAGTAACTACCGTTAGAATCCGCACATCCTGATTGCCACCCTCGGTCATAAAAGGAGGCCCTTCGCCGGTGTAGAGATACACCGGGTTTAATTTATACACTTCAACGGCTTTGCGGATTAATTCAATGGTCACATCCCGCCTGCCTTTAAGGATTTCGCTTAAACTTTGCGGTAAATAATCTAGCGACAGGGCAAATTGGCGACTGGAACGAACCCGATTTTCTTCCCGGAGTTTGTCATGACATTTTATAAACCGCTGAGTAACAATACTATTCATGGCGAACGCGGGTTTTATCGGGTATAAACAAATTTAGCAAAAATTGTTATTAACCCACCCTGTCCGGTCCGTAAATTATCCAAAAAAGTGATAAACCTGCTAAAAGCTATCCACAATAGTGGCAAAATCTCCCGCTTTGAGACTTGCCCCGCCCACTAATCCACCGTCAACATCCGGTTGGCTGAATAATTCTTTCGCATTGGCGGCATTGACGCTGCCCCCATACAGGATAGATAGCTGTTGGGCCAAATCTTCTCCGTATTTCTTAGCCATGAGCTGACGGATCGCTGCATGCATCTCCTGGGCCTGCGCTGGCGAAGCCGTACGCCCAGTGCCAATCGCCCAGATGGGTTCATAGGCAATTACGATTTTAGCAATCGCTTCTGGGGTAAGATGAAATAAGCTACCTTCCAATTGTTGGGCTACATGGGCAACATGGTCATTTTTTTCGCGAATATCCAGGGGTTCTCCGCAGCAAAAAATCGGACGCAGGTTGTGTGCAAGCACCTGATCGATCTTCTTTGCCAGCAAGGCATCGCTTTCGCCAAAGTATTCCCGACGTTCGGAGTGCCCCAGAATAACGTAATCTACGCCAACCGATTTGAGCATTTCCACAGAAACTTCTCCGGTATAGGCACCTGCTTCTGCTTCGTGACAATTTTGTGCGCCCAAGCGAACGCTGGCCATGTCCTTGATCAGGTTAGAAACCATTTGCAGGTGAATAAAAGGGGGGCACAAAATCGCCAGGGCATCGGTATTCCGGAGGTTTTCCAGGAAATCGATGACCATGCTACGGCCGTCCTGATATGTTTTATTCATTTTCCAGTTACCGGCAACTATTTGGGTACGCTTATTCATAGGTTGATGCTTAAATGATTATTGATGGGTATCCCCTTGCTGACGGGTTGCCCGTCTTTTTTCTTTGGCTATTTCAGCATATTGTACGTTCGCCTCAATGGTATGTCCTGGTCGCGACCATCGCTTCCGGTGCGGCTCAATGGCTGCCGCGGTTTCCTCGGCAGAACCCGACTGGGGTAGGTGACCATCGGCAAAAGGAGCTTTGGGTCTCAACCCCAGGAGATCAAACATTTCCAAATCGGCAAACACGTCTGGATTTGGCGTAGTCAGGAGTTTGTCGCCAGCAAAAATAGAACCTGCTCCTGCCAGAAAACATAAAGCCTGGCCTTCGCGACTCATTTCCGTTCTGCCTGCCGAAAGCCGGATGGTCGTATGTGGCATAACGATGCGGGTAACGGCAATCATCCGGATCATTTCCCAAATAGAAACGGGCTCCTGGTTTTCGAGCGGTGTTCCGGGTACGGCTACCAGGGCATTGATCGGAACCGATTCAGGCTGGGGCCGGAGGCTAGCCAAGGTTAGGAGCATTTTACAGCGGTCGGCCACTGATTCCCCCATACCGATGATCCCTCCTGAGCAAACTGTCAAATTAGCTTTGCGAACATTATCCAGGGTTTCCAGGCGATCCTGATAGCCACGCGTGGAAATAATTTCCTCATAATAATCTTCGGAGGAATCCAGGTTATGATTATACGCATACAAGCCTGCCGCCGCCAGGCGTTGGGCCTGATGAGGGGTTAACATACCCAGGGTGCAGCAAACCTCCATGTCCAGATCGCGGACAGTTTTCACCAGCTCGATTACGTGATCGAAATCCGCATTATCTTCAACGTTCCGCCAGGCGGCCCCCATACAAAGCCGGGAGCTCCCCAGGGATTTAGCGCGCGTTGCAGCGGTGCGTACCTGATCTACTGTCAGCAGGTCATTGGTTTCAATATCCGTATGATAACGAGCTGCTTGTGGGCAGTAGGCACAATCCTCCGGGCATCCCCCTGTTTTGATGGAGAGCAAAGTACTGATTTGTACTTCATTGGGGTCGTGGTGCGCCCGGTGCACGCTGGCAGCTTCATATATCAAATCCATTAAAGGACGCTGGTAAAGGGCCAACGTTTCCTCCAGCGTCCATATCTTTGTTGCTTCTTGCATACCTCGTTTTTTTCCGCGGGTGAAGATAAGACCTTCCCTGTGGATTACCAAGTTGGTAACGGCTCATCGCCGCGTTGAAGTAAAACACTAATGGCATTCCCCCCAAAGCCCTGCGCATTAATCAAAATAGTTGAGGGCACCTCCCAGGCATTTACATGGGTCAAGTAAGGTGCTATACCTATGGGTTGTGCCGACCAAAGGGCACGCAGCGCCAACTCCATACTAAGGGCTCCTGATGCTCCCAAGGTATGCCCAAGTTGCCATTTATTGTTGAGTAATAGGGGTATCTTTTCGCCAAACAGCCGCTGAATGGCCTGGTATTCAGCTTGATCACCAAGTACCGTTCCGGGGGCGTGAGTAATAATAGCGTCGGGTCGCACAATCCCCCCATCGGCCAGCGCGCGCTGCATGGCTACATAAAGGCCCTCCCCCTGGCGGCTGACACCAGTAGGACTAGCGATGGCTTCCTGGCCGTAACCTATCCCGATGATCCAGGCGTGAGCCCCTTTTGCCCTGGACTCACAAGCAAAGCAAGCCGCCCCTTCCCCTAAAACCAGCGTATTATTTTTTTTCTCCAGATCAAGGGCTCGACAAGGGTATTCCGTGGCAGTAGATGGTGCATAAATACGCAGGGCTTTCATTTGGCTAAACGTAAAAGGGGTAAGCGGAGCCTCCGTTCCCCCAATTATCAATCGGTTAATGCGGCCACTTTCCAACCAGACCACGCCTTCAAGTAAAGCATGTAGTGCCGTACTACAAGTAATTGAAAAACTGCTACTTGGGCCAGTAGCTTGTATGTCCTGAGCAACCCAGCTCGCTAAATTTCCGGTCGTTGTTAAAGGAGAGCTTAAGGGAGAAACCCGGCCATCCTGGTTTCGAAAACCCTGGTAATCCCTTTCCCAACGGTGCGTGGCTCCACGCGATGATCCCACCAAAACCCCGAAATGATCGTCAGGTGTCCAGCCCGCCATGTTTACCGCCTGTCGAGCGGCCAACACGGCCAGCAAAACACTGCGGTCGAGGTCCCTCCCATGAGGCAGGGAGTCCATAGTGCGCTGCAGTAAAGATTCGGTCGCGGGAGTAACTGCTCCCGCCCATTCTCCATCCACCGTTTTTTGTAAATATGGCGTGTTTTGCAGTAGGGCCATTGCTACCCCCTCTGGAGTATGCCCGGCGGCTGATACACTCCCCCACCCGGTAATCCCTATCGAAGTCCTTGCTTTCATTCGTTGTGTTGAACAGTGGATTCTCGGGAACCTTGCGGAGTACTCACCCCAAAGACTTCCAGTGATTCCGCAAGTACTGCATATATCCGATCCAGTTGTTGATCGGTGATGCAGTACGGTGGCAGCAGGTAAATGACATTACCGAGTGGGCGTAACAGTACCCCCCTTTTGAGGTAAAACTGATACAACCGATCCCGTAACTGATTAAAATACCCGGTTTGTTCGGGTGTTTTAAACTCTAATGCCAGTATCGTTCCCCGCTGCCGAACATCAACCAGCGCAGGATGGTTAGCCACCTCCTCCCGAAACTGAGCATGCCGGGCCGCAATTGCCCCGATGCGTTCCTGGCACACAGAGCCTTCCAGTAACTCCAGGCTGGCCAGGGCCACAGCACAACCAAGTGGGTTTCCGGTAAAGGAATGGCCATGGAAAAACGTTTTCAAGCGGTCATCAGCATAAAACGCCTGGTAGATCTCCGCAGTACAGGTAGTTATGGCCAACGGTAAGGTACCTCCAGTCAACCCTTTTGCCAGACAGAGGATATCGGGTTGTTCCTTTAAATAATGGCTGGCAAAAAACTTTCCGGTACGACCGAACCCGGTCATGACCTCATCGGCAATACAGAGTGTACCTTGTCGGTGACAAGCTGCAATCATAGCATCCAGGGCGGCTGGCTCATACATGAGCATTCCCCCTGCTCCCATCACTAAGGGTTCAAAAATAAAGGCAATCGCTTCGCCATCAGCCAGGGCTTCTTCCAGGGCTGCCAGGCTTTGTGCCTCCCGGCCTGGAACAGGGGCAGGTATGCGGGTTACCGGAAACAGAAATGGATGAAAAGCAGTATTGAACGCATGGTCACCACTGGCGGACATTGCCCCAAAGGTTTCCCCGTGGAAAGCTTCGCTGAAGGCGATGATCTTTTTTCGGGGTTTTCCCTGGTTATGAAAGTATTGCATGGCCATTTTCAGCCCGATTTCAACCGCTGTTGATCCGTTATCCGAAAAGAAAACCCGGGCCTGCCGGCTGGGAAGGTGCTTGAGCAAACGTTCGGCCAACTCAATTGCCCGTGGATGGGTAAACCCGGCAAAGATTACATGTTCCAATTCCAGTGCCTGGGCCTGGAGTTTTTCCGCCAGGTACGGGTGTGCATGGCCATGCAGGGTAACCCACCACGAAGAGATAGCATCTATATACTGATTACCTACCTCATCAAAAAGCAAGGTTCCTTCTCCCCGCACAATAGGCAGGGCTGCGCCTGCCGTTTTGGCCTGGGTATAGGGGTGCCATATTACACGTTCATCACGGTCAATCCAACTCATTTTATATGGGTTTAGTAGCCAGTCTGGCGATTTGTAATGCTTATTTGCGGAAGCAGAGCTTTGCGCAGTACAGCTCCATAGCGTTCGGCAGCGGCAGCAATGGATTGCGCATTTATTTCGGCTAATTCATCAATGCGTACCAACGGAGTTAGTCCACTAAGCTGTTGAATTGCCGATTCCGTGTGCTTATTTTCGGGGCCATTAAATAGCAAGCCAGCAATCGGTACTCCCCGGCTTTGCAGCACTTCAATACTGAGTAAGGTATGATTGATACTCCCCAGGTAATGGCGCGAAACCAAAACAACAGGGACTTGCAACACCTGAATCAGGTCAAGAATAGTATCCTGATCATTTAATGGAACTAACAGCCCTCCAGCACCTTCAATCAACAAAGGCCGTTCCGTAACCGGGAGGCTGAAGTCTTCCAGCTGGATATGTATGCCATCCAGGGCTGCTGAGGCATGGGGGGATAGCGGTTCATTTAACCGATGGCGTTCCGAAAAAAAACGGTCTTCCGGAAGTCCCGTCCAGGATTTAACCTTATCGGTGTCCGTCCAGTGGAGGTCACCGGATTGTACCGGCTTCCAATAGGCGGCATCCAAAGCCTTCATTAATATAGCGGAGGTAACCGTTTTGCCTACTTCAGTACCGATTCCACTAACAAAAAAAATCGGAGATTTCATCGAACGAGTAGCGTTTGTAAGTAATGACAAAGTTTTTCTATTTCTGCTTCTGTATTGTAGGTATGCAAACAAATACGCAGGCGCTCCTGCCCTAAGCCAACTGTTGGGTACCTTATGGGGCGTACTCCCAATTGCTGCTCATTAAGTTGTGCTGCCAGGCGAATTACGGCCTCATTTCCAGGGACAATCAGGGCCTGAATAGCACTGGTACTGGGGATCAGACGGGCTGCCAGCGAAGGGGTTAGGTTGCGATGAAAGCAAGCAATTCGTTCCTGTAGCGTACGA
The DNA here is from genome assembly GCA_020636445.1 of Lewinellaceae bacterium. Taxonomy (GTDB): domain Bacteria; phylum Bacteroidota; class Bacteroidia; order Chitinophagales; family Saprospiraceae; genus JACJXV01. Next base: position 52,642 of record JACJXV010000003.1, on the reverse strand, counting down.
ACAGCTTCCCCTCCTTCCAGCATTGCATAAGCAGCCGCTATCCCAGCCCAGTGGGCCGGAGGAAGTGCTGTGGTGTATATAAACGAACGGGCAAAATTTATCAGGAAATCCCTTAAATAAACGGGACCAAGTACAGCGGCACCATGACTGCCCATGGCTTTACCAAAGGTTACGACCCGGGCCCAAACCCGCGAAGCCAGCCCCAATGCGGGTACCAACCCCTCTCCTCGGGCACCCATGACTCCGACGGCGTGTGCCTCATCGACTACCAATACCGCCCCATTTGCCTCACAAACCATCAGTAAAGCATCAAGGGGCGCACAATCTCCGTCCATAGAATAGACGCTTTCAACGACGACAAATACCTGTCCTTCGGCGCGTTGTATTTTTTCAGCCAGGTGTTGCACATCATTATGCCGAAATGAAAATGAACGGGCAGAAGCCAGGCGAATGCCATCACGCATGGAGGCATGGACTAATTCGTCATAGAGGATGGTGTCGGTTCGGTTGGCCATGGCCGACAACAACCCCAGGTTTGCTGCGTAACCTGAATTGAATAAAAGGGCGGTTTCGGCTTCATGAAAAGTAGCAATCGTCTTTTCCAGTTCCTCCATTGCAGGATGATTACCAGAAATTAGCCGGGATCCGGTGCCCCCATGAATATCCTCCGCCAAGGTAGCCGCAATAATTTGCTCCCGAATAACCGGGTGGCGGGCAAACCCCAGGTAATCATTGGAACAGAAATCTATGCCAGCATCCTGGCCGGGTAAGTGACGCAGTGACCCGGCTTGTCGACGCTCTTCCAGCGCAAGATGCATTCGTTCTGCAAGCATTTTCATGGCGCAAAGGTATCAATTTGCGGAACCGTCCCGGAAAATCTCCGCGCAAATGACACAGAGAAAACAAAACAGTGGCGCTGATTTATACTTCAAATAGTATTTTAGCCCTTGGCCGTGTTCCCGTATAACTGGTTACCCTTTTATTGTAGACCAATCATTATCCAAAATGTTCACGATTCATGGAATTTGGCAAGTTAGCAAGTATTGAACACCTGGACTTTTCCCTACCTGCGGACTCTGCCTTTAACCGGCAGGTTCTTTCGGGGCATCCAGCAGGCTCAGGATTAGCCATTTACCTGGGTGCAACTGGCTGGTCGATGAAGGAGTGGGTCGGATCTTACTACCCTAAGGGTACCAAAGCCAAAGACTTCCTGGCTGCTTATGGTCGGCAATTTAACACCATAGAGCTCAATACCACCCATTATCGGATACCCGATATCGAAACGATTACCCGCTGGCAAGCCGAGACACCCGCCGATTTCCGCTTTTGCCCCAAAATACCTCAGGTAATCAGCCACAGCCGCGACCTGGGACTTCAGGGTACGGCTCTTCCGCAGTTTTGGGAGGTGATCAGTGGATTGGGCAACAAACTGGGCCCCTGTTTTCTGCAACTTCCGCCTTACTTCAGCACCGACCAGCAGGCAATGCTGGAACGCTGGTTAAAACGCTGGCCGCGCACCTTACCACTTGCGGTAGAATTGCGCCATGAAAGCTGGTTTGCCACCTCAGCCGCAACTGAGTCCTGGTTGGCAATGCTACAACGCTATGGTGTTGGCACAGTAATAACCGATGTTGCGGGCCGCCGCGATGTATTGCACATGGGGTTAAGTGCTCCCTTTGTCCTGGTTCGGATGGTTGGCAACGGACTCCACCCTACCGACTATCAACGAGCAAGCGATTGGGTAGCCCGACTACTGCAGTGGACCAGTGAAGGGTTGGAAGAAGTCTTCTTCTTTCCACATCAGCCCGATAATATTCAGGCACCATTGATGGCGACCTATTTTTTCGAGCAATGCAAGGAGGCAGGATTCACCCAATGCAGGGGGCCCCAGCTGCTGGCGAATGCTCCGGATGCCGATGGCCAATTGGGCCTGTTTGGGTAAGCAGTTGCTACCCTTTCCAAAAACTTAACCTTTTGGATCATGCAAGAGCGCTGAACTTATCTTATTTTGCGTCAAAACGAATTAGCCGGTGACCAAAATTGATTATCGCCCGCTCGACGAGCTGATGACTACTCCTGATGGACTGCCGATGGTTCATCGGGATATCTCCTGGCTGTCGTTCAATTATCGGGTATTACAGGAGGCAATGGACCCTGCAGTGCCCCTGTTTGAGCGAATCAAGTTTCTTGCAATATACTCCTCCAACCTGGATGAATTCTTCAAAGTCAGGATGGCCAACCATCGCTATTTGTTGCGTATAGGCAAAAAAACAAAGCGAGAATTGGAAGTAGATCCTAAAGTGATCATCAAGGAGATTCGTCGTATTGTTAACCTCCAGCAGGAATTATACAGCCAGATTTTCCTGGAAATGATTGTTCCCGAGTTAAGACAACACGGGATTTTTCTCCTTCGCCGTTTAGATCTTAATCAGGAGCAGAAGGATTTCGTAGAAAGTTATTTCCACGACCACATGCTCCCTTTCGTACAGCCGGTTTTGATGGTTAAAAACCGGGTACGCCCTTTCCTGAATAATGCCGCCCTTTATTTAACACTCCAAATGCAGCCCCTTGACGGGGATCATCCTGGCGATGAGTATGCATTGGTAAAGATACCCTCCGATCACCTACCCCGCTTCCTGAAACTCCCCTCGGCCCCTCATCGTCATGAATTGATCATGCTGGACGACATTGTCCGGCATTCGGTATCCTGGATGTTTCCAGGTTATAAAATTATAGATACCTTTTCCGCCAAGCTTACTCGGGATGCGGAATTGTACATCGATGATGAGTTTTCGGGGGACCTTATTCAAAAAATTCGGGAAAGTCTGGCGAAGCGCCACGTGGGCCCTGCTTCCCGGTTTGTTTATGACCGGGAAATGCCAGCTGATATGCTGAGCTTTTTAATGGGGGTATTTGACCTGGAGCGTTACGATACCCTTCGGGAAGGGCGTTACCATAATAATTTCGATTTTTTCAAATTTCCTGACTTCGGATTAACCAACCTGCAAAATCAACCTCTCCCACCGCTGCCCTATCCCCCGCTGGAACAAGCCCGACATTTTTTTGTAGCGATTCGTGAACGGGACCATTTACTGCACCCTCCCTATCAATCATACGAAGCCGTTATCCGTTTCTTCGAGGAAGCCGCTCATGATCCGCGCGTAACACATATTAAAATAACCCAATATCGGGTAGCCCGGCAATCGCGAATCATGCAAGCACTTATGGATGCTGTTAAAGCCGGGAAACAGGTTTCCGTTTTCATTGAAGTCAAAGCCCGTTTCGATGAAGAAGCCAACCTCTCCTGGGGCGAGCGTCTCGAAAAAGCAGGTGTCAATGTGCATTATAGTTTCCCAGGGGTAAAGGTCCATTCAAAAGTGGCGCTCATCCGGCGCTTAGAAAAGGAAGGGCCCCAGTTGTATTGCTACCTGGGAACGGGCAATTTTCACGAAGACACGGTAAAGGTGTATTCAGATTTCGGGTTATTTACCGCTGACCAACGATTATGCGGAGAGGTAGCCCGCTTGTTTTCTTTTTTGGAAACGGTGAAAGTCCCTCAATTAGCTTTTGAGCACCTGCTAGTAGGGCAGTTCAATTTACGCAGTGGCCTGGAACGACTGATACAGCACGAAATTGATGCAGCAAAAGCCGGGCGTCCGGCGCGCATTATCCTGAAACTGAACAGTATTCAGGACCGAGACATGATTGAATTGTTATACAAGGCAAGTAAGGCCGGGGTCAAAATTCAGCTGATTGTCCGTGGCATCTGCTGTCTCGTTCCCGGCATTGAGCCCCACAGCACCAACATTGAAGCTATCAGCATAGTAGACCGCTATCTGGAACACGCCCGCGTTTTTTATTTTCATCACGATGGTGAAGAGCGGATTTATCTATCTTCGGCAGATTGGATGGAGCGCAACTTGAGCTATCGGGTGGAGACAGCATTTCCCATCTATGACGACCTGATCAAACAGGAAATCATGGATTATTTGCAAATTCAGCTTAATGACAATGTAAAAGCCCGCGTAATTGACCCCGGATTTAAGAATGCTTACCAAAAAACAGATAGCGACTTGGCGATTCGGTCCCAGCTGGAAACATACTATTACGTAAAGCGAAAAATGGAACAGATGCCCACATAGGTTGTTCCCTAACTTTATCTTTACAAAAAGATTGCTGAAAGCAAAAAAGGTCGTAAATTGCCGATCCAATTGCAAAATGCTCCTAAAAGAGGGGCATTCAATCGACATAAGCGGGAATAGCTCAGTTGGTAGAGCATCAGCTTCCCAAGCTGAGGGTCGCGAGTTCGAGTCTCGTTTCCCGCTCTTTTCGGGCCTGCAAAACCTGAAAAACATCCAAGGCCTTGCCTGGATACATAAAGATAAGTTGTGTCGATGCCCGGGTGGTGGAATAGGTAGACACGCAGGACTTAAAATCCTGTGGCCAGCAACGGCCGTGCGGGTTCGATTCCCGCTCCGGGCACTCACTTCTCTTTTTTCTCTCCTATTATTTCTTAGTACTATATCTTGGTTAATTATTCGGAAATACTTTTGCAAAATATTTTCCGCATGTACCGTGACCTTCTTTTTCATGCAGGTCTTATCTTTGACTGCCTGAAAAACTCAGTCACCAATGACTATGGCTACGATGAAAGGTAATGCTGATAAATGGGCATTCCGGTATTTAATGTTTGTCCTTGTTGCTGCCACTTTCGTACTGTTATATATCTTTTTACGAGGGCTTGGAAGCTAATCTATATGTGATAGATTTATAAAAAAAAGACCTGCCGGATATTCATGCAGGTCTTTTTTTTTATAAACCCATGGGTGCTCGTGATGCTCGCGCTCCTGCACCATCGGTCGAAAACAGACCCGGGGCGGCCATCCTGCTGGATGACCGCCCCGGGGGTTGGTTTGTGATTTATCCTAATCGATCAGATGTGGGTTGTAGCTGTGGCTGTGGAGACGTAGCATGCTACGTCTTTACAGGTCCCATCCCCTGTTATTCCACAATGACCATCTTGCGGGTTGCTGTCTGGCTGCCGGCCGTCAGGGTGTAATACAACACCCCGGTGGTGGGTAATCCGGCTGATGCGACATTTCGTGAAATGTCGGTACGGGTTAGCCGGATCTCATTGTATCCTTTGGCATACTGTCCTTTGATCACCCGCAGTGTCCGGCCCGTCACATCCTGGATCGTGATCGTTGCATCACTGGCCTCCGGCAGGGTAAACCCAATCAGGGTCTGCCCCTGGAAGGGGTTCGGGATGTTCTGATACAAGCCAAACTGTCCCTGGGGCTGGATGGCCTGGCTGAAGGCCAAACCTACATTCAACAGGGTGCTGCCCTGGTAGGCTTCTGCCGGGGTAAACCGGGAATTGAGGTTAATCACCTCACTCAGGGTTGCATCGGCCCTCGCCCGCAGGATCAGACTGAACAACCTGCCATCCTGGGCTTCCCCATTCCAGCTCGTCGTGATCATCCCTTCTTCGGCGAATACCCCGAAATGCTCATCCTGGGCAATACCGCTTTCGATATCGATCAGCTCCACCTTCGTTTGATCAAAGTTCAGCGTAAACTGATACCCTTCGATCTGGCTGGTGGGGGCCGTGAATTCGATGCGGTATTCATTACCCGCCGTGAGCTGTTGCTCATCCGTTGTGATCGTCCAGTTGCCCTGGAATGAGCGTACACTGGCCATCGTCGAGTTCGCTACGGCATTGCCGTTCAGATCCCCGATCTTGATGCCCACAAAGTTCGCCCGCTGCTCTCCCGTCAGGTTGTTGATATTCTTCACCTCCGGGAATGGCGTCTGCCAGGGGTTAGCCGGATTCGGGAAAGTGAAGCTGGCATCCACAAAGCGCCAGCTCGTGTTATTGGCCAGTTCACGGTCAATGTTCAGAATCAACTTCCGCAGCTGAATCATATCCAGCGTGGTGATCGTCCTGGAGTTGTTCGCATCCGCGGCAATCAGTTTGTACGGACTGGTGATCGGCTGTACGTTCAGGATATGCTTTTGCAGCAACACCAAGTCAAAGGTCGATACGCCATTGAGGAAGCCTTTGTTCAGTTTCGGTGCTACCGTGTAATCCGCTCCGGTGGTCAGCCCCTGGAACTGGTACTGCCCATTGAGGCTGGTGGCGTAGTTCTTCGCCGCTCCACCGCTCAGGCTCACATCAACTCCTTCCACTTCAGCTTTGCCTTCCGTTTGGATGATACCTGCTATCGCTGCTGATGGACCAGCTGTACACAGGCCATTCGGATCCGTCAGCTGCACGTAGGTCGTACAGAACGAGTGGTTGCCTTTGGTATCCCAGGCATGGATTTCCACCGCTACCTTCGGATTAGTCAAAAAGTCAGCGCAGCTCAGCACGATTCCCGTTTGGGTTTCGTCCACGTCTTCCCCTACCCGATTGATCGAGAACTTCGTGACTTTCTTCTGCTTGCTGTTCGCCGGGTTCACCTCGCCTTGTCCGTTACAGTCGTAGATCGGACTAGCAATGAAATCCGTGGCCCATACCGCCATCATCCCTTCGCCTTCCGGTGTGGGCATCAGCGGCATGGTCAGGCCTTCGATGCAGGTCGGCGCCGGGCCTTTGCAGTCAGCTACCGTAAACGGTATCCGCTTGACGGTGACATTACCACAGTCGTCGCGCACCGTGACCAACAGATCATGGGTGCCTTCCGGCAGGTTAGCAATCGTCACGCTAAAGCCTGTAGCCGTGCGCATTGTACCGTTAGCCAGCGTCCAGTTGCTTTGGAAGGTCGCTGGGTTGAGCAGCGTCGTCTGGCTCTGGCCAGGAGCTACCTGTACCCGGTCCAGGTTAACTTTCACCGCAGCTCCACCGCAAGAGTCGTTTGCAACAAATGGGATGGTTACTTTCGCAACACACGTCTCCGGATCCGTCGCAAATTTATCCAGCTCAGGCACCTCTACTGTCGGTGGAATATCATCGAACACCTTGATGATTTGCGTATACTGCCAGGCAAAGGTCGGTACTCGTTCTTCATTGCCGTAATCATTCGTCAATGGGCCACAGAAGTTTTCCCAGGAATTATCATCAAACGCAAAATGATAGCTAATATACCCAGGGCGGTTCTGATTCGGAGTCCGGTACGGCGAAACCCGCTCATAATCAATCAGGAAAGGATCAAAGCTCAGATAGTACTCTTCAACACCATTCATTCCGGGTATTTCTCCTGCCCGGAACTGTGAGTTATCTGCTTCTTCATCCCTTACCCATAAGGTTACCCCACTTGCCGGGCCTTCTTCTCCTTCGGGGTGACGCGGAACGATTTGTGCAAAATTTGCAGGATCAATCGCATCCGTGCAGTTCTGCTGCCACTCTTCAAACTCGCACCAGTTGATCACCGTGTACGTCCGGAAGAGTTTGTAACAAGCTTCGCCTTCGCTATCCGCAAAGTATTCACTGTCCTTCACGTTCACCGCCAGCACATCGCAACCTAGTTCAGTATAGGTTACCCCTGGAATCTCCAGCTCATCACCACAATACACTTCCACATCTTCGGGGAAGTGTATGTCGTATTCGTGTACTGCAAGGACCACTACTTTCTGCTCACACAGCTTACTCTTCACTTCCACGCCTTTCACTTCGCGGATCGCTGTCCAGCTGCGGATGTAGTAGCCTGCATCGCAGTGCAGACTCGAGTCTACCGCGTATTCCACCCGGCCCGTGCACTCCAGACCAGTGATTAAGGGTGCACCCCAGATCTTGTTCGATTCAATTTCGTCATAGATCTTGGCACGCGTCTCTTTGTCGGTGCACTTGACGTATTGCGTTGCCGGAGCCGTGCAGCTTGGCGTCACCTTGTCTTCCAGGTGGATTTCCAACCAGCAGTAGCTGCGGTTCTGGTTATTGTCTTCACCCCACAGTTCGATCACTACATCACTTCCCAGATCACAGCAGAAGAATTCTACGTAATCCAGCAGTGGCGAGTAGTAGCTGCCTTTGTGCGGGCCTTCTTTGATTTCCGTGAAATCGTTGCGGATGTTCTTGTCGTTGTTCAGGTCGTAGTCCCAGTTGCCATCAAAGTAGCCTGATTCCAGGCAGTCTTTGCTAACAATCCGGCGCACCTTCATCGACGTCAGCGTGCAGTTGTCGAAACTTCCTTCATCTACATCGGCCACGCTGGCTTTGCCGTAGACAATACCCTTGTCACCAGCGTAGTAGTCACCAGGCGTACGGGTCAGCGTGACGTTCAGTTTGTCGTCACACTTCATCACCGGAGCCACTTTGTCGACAACCTCGAAGTATACCGTAGCAGTAGCTGTGTTGTAGCACCCGTCGAAGGCTTCGATCAGCAAACGGTGACGTCCCAGTGGAATACCAATCATTGTCTTCTTGCCACCTACGGTGATAATCGGATAGTTGGCAGGCAGGTAGTCACCCTGATCAACAGGAATACCATATAATACGATATCGCGAGATTCTACCTTGTAGCTCTTCGTGATGTTTGCCGAACAGTTGTCTGTCACTTTCACACCCAGTGCTTTTTCCAGGCTCGCATCATCCAGACCCAAGGTCGCCGTGCAATCCATCGGGCCGGTGGAGAGCTCTCCACCCGTGCCGGCAATGGTCGGCGGCTGGTTGTCGTAGGCTTTGATCAGGAAGGTCTTCGCAGCAATCACTCCGCCGGCACACCAGTCGAAGATTTCCACCTTCACTTCGATCTTCCGGCCCGTTCCACAGACCGGGAAGGTCACAGTCTTGGCAATCGTCGTGGAGAAGTTGCACTGCAGATCAAACAGGTTGTATTTCACCCCACGGACTTCCCACGTCAGGCGCTCTTTCATCACCGCTGCCACATCCACATTCCCATCGCAGACCGTCTTGCTGATTTCTTCGGTGATCTGATACATATTGACCCCAAAATGGCCCCGAACATCGGGGCGTACGAAGTTGATCGTCTGCTGTGCAGCGGTTTCATTGCCATAGCAATCCACACCAATGAACGTCCGCGTGATGTACGCATAAACACCCGTTTGGTTAATCGCAGCACAGTCGTTGTAGTGGATCTCGTCTGATACTTTCAATTTCAGGCTGCTGGCAGGGCAGCAGTTATCCGTCAGCGTTGGCTTGCCGGCAAACCACTGGTAGTTACCATCCAGCCAGCTGGACGATACATTCAGCACCCGGTCCACCTCCATGCAATAGAATTCGGCGGTTGCCGGTGGGTCCACCTGCGGACCTGTCTTATCTTCCAGGTGCAGGTACCCCCACACCGGGTCACAGGCACAGGCTACACTCCGCACCAGGAATTTTACTTTCTCCGTTTGGAACATATCCCGCCTCAGGCACACCGTGTCCGAGAAGGTCCCATAGCCTTCGATCAGGATCTGGTAGTAACCGCCCAGCGGCAGTTCGCAGCTCGCATCGTGGCTGGGGATCAGCATGGAGGCGGTGATGCAGGCACCGCAGTTTTCGTCCATCGTCACCGTTACGTCTTTGTGTGCCGTTAGCCCACAGCTCAGTGCCGGGCAGTTACCTACCGCCGTTTCGGTGGCGTCGTTGGTGTAGCGTAACACTACCTCACTAAATTCATCCCACAGGGGACTGCCCCCATAATTGCCCCGGGCCCACACTTCCGACTTAGCGACAGCCGTCGTTGCACTGGTCGTATTCACCAGAATTGTCAGTCGAACCGTCAGGGAATCCAGGGGTTGTAACCCACCGGAGGTACCGTCAAACAACTCACCGGTACCCGCGTAAGTTGGATTGAGGTTAGGGAGTATTGCAGCAGAGGATGTTTTATCCGCAACAAAAACCGGGGGTACCACCACCCCACCAAAGGCCGGACCAAAGGCATCCGGAGTAGCCAAGTCCAGGCGGAGCATCAATTCATCCAGAGCGGCATCACCCGTATTCTTAACCGTGACGTCCAGGGTCATCTCGAAAGCCCCGCAATTTTGCGGCTCGCCAACATCAACCCCGGCAATAGTTACCGTATCGGTTACAGCAAGATCCGGCAACAGCAGGCAGATGCCGAAACTATTCATATAAACATTGCGCTGGCCATCGAATCCTGCATTAAAATTGAAAAACCGCAGGTCGGCCGCCGGCCCGGGATCGATGAAGCTCCCCACAAAGGTTTGCATAAATCCACCATCCAGCATCTGGACACGCAATTCATAGGTGGATGAAGTAAGTAGAGTCAGGGAAAAAGTCAGTCCTTCGTCTGTAAAAGGAATAGCTGTAGCGATGATGCCATTGCCATCACTCAGCGTATAGGAGGGGTCACCCCCCCTGAAGAAAAATTCCAGCATATTTTGCCCATTGGCGTTGCGCAATCCCCAGCCCACAGAACCGTTATTTTCAATCCAGCCATTATCCATATGGAAGTTGACCTGGGCCGGGAAAGGAAGAACACTTGCGAAAGGACGGATAGCTTCTGCCAAGGTATTGCTATTGGCATACATCCCGAAAGCTTGATTATTGACATCAATATCGGCATCGCCATTCGAGTTACCATCCCCATTAGCGGTACTGGTAAAAATAAATTGGCCACTATTGGCGCTCCCGGTCAACAACCAGGGACCAAAACCATACCCCCCATCGTCGCCCGACTGCCATCCATCGACATAGGTGGAAGAGGTAATGTCATCGCCGACGCAGGCACTTTCCTCCAGACAGCCTTCCGGGGCGATAAAGGCATCCGGCATTTCGAAAGTGCAGGATTGTTCGGAGGAGAAACTAACAGTAACCATAACAGCTTGTCCATCAGCAGGTAGTCCGCCCAGGGTTACTGTTTGGGGACTTCCGGTGATGGGAAAATGCTGCCCATTGACGACCAGGAATCCATCAGTTGGCTGGTAAGCATAGGTTATAACAAGCTCCTGGGTGTAGGTATTTGTCAGGGGGGAACAGGCTGACTGGGAGCCTGCACTAACGTTCGTAATTTCGCAAGGTGGGCATGGTGAGGGCGCGGTAAACAACTGCGGATATTCCTGATTGCAGGATTCCCCAACAAAGCCCACGGTGACATTTACGGCCTGGTTATCTGCCGGCAGATTAGTGAGGGTAACCACCTGAGGACTACTGGTAGCCAGGAAGGTTTGCCCATTCACGGACAGAGATCCACCGGCAGGGGCATTGGTATAAAAAATTTGTACCTGCTGGGTATAGGTTTGCGTTGCTTCTTCACAGGCGGTCTGTAAAAGTGGGGTCACCTGGGTAATTTGACAAGGAGCGCAGGATTCCTGGCCAGGAACGAGGTCCTCCATTGTCAGGGAACAGGAAGGCAGGGCCGAAAAATAGGCAGTAACCGTTTTCGGTTGTCCATCGGCAGGAATATTCTCCAGGACAAATAACTGTGGACTGGTGGTAATATCCACGAATTGTCCATTTACCACCAACTTACCAATACCCGGAGGATTGGCATAAGACAAGGATAACTGCTGACCAAACGTATTCGTCGACGGGTCACATGGGGTATTAAAGCTACCCAGCCCTAAGCCCGTAATGGCGCAGTCATTATCCGGAACACAAATCTGAATGTTATTGAAGTAAGCGTTATGTTGTCCGTCATTTCCGGCATTGTTATTGTAGATGCGAACCTGGTTGACGGCCTGATCGGTCTGACTGATCAAGGTCCCACTGATGGTAAACACCATGCCATCAAACAAGCGGGTGATGCTGGCCTCATAATTACCGGAACCCAGCAGGTCAATTTCGATATGGATGCCTTCGTCGGTAAATCCGAAGCCAGTGACGTCCCGGACACCGGCCTGGTCCTGGATGCGATAGGCGGAATTTCCAGCTTCAAAATAAAAATGGAAAAGGGTATTACTGGCAGCATTCTCCAACCGGAATCCTACCGAGCCCCCGGTTTCGATCCACCCATTATCCATATCCATTTGGAAGGTTGTCCCGGCAACCAAAGGAGTTGCCAGGGGCCTCACTGCTTCCGACTTTCCTCCATTGTTGGCAAAGAGCCCCCAGGAGCGATTGCCACCATCAATGTCGCCATCGCTATTGCTGTCGCCGTCGCCATTGGTCGTCGACAAGTAAACGAAATGGCCTGCATTGTCGTTTGAGGACAAGGTCCAGGGACCAAAAGCAGGGTCATCATTATCACCCGCCTGCCAGGTATCATAGGTTTCGGCAGCTGCGGAACTGGTTGTGCAAACCAGCGGCAAGCTGCATAAGGGTGGCGCAATAAAAACAGCCTCGGCTGCAAAAGTACAGGTACTATTGGTAAAGAAAGCCTGGATATTCACCGGGGCGCCATCTGAAAGGAGGCCGGTAAGGGAAATCAACTGGGGGCTGGAGGCCACCGTAAAAAGCCGACCATTGACATTGAGCATTTCTCCTGCCGGCGGATTGACAAAATAGACCAGCAAATCCTGGGTGTAGGTATTCCCTTCCCCACTGCAGGGACTTTGCTCCTGTGGCCAAACAGCATACAGGGAGCACCCCCCGGTGGAAAAAGCAGCTATATCAGCAATGCCATCACACAGGTAAGTTCCCATAGCCGAGGTCTGTACCGCAATATCGTTCATGCGATTAGGCGATTCGGGCCGCAAAGCGTGAAAAAGAAACGAAGTCCCAACCGGACTGAAGATCAAGCTGCCGGCTTCAACTTCCATCCCGGCACTGGCATCATAAACCACTATCCGCAGGGGTTCACCATCTGCCAGACCGTTGGTGGTGAAACTACCTCCCAGAACTTCAATTACCATGTCGTGTTCCCCGTCCCAGGCAAAACCTTGCCCAATCCGGCCAATGCCCACTACCTGGCCGGCCGCATTTCTGATAGCTACCTCATCACCTACCGCAATGGGTGCCCCATTGACGATGAAATTGCCGGCATTGACAGTCCGCAGGGTGATGAATTGCAGACATCCTCCGGGCGTTGCATCCATGGTAAAATGGCTGCTAGTACCTGGTGCAGCAGGATACAATCCGGTTGGAGCGTACCAGGTGTAGTCGCGGTTTTTGGCTTTAATCAGGGCCCGTGAGTCACCAAAGGCTTGGGTATTTTCAAACATAAACCCATCGGAATAATCTTTCAGGTATTTATTGGTAAACGGTGTGTTGACATAAACTCCGTTGGTTTTGAAGGGATGATCATTCAAGCCAAGAACCATGCCATCTGTTTGCCCCCCGCTCAAGCCGTCGCGGCGCATCGCAAACATATTGCCTCCGTTATTGTCGGCGTCAAAAGTACCGGAGGTGGGCCAGAATCCTCCCATTTGCTGAATATGATCTGACGAACCTGTAGCCGTCGCCCGCCGTAAATTCATCAGCCAGCGGATGTGGCCATCCAGGCCATACCAGTAATAGTCCTTCCAAAATACCAAGGGACGCCCCTCGGCCGCCATTAGGAAAGGATATCCCATATCTTCTTTATCTGAAAAAATGGGGTCGTGGTCAGGTTCAGTTTGTAATTTCAAACAAGCGGCACCCTGGGGTATTGGACAGCCATCCATCGCACCGGCCTCGACAAAACCAGTGCGATCGGTATCATGGCTGTCCAGCCAGGTAACCACATCAAACCCGGAGAAGGACGCACTGCCCCACACTAAGCCCGCATTACCCAGCGTGTTATATAAATCGGTAGTTCCGGAGGTGTTGTTAAGAACTGCTTTGAGGGAACCGCGCAAGGGAAAATCAAATAAGGACAACTGGGCATTCTTGACATTGCCATCGTTGGTTGAATTGCGCACCGCGTTGAGATAATTCTCCAGATTGGCAATCCCATAATCGAAAGATTCCCCTAAAGCATAAGGTTGGGCGCCATTGCGGGTTTCGACCAGGAATTTCGCGACGAAATCCGGTTCCATATGTTTAACGGCATCCAGGCGCAGTTCGTCAAAACCGACTTCGTTGACCAGCCAGCGCCCCCAGGTGATCAGGGAATCCCCCATTGATCCCATTCGGGTAGGCGAGCCAAAATAATAAGGAATGGCAAAGCCGTCATTATCTTCGTTGAAATAGCAAATATCTTCGAAAAAGATAGGGTTGTGATAATCAGGATCCTGATCCGGGTGGTAATTATTGGGGTGAAAATGCTGCGGCCCGGCCGGAATGCGCCCACTGGGAGGGTTGAAGACCGTAAACCCGGAGCCACCACCGACCTGATAGGGGACCGGCATAGTCAGATCAGCACCTCCCCGGTGATTGAGGACGACATCGGCCATCACCTTGAGGCCATTGGCATGCATGGCACTGATCATATTGTCCAATTGGGAGCGCGATCCATGGCGCGTGCGGGTAGTTCCTTTACTGTTGAAATCCCCTAAATCAAAATAATCATAGGGACCGTACCCCATGTCAAAAACTCCGGCAAAACCTTTGGTTGGTGGCGGAGTCCAGACAGTAGAAAAACCAGCCTGCGCCAATTGAGGGGCTACCAGAGCCAGCGTATCCCACCAGATACCGCCGGTAGTACGGTTGGTTAAATCTCCCGGATGGGAATTCCAGTAAAATCCCTGCATGATTACATCCTGGGCAAAAAGGGAGGGGAACAAACCACCCATAGAAAGTATAGCAATGGCAATAACTTTCCGGCCTAATAAAGCTAGAGGCATAAGATTATGATTCAGGTCGTCAAAAAATACCCATGCAAAATAGAAAAAAAATACTAAACTATATAGCTCCACCGTGAAGCAAAGAAAGCATATTTCTCTTTGCCGAAATGACCGCGGAGCCAAAGTGGGAGTTGAACTCCTCCTGCTTCGGGCCAGATAAGCTGACAAACACCCCTGGGAATCCTGAAAAAAGCGTATTATTGCCAGAGAGAAACCGATCCCGTAGTTCAACGGATAGAATAGAAGTTTCCTAAACTTTAGATCCAGGTTCGATTCCTGGCGGGGTCACTGAGGGGGAATTAGAAATTAGAAACTTGTCCGCCTCCGGCGGATAAGAAATTGGGTTTCTGGTTTCGGTTCCTGAGCGTAGCCACAGAAAGCCGAAGTGCTTACTTGCTCAATATACCAGTTCCAGGTCTTTTTCCCGTTGCAGATAGTAGCGGGCATTTTCGGGAACCACAATATCCAGAGGCAGATACTGCATCCGCTTAACCGGCTTTTTGTAGATGAAATGATTGGCAATATTCATCAATGCCAGATAGCCTTGCTCCACGGGATTTTGGTTAATCAAAAAACTAATGGTTCCCTGTTCCAGGTAGGTCATGTTTTGGGGAAGCAAATCAAAGCCTACGGTGCGAAAATGACGTAAACTTACCCGATTAAGTGCGTCCAGGACAAAATAGGATCGCGAATTGGTAACAAAAATGCGCGACAACTGCGGGTTTTCGCGGAAGAGCTGCAGCATCGCATCCCGCAGGGCATCCTGGTCTTCAAAAAATTCACAATCGTAGCGGATTACGGAAGCAACCGCTGGCCCTTTTAAACGCAGGAAATAATCGCGCAGACCCCGTTCCTTATCCCATAAATGTTTTGCATTCGTGGTTTCCTTATCCAGGTTGAGCACCAGCACCTGATCGTCAGGCCCCATTCCGATGCTGAGCAATTTACCCGCCAATACCCCACTTTGGTATGAATCCTGCCCCACATAGCATAGTGCGTCGGGATCGTCCATATCAGTATTAATCAATACCGAAGCGATGCCTCTTGTCCGGCATTGTTCCATCAGCCAAATTGACTCCCTTAAAAAGATAGGGGCAAACAAAATAGCCACCGGAGGCTCTGGTGCATCGAGCAATTCATGAGCCTTAGCCAAAAAGGCCGCCGGATCGAACAGACCAAATAAGTGCGTGTCCAGTACGATCCCATAATGTCTGACATTTTGAAACGCCCGCTTGAGGCCAAGGTTCGGCAATGCCCAATAGGGATCAGAATCATAGTCAGGAAGCAATACACCTACCGGAAGTTTTCGGTTATACGCCAGGGTGCTTGCGATAATATTTGGCTCATAATTCAATTCGCGCATGACCTGCATCACCCGATCAGCAACCTCCGGAGAAACATTTCCTCGTTGGTGAATGACCCGATCCACCGTCCCTGTAGAAACGCCGGCTCGTTCCGCAATATCCTTGATTCGAATGCGCTTTTCCATAATCACGACGAAGACCTACCTGAAGCAGCCCTTTTTCTCAAAATTCCAAAACACCCCTGTTCCTTAAGCAACTTTAGAGAGATTCGGGAATTTGATAAAATTTTATTTTACCACAAGGTAACCAGGAAAAATTTATCCTGCATGTGTTCGCACACAAAAAAAATTATTCAATCTGTGTTCGCACACAGTGTAGGATCTTTTCGTAACTTTGCAGCGTCATGATCCACCTAAAAAAAGGATATCCCAATGGAATACCTGAAGTACCAGTTTAAAAGTCTGGAAAAAATACCTACCAAAGTATGGCCGGGTGCCCGGGAGGGCTCCATTCACATTGCCCGTGGGATTGCACTGGCAATTAGACAAAAACAACAGGAAGGTGAACACATCGTGCTGGGGCTGGCAACCGGCTCCTCCCCTATTCAAGTATACCAGGAACTGGTCCGCCTGCATCGGGAAGAAAGCTTAAGTTTTAGCAATGTCATCACGTTCAATCTTGACGAGTACTATCCGATGACTCCAGGGGCGCAGCAGAGCTATGTGCGGTTCATGCATGAGTATTTGTTTGACCATATTGACATCAAACCCGAAAATATCCACATTCCGGATGGCACTCTGCCTTTAGAGGAAGTTGAAAGTTTCTGTAAAGCCTACGAGAAGAAGATTGATGCCCTGGGAGGTATTGACATTCAGATTCTGGGGATTGGCCGAACAGGCCACATTGGTTTTAACGAACCTGGTTCTTTTGAAACCTCCGAAACACGGATGGTGCGCCTGGATGCGCTGACACGGCGGGATGCCATCAAGGACTTTCTCAACGAGGAAAACGTTCCCTACCGGGCTATTACCATGGGAATACGCACCATTATGAAAGCCCGGGCTATTTACCTTATGGGATGGGGGCAACACAAAGCCGGCGTCCTTCAGAAAGCTATTGAAGGCCCTGTACTTCCGTTAATTCCGGCTTCATTTCTCCAGAACCATCCCAATGTAAAAGCTTATCTGGACTTGGGGGCTGCAGAAGAATTAACCCGCTTCAAATCTCCCTGGCTGGTTGGCCTGTGCAACTGGAATGATGACCTGATCTGCAAAGCAGTAGTGTGGCTTTCCAAAGAGGTAAAAAAACCTATCCTCAAGCTAACCAGTGAAGATTATAACGAACATGGTCTGAGCGACCTGGTGGTCGAATATGCCTCGGCATACGACATCAATATCAAAGTTTTCAATCGTCTCCAGCATACGATCACCGGATGGCCTGGAGGAAAACCCCATGCCGACGATACTACCCGGCCGGAACGAGCCAAGCCTTCCAAAAAACGGGTAATCATCTTCAGCCCACACCCCGACGACGATGTGATTTCGATGGGCGGCACTTTTCTGCGGCTGGTTGACCAAAAACACGACGTGCATGTTGCCTACCAAACATCAGGGAATATTGCCGTTCATGATCATGATGCGTTGCGCTTCGTTGAATTCCTGCAAGAATTCACCGCCGCTGAAGGGATCTGTAAAGACGACGGTGTGGCCGACAAGATGTACAAGAAAATGATCAAATACCTGCAGAACAAGCGGCCCGACCAATCGGATATTGCCGAAGTACGCAGGATCAAAGGATTGATGCGGCGCGGCGAAGCCCGGGCTGGTGCTCGTTTTTGCGGCCTTGACGACGACCATATTCATTTTCTCGACATGCCCTTTTATGAAACCGGACGCAGTCGAAAAAACCCCATTGGCGAAGAGGACATTGAAGTTGTAGTTCGCATACTCGAAGAAATCAAGCCTCATCAGGTATATGCTGCAGGTGATCTGGCAGATCCACACGGCACACACCGCGTTTGTCTGGATGCTATTTTAGGCGCTTTTGACCGACTCAAAGAGCAATCATGGATGAAAGATTGCTGGTTATGGCTATACCGGGGAGCCTGGCATGAATGGCCCATTGATGAAATTGAGATGGCCGTACCACTCAGTCCGGAAGAACTGTTGCGTAAACGTCGGGCTATTTTTATGCACCAATCGCAGAAGGATCGCCCGCCATTCCCGGGTAATGATGAGCGCGAATTCTGGCAACGAGCTGAAGATCGCAACCGGGCAACGGCTGAAACTTACCGAGCATTGGGCCTGGCGGAATATGAAGCTATTGAAGCTTTCCGCCGGTGGAAATTTTAAGTAAGTGATGGGACAATATTATCTATATCTAATAATGACCCATCACTTATAAAACACATTGAATAGTGTGCCATCCCCTGGCCCAGGCTTATGACCAGGGATCCGATTCAAGCATGGCTTTTCGATTCCTGATCATTTCCTAGCGTTACCCTGGTTGAAAGCCCCCTATCCAGAGTCCCTTTATCCAGGTGGACGCTACTCCGGTAAGGGATCGTTACTATTCCCACCAAGAGGAGTTCGTGCGTTGCAGCGGGGGAAATACAACCGTCCATGGGTATTCGTTAACTTATCCGGCCATGAGTCCTAATGTAATTACGTAGAAGAGGGATTCAAGCGCTTAGCTTCACGGCAGGTTTGTGCAGGGGGAGCTAAATCCGTTCAGAAAAAAAAGTAATCATTATCTCTTAGTTGCCAGGATTATTGCTAAACTTGGTATTATGAATAAGCACCTACTACTTCTCCTGCTGGCAAGCTATAGTGTACTCACAACCTTTGCCCAGGGGCCAGCCGCCGCAGCTGATATCCTGATCCCTAAGCCGACGAAGATTGAAGCCGGTGAAGGGTATTTCACCTGGACTCCCGGCACGGAAATCAGCATCCCCAAAAATGCCCGGGATCTGGTTGCTCACAGTCAGTTACTAAAGGCTTTTTGGGGAACGAATACCCCTCCAGCCGCCACCTCCAATCGCATTAACTTAAAATTAGATAGTAAGTTTCCCAGTTCGGAAGGTTATCGGCTCTCCATAAGTGCTAGTGGGATTGACCTAACCGCAGCCACCCCGGCCGGATTATTTTATGGTATTCAAAGTTTGTTACAACTAGCCACCGCCGGGCGGGAAAGTAATACCCTGACAAAAATTGCCGCAGCGGTTATCCAGGATCAGCCCCGTTTCGGTTATCGGGGAATGCACCTGGATGTTTCCCGGCACTTTTTCCCTGTTGCCTTCATTAAGGAGTACCTCGACATGCTGGCGACATACAAGTTTAACTACTTCCACTGGCACCTAACTGACGACCAAGGCTGGCGTATTGAAATAAAACGCTATCCCAAGCTCCAGCAAGTGGCTGCCTGGCGCGAAGAAACCCTCCAGGGTCATGCCCGCAACCAGCCCGCGCGCTACGATGGCCGGGCGTATGGAGGGTTCTACACCCAGTCTGAAGTCAGGGAAATTGTTAAGTATGCCCAGGAACGCTACATTACTATCATTCCTGAAATTGAAATGCCCGGCCACTCAGTTGCCGTCCTTGCCGCCTATCCGGAGTTGGCGTGCACAGATGGTCCCTTCAAAGTTGCGACTAAGTGGGGCGTATTTGAAGATGTTTTCTGCCCTAAGGAAGAAACATTTACCTTTCTGGAAAATGTACTCAGTGAAGTCATTGCCTTATTCCCAGGAAAATACATTCACATAGGAGGGGATGAATGCCCGAAAACCCGATGGAAAGAAAGTTCCCTGGCACAGGCAGTAATGAAAACCAATAATCTCGCGGATGAGGACGAACTTCAAAGTTATTTCATCCGCCGCATTGAAGCTTTTCTGCAAAGCAAAGGCAAACGGCTGATGGGATGGGATGAGATCCTGGAAGGTGGCCTTGCACCTAATGCCACAGTAATGTCCTGGCGGGGTATTCAGGGTGGAATCGATGCAGCCCGCCAGGGGCATGATGTGGTTATGACGCCTACGCAGTATTGTTATTTTGATTATTATCAGGCAGATAATGCCCTGGAACCCCTGGCTATTGGGGGTATGCTACCCATAGAAAAAGTTTACAGTTACGAGCCGATACCTGCTGAGTTAACCCCTCAGGAAAGTCGTCACATTCTGGGGGCCCAGGGTAATGTCTGGACAGAATACATTGCCGATCCGGCCGATGTGCAATATATGGCCTACGCCCGCATGATGGCCCTTTCGGAAGTGGTGTGGTCTGATCCCACCCAGAAAGAATTTCGTGGTTTTGCACAGCGCCTGGCCCCCCAATTGAATCACTGGCAACAACAAGGAATAAACGTAGCTAATCGCTTATTTGACCTGAGCTGCAGTAGTCGCGGGCTACCCTCTGGAGGAATTGAAGTCACTCTGAAAAATCCGATTGGTAATGGCGAAATTCGCTATGAACTTGACGGTCGTGACCCCAAACCCAATAGTCCACTCTACCAGGAAGCCATGCTGTTGGAAGAATCCGCTTTATTACGCGCAACCACCTTCGTAGACGGAAAACAAGTAGCTCCTGTTGCCTGGATGGATATCTATCACCACCTGGGCATCGGAGCCAAGCTAAGCTTAAGCCAAGCACCCGCCAACCGATATCTTTCACTCGCACCCAATGCCCTTTTGAATGGAGTTAGGGGCCGTAACAATCGGTTTGATGACCAGGAATGGATAGGGTTTGACCAAGGCCACAACCTGGTAGCCTTGATCGACATGGGTACTTCCAAGCCTCTTCAGTACCTGCAATTGCGCTTTTTTCACCAGCCAGGTGCCTGGATTTATGCGCCCAAACAAATTGAGGTGTACTGGGCTGAGGATGAAGCCGGGCAACAGATAAGCGGCCCGGTCCGGATGGACATAAATAGCCCGCTTGATCAGGTGGCCACCGTGCGGGTACCTTTACCTAAAACAACCCGATTCTTACGCATCCTGGTTCCTAATGCAGGCCAAATACCTGCCGGTCAACCTGGTGCTGGCAATGGCGCCTGGCTTTTTGTCGACGAAATCGAAATCCACTAACCTTTTCACCCAATTAGAACACCATGATCCTTAGCACCCTTGATTGGTCCATAATTTTTGCCTTTTTCATCCTATCGCTGGCCATTGGTATTGGGGTAGCCCGTAAATCAGGCAAAAACTACTCCGAATTTTTCCTTTCCGGGCGTGGTATGCCCTGGTGGCTGTTGGGTATCTCGATGGTGGCTACCACCTTTTCGGCCGACACTCCCAACCTGGTTACGGATATTGTCCGCAACAGTGGGGTGGCAGGAAACTGGGTTTGGTGGGCCTTTCTCCTGACGGGGATGCTGACGGTTTTCGTTTATGCCAAGTTATGGCGCCGCTCCGGAATTATGACAGACCTGGAATTTTATGAACTGCGATATAGCGGCAAGCCAGCTGCTTTTTTGCGGGGATTCCGGGCTATCTACCTGGGCGTTTTCTTCAATGTAATGATTATGGCCACTGTATCACTGGCTGCAATCAAAATCGGCGGGGTTATGCTGGGGTTGAGCCCGATACAAACGGTGCTCATTGCCTCCATAGTAACGGTTTTGTATACCTCTTTGGGTGGACTCCGCGGAGTGATTTGGACTGATTTTTTCCAGTTTCTCCTGGCAATGGCCGGGATGGTTTTTGCTGCGGTTTACGTAGTGGGATTACCCCAAATTGGCGGCCTGGATAATCTCCTTGCCCATCCCAATGTAAGTGGTAAACTCAACTTACTCCCCGACTTTAGTGACCCCAAGCAGTTAATTCCGCTTTTTGTTTTGCCGCTGGCGGTACAATGGTGGAGTGTTTGGTATCCGGGTGCCGAACCCGGCGGCGGTGGGTATATCGCCCAGCGAATGCTTTCTGCCAAAGATGAAAAAAACGCCGTTACAGCAACCTTGGTCTTTAATGTTGCCCATTATGCGCTGCGGCCATGGCCCTGGATAATCATAGCGCTGGCCTCACTGGTCGTTTTCCCGGATCTCGATTCCCTGCGGACAGCTTTCCCTAATATTGATAGTAACGTGGTGCGCGATGACCTGGCCTTCCCGGCTATGCTTTCTTTGCTGCCGAGCGGACTGATCGGGCTACTGGTAGCGGCCTTGATTGCGGCATTTATGTCTACAATCTCCACCCACCTCAACTGGGGCTCCTCCTATATTGTCAATGACTTCTATAAGCGATTCGTTAAACCGGAGGCTTCCGATAAGGAATTGGTCAATATCGGCCGCCTTTCGACGGTAATATTGATGATTCTGGCAGGTGGCCTCGCACTGGCGTTGCAAAATGCCCTGCAAGCCTTCAATATCTTGCTGCAAATCGGTGCAGGAACCGGGTTAATTTTCATCCTGCGCTGGTTTTGGTGGCGCATTAATGCGTTCAGTGAAATCACTGCTATGATTGTCTCGTTTGCCGTTGCTCTTTTCTTTGAATTCGGCGTTTCAGAACCATTGTCCGACCATTTTAAGCTACTGGCAGGTATTGGGATTACCACGGTTTCCTGGGTAGTTGTCACCTTCCTGACGCGGCCCGCCGACCACCAAACGTTAGTCAACTTTTATCGGTTGATCAAACCGGCACCCGGAGGTTGGAAACCGGTGCTGAACCAGGCCAAACAACAAGGTGAGTTGCAGGAGGCAGATATCGTACCCGGTAAACTCCCACTGGAAATTGCAGCAATGGTGGCTGGCTGTTTCCTGGTCTATAGCTTGTTGTTCAGTATGGGATTCTGGATTTATGGTGCGATTAGCTCAGCCTTGATAGCCACTGCTGTTGCTGCCGCAAGCACGCTGATTCTGATAAGGCTGTGGAGTATGCTGCACGGGGCGCGTGCAGTATAACTAGCTAAAAAAAGCAATTTGAGCCCTCAAAGGTTGGGCCTGGTTACTTTATTGTGACTGACAGATCACTTGGCTTGGTTTGTGGGGTTTATAACCGTTCGCGGTGCTCACTGGGTTTATGAAGTTTATTTCTGTTTGTGGGAATCTGTTGATTCCCACAAAGGCGTTTGACCAATCTAAAAGCCCTTACTTACCCGTAAACCGCGCTTCCCGGCGTTCGACAAATGAGCGAAGACCTTCAGCGGCATCCGCTGTTTCCATTAGTTTCCGGGCAACGGCTTCTACTTCCGATAAGGCGACTACAGGGCCTTTTTCCAGGGTCTGCCAGGCACTGGCCAACGTGGCCTGCACACCCAGTGGCGCCTGTTTGGCTATGTTAATTGCGATTTGGGTGGCCGCTTCCAACGGGTCACCGGCAGTTACCTCCTGGACCAAACCAATTCGCCAGGCTTCTTGTGCGTCAAAGAGGTCACCCGTCAACAGGTATCGCATAGCATTACCCCAGCCACAGCGCTGGATAAAGCGCACGGTAGCTCCGCCAAATGGAAAAATGCCTCGCTTTATTTCTATTTGGCCAAAACGCGTATCTGCACCCGCCACTGCAATATCAGCTGCCAGCAGCATCTCCAGACCGATTGTCAGGGTATACCCTTTAACCGCCATTACCACTGGCTTGGTACGTTTCCGCCCATTAACCTGGACAGGGTCAACCAACTCATTGGAGAAGAGCGGTTCGCCCCGCTGAACGGCCGGCCCCACTTCTGCCAGGTCGAGCCCTGCGGTGAAATTAGCGCCGTGAGCATGCACCAGCGCACAGCGAACATCCGGATTATCCTCCAGTTGCGTGTAGGCTGCTGCTAACTCCCGCAGCATAGTTAGGTTGAAAGCGTTCATTTTATCAGGCCGATTTAACCCAATAAACAAAACGTGGTCCTTTATTTCGGTGGTCAGGGTAGTCATAAATAAGTGTGCATTTGAAATGAATAGATAAGGATCAATGGTCCATCGTAATAACCACTTTACCCATAACCCGTCGATCCATCATATCCTGCAAGGCCTGGGGGGCTTCCGAAAGTGGATACTGCCGTTGGATAAAGGGTTTGAGTCGGCCGCCAAGATACCATTCCAATAGTTCCTGAATGTTCGCCAGGTTGGCCCCCATTTCACGCGTAGCAAAAGCTCCCCAGAAGACGCCCATTACCGAACAGCCCTTTAACAAGGGTAAATTGAAAGGCAGCTGGGGTATAGCTCCGGAGGCGAAACCCACCACCAAATAGCGGCCCTTCCAGGCCATGCTGCGCAAAGCAGCCTCAGCCAGATCACCTCCTACCGGGTCATAAACAACGTCAACTCCCTGCCCATCCGTCAATTCCTTAATCCGTTCGCGAAGATCTTCTGCTGAATAATTGATCCCTGCATCAGCACCGTATTCGGCACAAAGCGCCAATTTTTCCGCACTGGAAGCAGCAGCGATAACGCGGGCTCCCATTTGCTTGCCTAACTCTACAGCAGTGAGCCCTACTCCACCCGCTGCGCCTAATACCAGCAAGGTTTCACCAGGCTGCAATTGTGCCCGATCCTTAAGGGCATGGTAAGAAGTGCCATAGGCCATCATAAAGGAGGCGGCCATGGGAAAATCCATGCCAGGTAACAATGGAAAAAGCATTTGCTGAGCAGCCACTACTTTTTCAGCAAAGCCACCCCAGGGAACAATACCAAATACGGCATCGCCCGGTTTAAATGCTTTGACATTTTCACCTACTGACTCTACTATTCCGGCGATATCACTACCCGGTGAAAAGGGTAAAGGGGGCTTGAATTGATATTTCCCCTGGATGATCAGCGTATCCGGAAAATTGACACCACAGGCTTTTATACGGACTAATACCTCCTTGGCTCCGGGGACAGGGTCAGGAACTTCGGTATACTGCAAGGTATCCGGTAGCCCCAGGGAGGTGCAGAGAATAGCTTTCATAGGCGATTAGGGAAGTTTAGGCCTGATGACCGCCATCGACAGGCAGCACCAAACCAGTAATAAAATCTGAGCTGGCCGCGCACAGCCAGGTGATCGCATTGACCACATCGGCCGGTTCTCCGAAGCGCCGCACCGGAATATTGCGCAACAGCTTTGCTTCCATGCCTGGCCCGGCAGCCAGCAGTTGATCCAGTAAAGGCGATTTGGTAAATACCGGACAAACGGCGTTAATCCGAATCCCCTGACGGGCGTACTCCAACGCTGCCACCTTCGTCATCCCGACAACCGCATGTTTACTGGCAGTGTAAGCCAGTTGGTAAGCTAAACCACGTAAGCCTGCTACTGAAGCGACATTAACAATACAACCTCTCCCTTGTTTCTCCATTTGCGCCAGTTCCTCGCGCATGCACCAGAATACCCCGGTCTGATTAACAGCAATGACCCGCTCCCAGTCGTTAGTCTGGACCTGAGCCGTGGTCGCAGGCGCCCCCCCTATGCCAGCATTATTCAACGCAATATCAATCCGGCCAAAGGTGGCCACCGTTTGCTGAATTAAGGTGATTACCTCCGCTTCAACAGCCACATTGGCCTGAATCCACAGCGCCTGCTGTCCGGTTGCCTGAATTTCTGCAACCAGGGCCTGCCCGGTTTCTTCGCTAATATCCGAAACAACCACCCGGGCACCCGCGCGGGAAAACGTACGAGCAGCTTCCGCACCTATGCCTGAGGCTCCTCCGGTAATTAACACTACCTGATCTTTAAAAGACATTGTAAATGATTTTCCCGGAAGCCCGGAGTACAAAGAGCGCTGATAAGCTTTTTGCCACCAGCCTTATTCGAAAAACAAGGTAATAAATTCAGCGACGCAGGCAGGTTTTTCCATACCGGCCAACTCCAGTGTGCAATCCCAGGTAACTTTTACGCCGGTGGGTTCATAATCTTCCACCGAAAGTATAGTGGTTTGCAGTCTCACCTGGCTATTTACCACCACCGGCGTTAGAAATCGCACTCGGTTCAATCCGTAATTGAGCCCCATGCGGGCACTCTCCACTGAAACCATTTCCATAATTAATTTGGACAACAGGGAAACAGAAAGGAACCCGTGAGCGATGGTTACCCCAAAAGGGGATTCAGCAGCGGAACGAACGGGATCTACATGTATCCATTGATGATCGCCCGTAGCCCAGGCGAAATCATCAATCATCTCCTGGGTTATCGTCATCCAGTCGGAAGGTGGTAAAGCCTGCCCCACCAACTGTTTGAACGACACACTATCGGGTACTTTTAGCATCGGCTCAGGAAATATGCTCTCTTTCCTTCAATACTGTCAGGACTACATCATCCATCAGGACATCTGCCAAGCCACTATTCTTGCCCACTTCGTATTTAAAGAAGAACTTCATCGTGTGGAGCTTACTTTCGTAGAATTCAATCCCATACGGCGTATTCCCCGTCAGTAAAGCTTGCTGGGCGTGAATGCCGATCTTCAGCCATTGCCAGCCGACGATAATGGTTCCCATAAACTCCATAAAGAGAGTCGCATCTGATAAATAGCGTTCAAAATCGCCACTTTGTGCGAAAGGCAGCAGGTAATCAAGTACCTCCTTGGCTTGCCCTAATTGCCCTTGCAGGGTTTTGGCGTACGGGGCCAGTTCCTGCATACCCACTGCTTCCTGGATCGTTTGGGCTATTTCGGCCACTAATAACTGGAGCGCCTTCCCGCCTTGTAAGGTAACTTTACGGCCAAGCAAGTCGAGCGACTGAATACCCGTCGTCCCCTCATAAATGGCCATGATCCGGATGTCACGATAGTATTGCTGAAGGACAAAATCGGAACAGAAACCATAACCACCCAGGATCTGTAGACCGTTATCAACAGCTTGACGGCCCTTTTCTGAAGGGTAAGTCTTGGCAATGGGGGTCAGCATTTCCAAAAGCAGGCTGTAACGCTCCTGCTCTTCTCCGGTAGTTACCCGTTGTAGGTCGTGGTATTTGGTACTCTCCAGAATCAGGCTCAGTGAACCTTCATAGATGGCTTTCTGAAGTAACAGCATGCGGCGTACATCCGGGTGATTGATAATCAGGGTTTGACCCTTCGAAACATCCTTCTCGCCATTATTCATAATCCGGCGTCCCTGCGGACGTTCCTGCGCGTACTGTAAGGAGGCATAATAAGCCGCTGAAGCTACGGATACGCCACCACGCCCTACTGAGATTCGGGCATCATTCATCATCTGGAACATGTAAGAAAGCCCCTGGTGTGGCTTCCCTACCAACCATCCCTGGCAGTCGTCCTGTTCGCCAAAGACCAGGTGAGTAGTACAGTATCCGCGCTGCCCCATTTTCTGGAAGTCGCCCGCAGTAACTACATCATTGGACGTGAGGGAGCCATCGGGCTGAATCCGTTTTTTGGGCACCACAAACAAGGAAATACCCTTCGTTCCTTTAGGAGCACCTTCTATGCGGGCCAGGACCAGGTGAACAAAGTTTTCACAATACTCATGATCCCCACCGGAAATAAAAATCTTCTGGCCCTTGATTTTGTAAGAACCATCCGGCTGCGGATACGCAGTTGAAGTAATATCCGAAAGCGAGCTTCCCGCCTGCGGTTCCGTTAAACACATAGTACCTCCCCAAGCCCCAGCCATCATGTTGGGTACATAGGTATCAATTAATTCCTGCGTACCAAAGGAGGTGATCAGGTGTGCAGCTCCAGCAGTCAGACCAGGATACCCGGGTGCATTATTATTCGCGGATTCCATGATGAAATAGGCTGCTTGCAAAGCCAGGCCCGGCAACTGCATTCCACCGTGCTCATGGTCAAACGTAGCACCAATCAAGCCCAGTTCGGCGGATTTTTCCATCAATACCTTTACCTGGGGATGTACAATGATTTTGCCATCCTTAAAATGAGCGGGTTGCTCATCCATTTCCCGGAAACAGGGATAAAGCTCCTGATCGGAAAAATCCTTTACAGAGTCCAGAAACATGGATATCGATTCTTCGTCGTAATCAGCAAAGCGTGGGTATTGAAAAATATCCCCTAACTGGTGTACCTGAAAAAGCATAAAGCGGAGGGTATCCATATTGACGTAAGCAGCCATAGGTAACGATTTTTTATTTTAGCGAAATTTCGCAATTTTTTCTAAAACCCCCAAATTAATCCACTGCAATTGGTGCACCTAATACAGCAGCAGGTATGGCAAAGGCATCAACCAAAGCCCCGGCGTTCGGTCTGATTTCCTGGCACAGTAAGTCCACCTGCCGACGAATTGCCTTGCTTTTCTGCGGATGAATATATTCCTGTTCGAGAAACCAACCGGCTTGCGCCTCCAGCGTATGTAGCGCAAACAGTTGATAAACAGCCTGCAAAACTGGTTTGTGCGTGTCGGTTGGGCTTAATTTATCCAGGCGAACCTGGAATTGCTCCAGGATGTGACGCTCGCTGTAGGCTTCTGCCAGAGCCAGCAAATGGGTTTGGCAGCGCAAGCCAGCCTCGTAAGCACTCAGGCCATTTTTGATGTGCCCCCGCAGGCGCTGTCCGAGCGATGTGGTCAGGCGGAATTCCCGAAAACGTAAAGCTGCCAGATGAAATTCCGGATCACGCAGGTGCTCAGGGTCGGTATTCCGGATAGCAAACGGGTTCTGTTCGCTAATGGCCGTTCCCAAGCGGCGACCTACATACCGCAGGATGGCCCGGGAGCCTTCCTCATTAAATTCTTTTTGAAAATCGGATAACACCCCTTTGGCCACCAATTGCATCAACACCGTATTGTCGCCCTCAAAGGTGGTGAAGATATCCGTATCTGCTTTCAGGTCAGCAAAGCGGTTTTCAGCCAGGTATCCTTTCCCGCCACAAGCTTCCCGGCATTCCTGAATACAGTGGGTCGTAAACCAGGTAGCATAGGATTTTAACCCGGCCGCCAGGGTTTCCAGTTCCCGCATGTCTTCACCCGGAGTAACCTGGCCAAACCGATCCAACAGATCATCGAGGGCTGCCTGCAAAGCATAGGCTTTAGCCAGGTAAGGCAATAATCGGCGCTGATGACTGGGATAAT
Organism: Lewinellaceae bacterium; assembly: GCA_020636445.1. Taxonomy (GTDB): domain Bacteria; phylum Bacteroidota; class Bacteroidia; order Chitinophagales; family Saprospiraceae; genus JACJXV01. The sequence goes on along the minus strand of JACJXV010000003.1, from coordinate 23,867 downwards.
CCAGCAAAAGGGTCTCCGGCTCGGTAGGCGAAGGGGAAAATTGCCGGCGATGCAAGGCATGCTTGATCGCTATAGTTAGCGCGCTTTTAGCAGCACTCAATCCGGCACGAGGAACACACACACGGCCCCCCACCAGCGTGCTCAACATCGTAAAGAAACGCTTTGCCGGATTCTCAATCGGACTGTGATATACCCCTGCCGTGTCCACCGACCCAAAACGATCCAGTAAGGCGGTTCGGGGCACGCGAACCTTATCAAACCAAATTCGACCGTTGTCGACGCCATTCAGTCCGAGTTTATAGCCGCAATCAGCAATCCTGATTCCAGGTCGTAAAGTGCCATCAGGATCCCGCAGACGTACCACCAGGGCATGGACACCGTAGTTCTCGCCACCTACAATTAGTTGGGCGAATACAGCTGCATAGTGACCATGGAGAGCATTGCCGATGTACTCCTTACCAGCGTCTTCATGGGGTGTATGAATTACAAATTCTCCAGTGGCTGAATCGAAAGTAGCCGTAGTTTCTAATCCACGGACATTAGATCCATGCCCCGTTTCGGTCATCGCAAAGCAACCTGGTAATTGCATTTCGCCGGTCGCCTTTAAATATGCTTCGTGATGTCGCTCCGTTCCAAGGGCCAGAATTGTTCCTCCCCACAACCCAAATTGTACACCAAATTTAATAGCCAGACTGATGTCGTGAAAACCCAGCATCTCAAAAACGACGCCGTAGGCGGTTATATCTCCTTTTCCGCCGTACGCTTCAGGATAGGAAAGGGCACCAAAACCCTGGCGGGCCAGCCGGTGCATCCAGGCAAGGACTTGCTCGCGGTGATCTTCCTTCAAGGGTAGCAATTGCCGGGCCATCAAAGGGTCAGACAGGAAAATCCGCATCCGGTCTTTTAGTGCCTGATGACGGCCGTCCAACCAGCGAGACAGGGCTTCCACCTGATTGGTATCGCTGGTAACCTCATCCGATTGTGGCAATAACATTCCCTGTCGCAATAAGCCAGCAGTAGGTGAGTTGACCGCTAATAAAGCAGCTTCCAACTGCTCGAGTTCTGCCCGCACTTTTTGATCTGTCGCCCAGGCAACCGCCCCAGCCTCAACGGCCAGCAAGAGTCCCAAATCCGTTAAGCGCGCCGGCTCACCGGCAGGCCAGGATCCCAATACTTTTTTGCAGGAAATTTCCCAGCCCTTAAACAAATCACGGCCAGGTGGACGGGCTGGATCACTCCAGCGTGCCAGCACCTCGCGGTCCTCAGGTGTGAGAAACGAAAGCTTCGCTGCCTGTTGCTGCAAGGCCCGCACCTCCGAAGGTGTCAAAACTTGATCGGACCAGGCTACAAACAACCAGGGAATCAGGGTTCTTATTCCGGGGGAATCAGCTAATGTGGTGGCGGGCAAGGGAATCATGTGGCAATGGGTTTTCCTTCTAATATAAAAGAAAAAAACTGGCTTTGTTCATGGCGCAAGCATGTATAGGAGGTTTGGCGTATCGGCGACTTATTTTCCAGGGCATGGTTTCTCAATACAACCACAAGTCCATCCTTGATAGCCCTTTGTTGTTTCCAGCGCTCCTTTTTGCGCAATCCCGTACTTCACTTGGATTGGGTTGCACCTAACCTGCTTTAGGAACTCAGCATTATGCCTGATAAAACTCTTCAATTACCTTCTTGAATAGCCACGCCGCTTTATGCACAGCCGCCGCTTGATTTAGATTAAGCACAATGCTGATTTCGTGCCGGGGTTCATAAAACACCAATCCTCCGTATGCGCTGTAATGTCCGTAAAAGGAATATCCCGGCAAATCCTGGCGCTGAATACCCAGGCCGTATTGTAATAACTTACGAGTACTATCCGATACCGGGATAGCTGATTCACATTTCATAAGCAGGTGGAGGGTTTCGGTTTTTTTAAACAATTCCCCTTTCAGCAACCGATGGATGAAAACATCCAGCTCATGCATTGAGGAGATCAATCCACCACCACCCCAATCAAAGGAAGTATTGACACGCTCCAATGACTGGGCGCCATAATAAGGATACACAACCGGAGTTCCCTGTCCGGGAAATGAAAAAAATTCAAGGTAAGTTGCTGAAAGTCCAAGAGGCGTAAGGATTCTATCGTGGTACACTTCCGACAAGGGCTGGCCGGTTAGCTGTTCAATCAGGACTGCCAGCAGGAGATAGTTGGTATCAGCATAATGATACCCTTTTCCTGGCGCATTAACCGGGGTTTGGTTCAGCCCGTAAGCAAAATATTTTTCCATGACCAGCTCCCAATTCCAGGTCTGTCGAGGATTTTCCAACACACAACCTAAAAATCGCTCATCTCCTGAAAAATAATCCTGTAACCCGGAGGTATGGTTCAGCAGGTGAAGAATTGTAATCGTATGGGAGTGGTCTACTTGTTCCAAACAATGTAATCCAGAGAGCCGTTTTCGGATATCTTCATTGATCCTGCCCAAAAACAAATCATCCAATTTCAGGAATCCTTCTTCCGCTAATTGTAACAGTACAGTAGCCGTGAATAGCTTGGTGATGCTGCCGGTTCTGAAACGGCAAGCATGGTCAACAGGCTGACCGCCTTCCCCGGTGGTTCCGATGGCCCTGGAAAAATTAAGCCCCCGCCTGCCATCTTTTATGCTGAGCATACAATGGTGGATTGGGGCATTTCCGGTGGGATTCAGCACCTGTTTCATTATTTTTTCCAATGGGCCCATCATACTGCTCTTTATTATTCAGACAGCCACACAGAAAAAATGGGGTTAGCTTGACTAAGCGCCCACTTCAACGTGCAGCGAATGCCAGGCTAGATATAATCGAAGCCCGAAACAAAAAGGGGCCTCGATTTGAAATCAGCGATTTCGGCTGTTGTTAAATCATGAAACGCGGCCATGATGAATACATCGGAATCTTTAATGAACGAGTGTATCAAGCCTGTTTTGCCTTTTTCCTGGATTCTTTTCCGAAGTGGGCAACTTTCTCCCAGCCAGTACATGGATGATTTTAACTGCTCCCTGGCTAATAGCCCTTCAAAGAGCTCCATCAACCTGTTTTCAAATCCGGGTTTGACGTAAATTCCTTCGAACGCTAAAAACTCAAATCGCTTGGGATTAAACAATTGGTTCAATACGGGGATCAGGGGCACTACCCGCATGATTATTTTGCCCATGAATCCGGGCATTTTATTGATCACCCAGTGAACCCGGTGGGACTGACAGCCCGCCACAATTTCTCCATTTTCCCGAATGACGTAATATTGGTCCTGGAGAAAAATAGAATTGAACTGTACGAGGGAGTACGCTGCGTACTGTTGTTTCAATAAAGCGAGTACTTCCTCGCGGACCAAATCAGTATTAACCTGTTCAATATTTTTACTTCTTCTGGGAAAATAGCGACTAAAGCCATTGGTCTTGATAATGCCAATATTTTCATAACCAGCACTTTCTACTGTTTTATAGGAGGCCTTGTTCCCTTTTTCGATGCAAGCGAAGAAAACGGTCTTGGCTTTTTCATCATCGCGAATGGTCTCCATGACCTTGATGCCATATTTTTTCATGACCCCTTTCCCCCTGATCTCCCTTGATGAGGCGAAGTAGCGGATGTAATAACAATTCAACGACAAAGCTCCGACAGTAACAGGGGTATTACAAAAAACAGCTGTCCCCTGGATTTTATCTGTTTCGTGGATAGCGATCAGGGTGGGCTGGTGAAGCAGGCGAATATGCTCTTCCGTGTTCTTATGCTCATAAACGGCACCATCATTTCCCCAGGCAATCCGATCCAAAAAAGCCAGTGCTTCATCCGGAATTCCTTCATGTCGCCAGATGGCATAATCTCCTTCGCTATATAGTAAGCTCTTTTTCATCACGATAGTTCCGTTTTAATTCGTTTGCAGGGTTGTCCTCTTCATCAACCCCTGCTCTTCAAGCTGGCGGCAGCTTATGGCTATTTTTTCTTCGAGAGCAGAAATCACCTCCGGAGTATGTGCCGGTGAAAGAAAGCAATTTCGACCTTCCCAGATATACACCCCGTTATTTAACAACAGGTAATATAACAAACTCAACTTCCCGGGTGTGGTGAATCGGAAAAGCGAGGCAAAATGCTGGACCGATACAGGGTAATTATTGGCACTGAAAAAAGCATTCAGCCTTGCACAAAAGGCAGCAGTGGTCGCATTCAGCTCTTTCAATACTTTTCCATCGTTTTGCTTTATTATATCCACTGTTTTTAACGCAGCGGCCATCGCCAGCGGGTGGTGACAAAACGTGCCTGCAACAAATGTTGCTTTGACGGTGGGAACCGAATCATCGCCGTACTGCCAAAAGCCCCCGTCTGTTGCATCAAGGAATTTTGCTTTCCCTGCAACTATCCCGATGGGAAGTCCACCACCAATAACCTTTCCATAGGTGATAATGTCCGCAGTCACCCCAAAATGCTGTTGACAGCCCCCGATCCCGATTCGGAACCCGGTTATGACCTCATCGAAGATCAATGCAATATTATTGGCTGCTGTTATTTGTCTAAGCTCCTGCAAGTATTCGTGGGGTTGAAAGGAAGGGTTGCGGCTTTGCACGGGCTCGACCAGGACTGCGGCAATTTCGTCTTGATGCTTTTGGATGAACTCCAGGGACTCCGGCGAACCATAATCGAGCAGGTAGGATTCGTTAAGCGTGGATTGGGTGACTCCTGGGATAATGGCCTTGGCCAGCTGACTGGCGTGGTCATTTTTCAAGGTTAGGAGAGGATCAAAAGTGCCATGATAGGCGCCTTTGAAAAACACTATATAGTTTTTCCGGGTAACTGCTTTGGCAAGCCTCAAGGCAACCATAACAGCCTCAGTTCCTGAATTAAAAAAAGCAACCCGTTCTACCCCCGTTACGTTGGCTATCTCCCTGGCTAGTATCCCCGCCAGAGGGGAAATAGGACCAACAGACCAACTTTTGGTCAATTGCTCCTCAATAGCTTTACGGACCGGGGGATAATTATGTCCGAATAAAATGGAGCCGAAGCCAAGGGTAAGATCAATATAGGCGTTTCCGTCAAGATCATAAACATAGGGGCCCTCAGCACGGTCACAGACCAGCGTATAGATGTGCTCCTTCATTTCCTTACTGAAACCTGCTGCATTGCGGTTGAGGGCGAAATGCTTCCGGTATTCCTGCGTATGCCTCTTGGTGCGTTGATTCTTGGCTGTCAGTTTTTCGAGCATGTCTGTCTTTTTAGTCTTAATTATAACGCATGTCTATTTCAGCGCTATCCGACTGAAATCATATCCATTTAATGTACTGGGAGAATTTTGGTGCCGTATCCCAACTTTCGGCTATGCCTTAAAATTGGGTAAGCACTCTTTTGAGGAAAGTTTGGAAGTTGTTCACTAATGTGATGGCGCAAAAGATTAGAAGAACCAGTGGTTCATGTTGGAGTCTTTTGATTCCAGGGAGCCGCTATGCCGGGAAAGGTAGGCAATTAATGCGAATCTGGTACTATACTCATCATGATCTGGTTATGGCTACTGCATTATGCCATGTTTTCCGGCAAGGAATACGAGCCAACCAAGGCTCACATCAGCAGTTTGATCATCAAATAGGGAGGTGGCATCCGTAAAAAATCGGATAGCCTGACCAAAGCTGCGCAAGGTTTTGACCAATGTCCTTATCTTAATGCTTCACAAAATGAAAGGTATAACTGCAAACGTTAGAATCGATGCTTACTGCTATCAACCCCAAATTGCCCATGCGCAATAAGGCCATTACCCGGGACTTTTACCTGCACAAATTGGGTTTTCAGGAATTTGGAAGCACTCATTTTCCTAACTACCTTATGGTACAAAAAGACCAAATCCAAATTCATCTTTTTGAATTCAAGGAACTGGATCCCAAGGATAATTACGGACAAGTGTATATTCGCACGGATGATATTGATGGTTTTTACCAGTATCTATTAGCCAGGGAAGCCCCCATCCACCCCAACGGAAAGCTGGCGGTTAAACCTTGGGGGCAAAAGGAATTTTCAATACTTGACCCGGATAACAATCTGCTGACATTTGGGCAAGGGATATAGTCCTTTGCAAAAACACATTAAAACATGCCTACTAAACAAGAGTTAACACCGGCACAACGGGAGGAACTACTCAACACCCTTAAAAATCGGTTTAAAAAAAACGGGAGCCGCCATGAAGGTCTTTCCTGGGCTGATATAAAAGCAAAGCTGGATGCCAATGTTGATAAATTAACTGTACTCCATGCCATGGAAACAACCGGCGGAGAACCCGATGTTGTGGGGTATGATAAAGAAACGGGGGAATATCTATTCTACGATTGCTCTGCAGAAAGTCCGGCGGGTCGCAGAAGTTTGTGCTATGACCGGGAAGCTCTGGATGCGCGAAAAGAAAATAAGCCTGCAGCTAATGCGCTCGATATGGCCGCGGCTATTGGCATTGAACTCTTAAGCGAAGCAGAATACCGGGCGCTACAGCAGTTGGGAACCTTCGATGCCAAAACGTCGAGTTGGATCAAAACACCTGCTGAAATCAGAACGCTGGGAGGAGCCCTTTTCGCTGATTTTCGTTATGCCCATGTTTTTGTCTACCACAACAGCGCTTCCTCGTATTATGCCGCCCGGGGGTTCCGGGGGGCACTACGTGTATAAGGTAGCTCTAAAGAGGATCAGAACAAGATACCTGACGCAAGGAGACTTGAGGGCTCCTCGACCTGCTTCGATTATGCAAAATTGCACTTCCTACCCTACTGGTAGCTGGCAGGCAGGGTTGGTTGGAAAAAATAAGGCTCAATGAAACTGGAAGAGCGATCTGAAGATCATTAGTTTCCAGGCCTCATCGGGAGTCGAAAGACTCCCGATAACCAGTCGAAAGACTCCCGATAACCGGAAGAATCCTAAGTTTGACGAATTCAGTTATGGCGTGAGCCAATTCACAAAGAAGGCCCTGCGGCTTTGGCCATCGTTTATCAAATTAGCGAAATATGTTCCGCATAACCTTCTCTATTTCACTACTGATTACCGCTCAATGTTTATTCGGTCAGGCAGACACGTTGCTTCAACGGTGCTGGCAGGCAGGGTTGGTTGGAAAAAATAAGGCTCAAGGTAACTGGAAGAGCGATCTGAAGATCACTAGTTTCCAGGCCTGATCGGGAGTCCAAAGACTCCCGATAACCAGAAACCAAACGCTGAGAGAACCCCAACTCCCGGGGTTCTCTCAGCGGGCAGATAATATCCCAAAGGGATGTTTACTCACTATCCAGGAAAGGATAGCGATAATCGTAGGGTGGTTGGAAGTTTTCCTTAATCGCTCGCGGTGATACCCACCGGAGCAGATTCCACACCGAACCCGCTTTGTCGTTGGTACCGGAAGCCCGAGCCCCTCCAAAGGGCTGTTGGCCTACTACAGCGCCCGTCGGCTTGTCATTGATATAGAAATTACCGGCGGCATGCCGAAGAGCGGTAGTAGCTAATGCAATAGCCTCGCGATCCTGGGAGAAAATAGCCCCCGTCAAGGCATAAGGAGAAGTCGTATCCACCAACTGGATGGCATCCGTAAATCCATTTTCCGGGTATACATAAATCGTTAGTACCGGACCGAAAATCTCCTCTTCCAGCAACTTGAAATGCGGATTCGTAGTCACTACCACGGTTGGAGCTATGAAATACCCTTCCGTTTTATCATAAGTTCCTCCCTGGATAATTTCCGCATCGGCTTCATCGCGGGCATAGGCGATATAGTTGGTAATTTTATCGAAAGCCCGTTCATCGATAACGGCATTGATAAAGTTGCCAAAATCTTCAGGAGAGCCCATTTTAAAGGAGCTTACGATTTCTATCAGGCGCTCGCGCAACTCTGGCCAAATATTTTCCGGGATATACGCCCGGGAAGCCGCCGAGCACTTTTGCCCCTGGTATTCAAATGCCCCACGGGCCAGGGCAACAGCCAGCGCCTGTACATCCGCGGACGGGTGAGCCAGAACAAAATCCTTACCTCCGGTTTCCCCAACAATCCGTGGATAAGTCTTGTAGCGGGTAATGTTTTTGCCAATGGTCGACCACAGGTGCTGGAAGACTTTGGTGCTCCCGGTAAAATGTAGGCCCGCAAAATCTGGATGGGAGAAAATGATATCCCCTGCTGCCGGTCCATCTACCATCAGTAAATTGACCACACCTGCTGGCAAGCCAGCTTCTTCCAGCACCTCCATAATGACAGCAGCTGAGTAAATCTGTGTCTCAGCGGGTTTCCAGATAGCGACATTCCCCATCAGGGCTGGAGCTGTTGGTAGATTCCCCGCAATAGAGGTAAAATTAAACGGCGTAATGGCGAAAATGAAGCCTTCCAACGGACGATACTCCATGCGGTTCCAGGTAAGTGGCGCCGAGATCGGTTGTTGCTGGTAGATTTCCGTCATAAACTGCACGTTGAACCGGAAAAAGTCCACCAATTCAGCCACCGCATCAATCTCTGCCTGAAAGGCATTCTTCGACTGGCATAACATTGTTGCGGCATTCAAGCGGGCACGGTAAGGGCCGCTGATCAGGTCAGCTGCTTTAAGGAAAATAGCTGCTCGTTCCTGCCAGGGCATTGCTTCCCAGGCGGGCTTGGCTGCCAGAGCAGCATCAATAGCTTGTTGGATATGTTTGGCACCTCCCTTATAGTAATAGCCCAGGGTGTGCGAACGCTCATGCGGAGGATGAATGGCTATTTTTTCGCCTGCCAATATTTTTTGACCCCCAATAGTCATGGGAATTTCTATTTCCTGCGCTTTGAAGTCGGCCAGGGCAGCCTGAAGGGCCTTTCGCTCCGGGGATCCCGACGCGTATTGCAAAACCGGTTCATTGGTTATTGCTGGAATTTGAAAGTAAGCATCTGCCATTGGACAGTGGTGTTTTATATGGTTAGTGAGATGGTCTGTTTCCCGGGGTTGGCGCAATATGAATAGAGGAAGGAATAAATGGACTGGCATCGCCTCCCCCCTTAATAATTTCGCGTACAATCGTAGAACTGATATGGGAGTAACTTGGTTGACTGATCAAAAAAATAGTCTCCAGTCCGTCCCCTATAATATGATTGAGTTGGGAAATTGTTTTCTCGTAATCAAAATCGGATGCATTTCGCAAGCCACGCAGTAAATAATTAGCGCCAATTCGGCGACAGTAATCAGCGGTGAGATGTTCAAAATAATCGACCTCAACACGGGGGTCTTCTGCAAAAACCTGTCTTAACCACTCCATCCGTTGTTCCAGCGAAAAAAGTGCCTTCTTCTGGGTATTCAGCCCGACGGCAACAATAATCTTGTCAAACAGGGGGATGGCACGTTTGACCAAGTCTACATGACCAACAGTGATAGGATCAAAAGACCCGGGAAAAACGATGATATTTGGCATTTGCAGGGTGTTTACCCCGGCAAAGATAATAACCCTGGGGCAGCCTACCAATCAAACGGCCGGGAACCGTCCTCGGAAAGTCATAAGACCCGAAAAGAATCCAAAAATCGATCACTGGCCGGATTCAGACTTAACTCCCGGTAGGTAACAATTTGTACGGCGTAATAGCGGGACCCTACCATGAAAGCTCGCGTTTTGATGACCCCTTTGCCGTTCTTATAATGAATTCGCCAAATTTTACCCGATAATCCCGAAGCGGCATGCGTGTCCCCGGAATACACCACCTCTCCGTTAATACTAAAAGCAGCGGCGTCCATGGTTGCTGCGTAAAACTCCTCCAGTAAAGCCGTCGAATCTTCATGCATGGCACCCGGAGGATAATCACAATAACTTACCATGTACAAAATATTCTCGCCTCCTTCCCGGGATTCCTGGAAGTAGTAGACATGGTAATCCAGCGGCCCAACGGGCGTACTGATAGTGTCTACTTTTTCCTGCATGGCGCCCGGGGTGAGCACGCTAAACTTCCCGTCAACGGCCGTAAACCACTCCCAGGATCGTTGAGGTTGCCGCCAATCAGGAGGTGGCGTTTCTCCCGAATCCGATTGCGCCCCGGCATTTACCGCGGCAGTCAGTAAAATACCAGCGAGCCATACATATTTCTTCATAGCTGCAAAACGCACAAAGCTCAGGATTTGGTTTCTCATGAGTTATTTTCTTTACCAAGGAGGTATTTTTCGAGGGAAAGGTTGGCAGAAAGATAAAAAAGGCATACCTTAGTTTTGTTTTTAAACTAAGTCACATGCAACATACCCATTTAAGACGAGAGGGTCCACTTACCCTGGGGTTACTGGCTGATCTTTACCACCTGACCATGGCTTATGGATTTTGGAAAAAACAAATGGATCAGCAGCCTGCAGTTTTTAACCTGACCTATCGGCGCAATCCCACCGGCAGTAGGTTTGTGGTTGCGGCGGGCCTCGAGTTAGTCATAGACTATCTGCAGCAGCTGCGGTTTACTGTCGATGATATCCAGTACCTGGGGAGTTTACAAAACCCAGGGGGTACTCCCTTGTTTGAGATTGCTTTTCTCAATTACCTGCAGCGGCTAAAGTTCACCTGTGACATTGATGCGGTTGCAGAAGGCACAATCGTTTTTCCGCACGAACCGCTGGTTCGGGTTAAAGGCCCCTTACTGCAGGCACAACTGATTGAATCAGCCCTGCTCAACCTGATCAATTTCTCCTCCCTGATAGCCACTAAGGCTGCAACTATTGCGGCAGCTGCAGCGGGTGATCCTGTATACGAATTTGGCTTGCGCCGTGCCCAGGGTATCGATGGTGGGCTAACGGCTTCCCGGGCGGCATTTATCGGGGGCGTTGCTGGCACCAGTAATTTATTGGCTGGTAAGCACTACCGGATTCCCGTCGTTGGTACCCATGCGCACAGTTGGATTATGTGTTTTCCCAACGAACTCGACGCATTCCGAGCCTATGCAGAGACTATGCCCAACAGCAGCGTAATGCTGGTGGACACCTATGATACCCTTACCGGCGTAACGCATGCCATTACGGTAGCTCAGGAAATGCGGCGGCAAGGGCGCGAATTAAGAGGCATCCGGCTGGATTCCGGCGATTTGACTGAACTTAGTCGACAGGCGCGACAGCTTTTGGATACTGCAGGTTTTCCTCAAGTACAAATCATTGCCTCTGACCAGCTTGATGAGCAGCAAATAAGCCGCCTTCGCCAAGCTGGTGCTGCTATTGACGCCTGGGGAGTGGGTACTCAACTGGTGACTGGTGGAGGTCAGGCTGCTCTCGGAGGTGTGTATAAATTGGCAGCCATCCAGCAAGCAGATGGATCCTGGTTGCCGCGCATGAAACTATCGGAAGTACCCTTGAAAATGTCTGTTCCTGGGATCCTGCAGGTACGCCGGTGGACAGATAACCAGGGGGGTCCAGTGGGGGATACTCTCTATGACATTCAAGCTGATACTCCCATCCTCCCTACCCTATGCACCTTCAACGGAGGAGAGACCATTTTCCTCACCAGCGACCAGGGCGAGGATTTGTTACTCCCCATTTTCCGGCAGGGAGAACTCGTTTATGATCCACCTGGCTTAAGTAGTATCCAGGAAAGTGTACGACAGCAGTGGTCTGCATTCATGCAAGTTGCTGACCAACCTTACGCCATAGGCATGGCTCCTGCCCTGGCTAAGCGCCGTATTGAATTGGCGCAAACCTTACACGCGGAAAATAGCCGGAAGCCCTTATCTTTAAGCGGAGAAGTCAAAACCAACTAAACTATGCCCTATACGTATGAGTACCCCCGACCGTCAGTAACGGTCGACTGTGTAATCTTCGGGTTGGAAGAAAGCAGTGAGCTCAAGGTGTTGCTCATCCAACGCCGTCATGAGCCATTTGCTGAACATTGGGCATTGCCGGGGGGCTTCGTAAACCTGGAAGAGGACCTCGAAGCAGCAGCCCTGCGGGAACTCGAGGAAGAAACCAATATGCGCGATGTTTTCATAGAACAGCTGTTCACTTTTGGCGAACCAGGACGTGATCCGCGGGGCAGGGTTATCAGTGTTGCCTACTACGCTCTTGTTAACTTGGCAGAACATCCGGTCAAGGCGGCTTCAGATGCGCGTAACGTTCGTTGGTTTTCTGTACAGGACCTTCCCCAACTAGCCTTTGATCACGACACAATTCTGGAAACAGCCCTGACCCGGTTGCGGGGAAAAGTTCGGTACCAACCGATTGGATTTGAGTTACTCCCGGAAAAATTTACGCTCACCCAGTTACAGCAACTTTATGAAACAATCCTGGGTGTCGACGAATCCCTGAATAAGCGTAATTTTCGAACGCGGATCTTGAAAATGGATGTCCTGGAAGAAGCGGGGATACAAGAAAACGTAGCTCACCGCCCTGCTAAATTGTATCGGTTCAACAAAGAGCGGTATGAAGAACTTCAGCGGCTTAAGTATAAAGATCTGGTCAAACGCGGTATAGATTTCGAAATCTAAACAATCGGTTACTCTTACTACCTCAAAATACGGCACTGTGCAACCAATTATCAGTATTATCATGGGTTCGGATTCGGACCTGCCTATTATGCGCCAGGCGGCGGATATTCTGAAAACCTTTGGGCTACCATTTGAGGTAACCATCGTTTCGGCCCACCGTACACCGGAGCGGATGGTTACTTTTGCGCAATCCGCCCACCAGCGAGGTATCCGGGTCATTATCGCCGGAGCAGGAGGCGCTGCGCATTTACCGGGGATGGTTGCTTCTTTATCCCCCCTTCCCGTCATCGGCGTTCCGATAAAATCATCGAATTCGATTGATGGTTGGGACTCCTTATTATCCATCGTCCAGATGCCCAATGGTGTTCCGGTGGCTACCGTAGCGGTAAATGCCGCCAAGAATGCGGGTATACTTGCGGCACAAATCATCGGCGCCTCAGATGATCAGGTGCGGGATAGTATGGTAGCTTACAAAGCCAGCCTGGCAGAAGAGGTAGCTATTAAATTTCGCCGATTGGAACAAGAAGGTTACGAAAATTATTAAGCGATGGCGTGGTGGCCTTTACTCCTGCTGACGGTGCTGGGTCTGGCTGCCTGGCAGGCCGGCAAACACATGCAGTTCCGCCTGATCTCTTTTTCGCTGTGGGTGCTCCTGGCAGCACTGGCCGCGCTTTTCTATCCAGCTTTATTTAGTCATATCGGACAATTTTCGCTGCAGCGGCTCATCATCCCGTTGCTCCAGGTGATTATGTTTGGTATGGGTACAGCGATGAGTATTCAGGATTTCCGGGGCGTAATCCGAACCCCACGACCGGTCATCACCGGATTGCTATGCCAGTTTTCAATTATGCCCCTGGTGGGTTGGAGTCTGGCAGCTGGCTTTGGTTTCCCGCCCGAAATAGCGGCCGGGATCATTTTAGTGGGCTGTTCCCCGAGCGGATTAGCATCTAATGTAATGAGTTTTCTGGCAAGGGCGAATGTAGCATTATCCGTTACCCTGACGGCTGTGGCCACTGCTTTGGCTCCTCTGATGACTCCCCTGCTTATGCGTTTATTGGGCGGCGCTTATGTCGAAGTTGATCTCGCTACGATGATGCTCAGCATGGTCAAGATTGTCGTTTTACCTATCGCTGCCGGCCTAATGGTTAACCGTATTTTCCGGCGCCATCTGGCACTGATTAATCAACTGATGCCCCGGGTATCCATGATTGGTATTGCCCTGGTTATCGCTATCATCACCGCTAGTGGGCGCGACAACCTGCTGGCCATTGGCGCCCCACTGATACTCGCCTGCCTGCTGCACAATGTAGCGGGTTATTTCCTGGGGTTTGGGGTTGCCCGTTTACTTCGACTATCCCCGGCAGATTGCCGAACTATTGCCATCGAAGTAGGTATGCAGAACAGTGGCCTGGCATCGGGATTGGCACTCGAAATGGGTAAAGTGGCAACGATGGGGCTCGCCCCTATCGTTTTTGGGCCCCTGATGAATATGACCGGATCAGCGCTGGCCGGTTATTGGCGGGAAAAACCATTAGCGGAGAAACCGACCAGCTAGTGGTTTGTCAACTGAAGAATTAAAGGTTAGAATAGGCTTACCCTACTTGAAAATGAGAAACTTGCCCTGACTTCATCGGGGTGAGAAATGAGAAATTGGAAATTGGAAATCAGTAAGCAGTAGGCAGTGGTTGTTTGTTGCTGTTTTTTTTACCCGCCGTAACCTTATGTAGGTATACTCCCCATCACAGGAAAAAATTCCTTATGTGTTTTTTTTACGATCACACCTCTTATTTTCCAAATAAAATAATATAAGTATGTGGACAAAATAATTAGTGATTATTTTTGTTCAAAAAATCATGGGCAGAAAATCCTGGGTCAAATTGAGCACTAAACAGCGAGAGGAACTAGAAACGGTTATCGTACAGGGAAAAGCCACGCTTTTCGTCAAAGATGCCGGATGGTTTTGCTAAAATCGGAAGGCCGTTTCAGCAAAGACATAGCAGAAGACCCTCCCTCCTGAGCCAAAGTCCAGATCAACACAGGGTTGGATTGGTTACAAAACAGGCTATGAAAGCTGGTGTCGGATCCAGGCGGTGGCGGTGGCCCGGCAAGTTGGTCAAGGACGGAAGCAAAAACTGGACAAAGTTCTGACGACCCCTCCCCGCGGTACGCCGAATGGGTGGGGAAGATCGCCAAAGGCTTTCCAAACCAATTAAGCTTTAGAGACGATTTGATTGATAAAAATTCAGCCTGAAGGCTCAAACGGTTTTTAAAAACTTCCGTGCTGATTCAAACGCATCCGACTGAAGTAGCCCAAAGGAAAGCCGGATAAAGATGTAATCCCCACGCCGTGAAATGCTAGGGTTGCCAGGGAAAACAAAGTGAAGCAGGTCAAATTGATCTTTTCTACGGCGACGAGAGCCTGAGGACCAGAATGCGTTACGTGCCATTCTTACGGCTGGCCAGGTTTGAAGATGAAACGGTAGAAATCGATGGTTACAAAAAGGCAAATCACGGAATATTTGGGGATTGCTCACGCGATAATCGGCGTTTTTCGATACTTGCATAGGCACTATCAACAGCGAATTCGTTTGGCAAAAACTGGACGAATTCTCCTTGACTTGCCAAAAGCCAACCGTAGTAGTGCTCGATAATGATCTCGAATACATACTGCCCATAAAATCAAAGAACGTTTACAAATTTGGCAAAACAGAGGGCTATTCATTTTTTATCTACCCCCTTATTCGCCTCATCTCAATATTATCGAAAGACTTTGGAAAGAACTTAAAGCCAGGTGGTTAAAACCGACAGACTATGTTGCTACCCAAAATCTCTTTTTCGCAGTTTGGTCGGCTCTGGCCGCTGTTGGTTCAGAACTGACCATAAACTTCTCAAATTATAACTCCAATTAATTTTGTCCACATACTTATATTCGAATAAAATAACCCTATCCTATGGGTTATTTTTTTGTTAAACAAATTTTCACTCTTTCCCGATTGAATTTGAAGAATTAAACCAGGCCTGCACCCGGCCTGGCCATGCCATACACTAATTACATTTGTCCACCCTTAAAACTCGCGAATATGACGCGTAAATGGCCCCTCTTAGTATTGGTAACAGTAGTGCTCGCCTCCTGTGCCAAAGATGATCTTTCCCTAAATCCTGCTCCGGAAACGCCTCCCGGGGTGGAACAACAAGCGCCACTACAGCGCGCTGACATTAATCGCTTCGTGCTGCGGCAACTACAAGAACACAACCGATTTGAATGGAGCATGGGTGATGAGCACCTGCTTTACAGTGCTTCAGTACAAACTGATTCGGTGATGGCAGTTGGCTACCAACCTGCTGGTTTTCAGAACATCGATCAGCGTATGCACGAAATCAACATCCAGGATCCTGTTTGGCGGAAGGCTCGCACTGCTCTTATTACCTATATTGTGGAAGCCACTAACCGGGAGTTTCCGGGGAAAAATTATACGGCTGCCGATCTGATGCCTTTTGCCGATGATCTCTACTTACCCGCCATCGATATTAAAATCTTTAGTCAAAAGATTATTACCGACCTGCGTGCAATGCCCGAAGTTCGCTATGTAGAGCCCATGGGGTATGGTTCAGAGCAAGAGTTGCGCAGTGATTCCGGCTGTGGTTTAGAACCCAATTTTGGTATTCCTTCAGCTGATTACAGTACTATTGCCCCCGGAGTAAAACAATCCTGGCACCTGACCGAGATGAATGTACCGAATGCCTGGAGCCAAAGTACCGGTCGCAATATCAAGGTAGCGTTGCTGGATACGGGTACCTCACCAAATCAGCCAAAGTTAGGCAGTCAATTTAACCAGGGATACAGCACCAGTCGCAGTATCACCCGCTTAGGGACTTACGTCAGTGGATGGTTTACCTCAACCCCCGACGGCCCCAATGACCAATGTGGCCATGGTACCCAGATGGCTGGGTTAATCGCGGCTCCCCGCGGCACGGATGGCACCAATGTCGGTGTTGCCTATAATTGCAACCTCCTGGCTATTCGGGTAACCGGTGATGTTGTCATCAATGGATCGAGTGAAAAACGTGGCGTTGCTGACGGGCTCACCATTGCCGCCAATGATGGCGCAGTGAAAGTAATCAGCATGTCTATTGGCGATGTATTTTCTAACAGCCGGGTAGCTGACGCTGTCCGCTATGCTTATGGCAAAGGGAAGCTAATCTTTGCCGCAGCTGGTACCTCCCTAAGCTGGACTTCCTGGTGGGGGGTCATTTTCCCAGCCAGCATGAATGAAACCGTAGCCGTCACCGGTGTCAAGGATGGATTACCGCTGGTAAGATGCAACACCTGCCATGACGGTGATAAAGTTGATTTTGTTGCCGTTATGCAGCGTCGCAATGATGACGGGCGCACTGCACTGACCCTGGCGATGAGCGGCAACCAACCCGCAACCGTGGGTGGTTCCTCAGCAGCTACAGCAACCACCGCCGGCATTGCAGCCTTAGTCTGGGCCACGAATCCCTCGATGACCCGCGATCAGGTGCTTACCCGCCTTAAGAATGCTTCCCAATTTTATCCCGCCCGGGATGGCAACTTTGGTTGGGGCAAAATAGATGCCGCTGCCGCAGTGGCCGGCAATTAAACATTTCCCCGAAGCGGTAAGGATTTTCTTACCGCTTCGGGATATGAAAGAAAACATCCCATTTTATTCAGTCTTGCTGAGCCAAAAAATTCTTGAGTTCAGCCACTTGCCGGAGGTGATGCCGAAGATGCATCCCGATCAGCTGATACCATTCCCAGGCATCGAGATATCCCAATGATGGATGTGCCATTTTACCAGATTGGCTAGCTTGATCCAGGCGAGCTGCCATTTCCACCATCCGGGGTTGTAAATCATCCAGCAGCTGCTGTAATTCTGCTATCGAATTCGGAACGGGTGGCGTATACTGCGGGGACGGGGGAACTTTTATCTTAACAGGCGGCAAATTGTCGGCAGCAAACGCGGCCCCGGCAAGGTCAGGCTTTCCCTCTTGCGAATTATCTAACGAAGACAGGCATTGCTCCACCATTCGAAGATTAAAAAACCGGGAAACCGCGGCGACATGGTATATTACCTGCCCAAGAGACCAACTATCCGCTGCGGGTTGCCGTTGTAAATCTTCCAGCGAATATTGATCCAGTAATGCCCGATAATGCGCGACGGTTTCTATAAAGCCAGCCAAATGCTTTGACGTTTGTGAGGTCATATTTTTCGGTTTAATTTTCTTTACCTAGAGACTATTTCAAAACTACGCTGGATTCGGCAACACAAGCAAACCTGTTCCCCCCTAACCAAAAAGAGTCTCTCGACGCAATTGGCCGAGAGACTCTTCCCTCTGTTGAAAATAGATTACTCTGAAAAGTTATCCATTAAACAGGTTGTCGTAGTTCGAATCCCCTTTTTGTTGTTTTTCGGGGCGGGCAACCGGACTATCCAGGTCCAGAAAATCAGACTTGGCCGGGCGACCGCTGTCAAGCAGCATCAAAGTACTTTTCTCTTCCCATTCTTCGAGCATTTTCATACCCTGTTCTTCGAAGAGGCCATTCTGCAGATCAACAGAATCCATGAAGCTTGATGACATTTCCATGAAGCGTTCCATTTCACCCACTTTATTGGCAACATCATCGGCGATGGACTCCATGGCCATATCGAACATAGCGCGCTTATCAGGATCACCACTGATTACACTCATCGCTGATTTCATGGCAGAGTGGGAGGTACGAATAGCTTTGCGTTCCTGTTCTTTGAGTTTAACCTGGTCTTTGGTGTCTTCCAGAAGGATCTCCGAATTCGTATGCATTTTATTCAAAATGCGGTAGAGGATCTCCATCTTTTGCAGCAACGCATTGTATTTTTCGTTACTGTCCTGTAAACGGGCAGCCTTGCGGGAGCTGAGCAGCAATTGCTTTTCTTTGTCCGCATCCCGGGCGGCCTGGGCCAGGCGCATATTGTTCTCGATCTCCTTGGTATTTTCTTCTACCAGGGTTTGGAGTTTGCGCATTTGACCGCGTAACACACCAATTTGTTTGCGCATTTTCCCCAGATTATCCTCCAGATCCTCCACGTAATTTTTAAGGATTCCGATGGGGTCAATCGTAACGAAAAGCCCGGTGAGTGAGCGCATAATGCTTTTATACATATACCAAACCAGGTTGCGCATACGCGGGTCGAGCACCATATAGAGTACTGCGCCCAGCGCCAATAGCATCAGGGTTAGGTAAAGCACGTTTCCTGCCAGCGTAATGATGGCAGCGAGGTTGGCGAAGACGAGGTATCCCAATCCTCCCAGGATAGCAATCATAAAGATTGCCCCGGTCAGCCCTTCAGGGCGACTCCAGAAAGATTTGGGTTTGAATTCCGAGTTATTGAACTGAGCTGCGTCAGGCATTGCTTTCGGTTTTATAAAAATCGTTGAATGTTTTCAATATCCTTGTTAATCTCATTGACAATCGCTGTCAGGGTGTTTTCGAAGCCATCTTTCGTGGATTCAATTTTCTCCTGTGCGGCCTGGATTAAGTCATCAGCTTGATCAATTGTGGACTGGGCTTGGGCAATTTTCTGCTCAAGTTCCTTGATTTTAGCTTGAAAATCAGCAATTTGTTTGCGCAAAGTTTCCACTTCCCGCTGTTTGGCCCCTACCCGCTGATCTATCTGCTTTTGCAGCGCATTATCAAACTGCGCTTTCTCCGTAGCCAATATCTTTTTGTAGTGATCTGCGGTTTTCAGGAGCTTTTCCTTGGTAAGCCCCATGGTAGAGGCGGTAGCATAAGCAGAACGAAAAGCTGTTTCTTCGTCCATGTTCATACTGGATAAGGTGTTGAGCGCCTGTTTGTATTCGATATAGTCGAATCCGGGGAGGTTGTTCTTTTCCAAGGCTCCCGTCAAAAAGCTCATGCTTTTCTCGTCTAGTCCGTGGTGAGACCCAAAAAGGGAGTTTAAATTCTTCTGCATGCTGGTATTGCGTATCGTAATAGCGATTTCTGTTTTTTTCGATTAGCCACAAATTAAAACAAAATGAGAGAAATAAAGCGATAAAAATCGATTTTCCTAGTCGAAATCCAGACCAGCAGGCGATGTTAGTCCACAATTGCCAATTGGCTGAAACCATTACTTTGCTTTTGCACCTGAATCTGAACTCCGATTCGCTCCTTCAATTCCTTCACGTGAGAGATAATACCAATTGTTTTCCCGCCAGCCTGGAGATTTTCCAGTGTATCGAGTACCAAATCGAGACTATTATCATCCAGCGTACCAAAGCCCTCGTCAATAAAAAGCGAGCGGATGGTGGTATGCCGGCCAGCGAGATCGCTCAACCCCAGCGCCAGGGCCAAACTCACCAAAAACCGTTCGCCACCTGATAAGGTATTCATATTGCGGACATTGTTGGCCTGGTAGGTATCAACAATTTCCAGATTGAGTTCTTCTCCCTCTTTTTTATGAATCAGGTACCGCCCGTTGAGTTGTTCCAAATGTTGATTCGCCAGCTGTACCAATTTCCGGAGGGTCAATCCTTGGGCAAAAACCCTGAATTTTTTCCCATCCGCGGAGCCGATGATTTCATTGAGCCGGGCCCAGCGCTTGAAAATGAGCTGTTGTCCTTCGATCTGGGTAATCAATTCACCGGCTTCTTCCTGCAGACGGTCCTGCTGGCGAAGTTGTTCTTCTATTCGCCCCAGTTCCCGCAGAATATCCTGATATCGCGTCTCTTCCTCGGCAAGTCGTTGTTCCACAACGGCTGCTTCCGGGAGCTCCTTAAGCTGTTCCTGCAGTTGTTCCCTGGCTGTTGTTGCCTCTTTTTGCTGCCCTTGCCATGCGGCTTCCCGCTGTTGCAATACTTCCTGCGCTTGCTGAATATCCTGGCGTTCCGTTTCCGGGAGTAGTGCCTTGCGCAACTCATCCAGGCTACGAACGCCCACTTTGGCAGCAGCTTGCCGCAGCACCTGTTCCTGCTGTTCCCGTTGCTGGCCAGCATTTTCCCGTTCCAATTTGCGCTGCTCCAGAAGGCTGCGTTTGGATTCGAGCCCTACACGTCCTTCTTCCAAAACCTGCCGTTGCTGATTCAATGCGGTTTCCTGCGTAGAAAGCTCCTGATTTAAGCGAGCCAGTTCAGTCAGGGGATTGCGATCACCCAGTAAGCTTTGGCGACGTTGCTGCATTTTCTGCAGCGCTTGTTCTTCCTGGCGGACGGTTTTCTCCAGCTCCCGTAAACGGTCCTGTAATTCTCTTTCGCGATCGGCACGCATTTGCTTTTCGCGTTCCTGAATATCGGTAAGACGGCGGAGTTCCTGCAACCGCTCGGTTTTGGTGACCCACTGATCGCGGTACTGCTGCAGGGTACTCACCAACTCGGCACTTTCGGCTGTACGGTATTGAAGCCCCAGGGGTCTCAGATCCGTGGTTAATTCCGTAATTGATTTCTGAATTAATTCTTTTTCTACAGCTGCTTGTTGCGATGCTATCCGCAGCTGTTCTGCTTTCACCTGCAAAGTAGCATTGGTACTAGCCCAACGGCTTTCCAGGTCGAGTATCTGCCGATCATTTTCACGCAAATGCTGGTCCAGTTCTGCCAGTTGCAGGCGCGCTTGTTTCTTTTGTTCGATGGAAGCAGTTACGGCTTTCAACTGAGCTTGTAGGCCCTCCCGCTGGGTGGCGGCAAACTCTTCGGGAGAATACTCCTTGGCCGCGGCCAGAAGGCGTTCTTCCTGACTCAACAGATTGAGCAGTAACTGTTCACGACGCCCTGCTTTTGGCTCCCACTCTTCGGCGGTGAGTTGTTGGATTTCCAGGATAATCGCTTGCTGGCGATTCAGCAGTTGGGTATAAACCGTTTGTGCTTTTTCGACCCGTTTGCGAGCCTGATCAAATTCTTCGCGGGCCCGGTCTACAAAAGGTTTGACCGGATGATCTCGAAAAGGGTGAGCGGTCGATTGGCATAATGGACAAGGATCACCCGGTTGCAGGCGGGCACGATCCTGTTCATAATTCGCAATTTGTTGTTGTTGATCGAGAATTGCCTGTTTGAAAGCCAGGGTTTCCCGTGCTGCCTCCAGGGATTCCAACAGGGAAAGAATATCTTTATTCAGTTGGCTTTCTTCACTGCGCAGATGGAGCAGGCGTTCTTCCAACGCTGAAAGTTCTGTCAACAACTGAAAATAGGTTTCATTCCATTGCTCCAGTTTTTCCAGTCGGTCGCGCTGGAGATTCAGGGCTTCAATATCCTCCACCAGCAACTGCAGGACATCAGCCCGCTCTTCGGTAAAGTGCCCCGCTGCCAGGTCCTGAAACTTCACCAGCCACTGTCGGCTGGCGGTGGTAGCTACTTCCCGCTGTCGCACCAGGGCTTGTTGCTCCGCTTCAAATTTCTTTAATTCTTCCTGTAAGGCTTTGGCCCGCGACGACTGCTCGGCAGCACTGGCTTCCAGGGCTGCCAGGCGTTGCACCTCCCGCCCCAACAAAGGATAATCCTCGGGCAGCCGGCTCCAGCCTTTTCGGGATTGCGCCCAGACTTCCAATTGCCGAGCCTCCACTTTCATCTCCTGGATCGATTGTTCCAGTTGGCGTTTAGCCTGGGAGGTCTCCTGAAAGCCCTGGCGAAGCTGCTCCAATTCAGCTTGCTTTTCCTTAAACGGGATACTCTTTTCCCGCAGGGTTAAATCAAGGTCTTTGACTTCTTCAAGGGTAGGTTGTTGCCGGCGGAAAATTAACCGTTGTTCCGCCAGCTGTCGTTCCGCCCGAATAAATTCCTGCTTTTGTTCAATCCATTGTTTATGTAAACCTTCCCATTCCTGTTGTAATTCGCGAATCTCCAGTTGAAGACGTTGCTCCAATTCCTGGCGGTCCGTTAACAGGGCCAGATCCTTTTCTAATGGCTGAACTTTTTTGTAGCGATCCAGTTCCGCAAGCCGGGGAGCAAGCTCCTGCCGGTCCTGATCCAGGGTTTGTTTTTCGGCTTGCAAGCCACGTAACTTTTCCTCGAGTTGTCCTGCCTTCTGGTAAAGTTGCTTTTGCTCAATTAATTGTTTGCGGGTATTTTGCGCCTCTTCGGCCAGTTCCCGCGATTGGCCCGCAGCAGTTTCGAGGGCCAGCACCTCATCCGGTGTGAGCATCCGCAGGCCCTGGTGCTCTTGTTGCAAGCGCCGCAGGCTTTCCTCTTCCGCTCTGAATCGCTGAAAGGCTGCCATCGATAGCTCCGAATATATTTCGGTACCGGTTATTTTCTCCAGTAGCTCACTGCGTTCCCGTTCTCCGGCATCGAGAAACGCCGCAAAATCGCCCTGCGGTAACAATACAGAGCGTCGAAAACGTTGGTAATCGAGGCCGGTAACCTCTTCCATCGCCTGATCAACTTCCTTTATTTTCTCGGCAATGGTCAGGTAATCGGCTGCTTTGTCGTCCCATTTAGCCAAAGAACGATTAGGCCCCTGAATATTCCCATCTAGTTTACCGCGGGATCGCCAAATAGTCCAGCTAGCCCGATAAAGATGCCCCGCGTGTTCAAATTCAACTTCAGCCAAACTCTCGGTAGCTCCAAAAGAAATCACTTCTTTGGGGTCGGCATTCCGGGCCACCTGCCCATAAAGGGCCAGGGTAATGGCATCGAGAATAGTAGTCTTACCGGCACCGGTATCGCCGGTTATTGCGAACAACCCGGTATGCGCCAGGGGCGGCACATTGAAGTCAATGACGCACTCCCGGCGAAGCGAGTTAATATTTCTCAGTAATATCTTGCGAATTTTCATGTCTACGCTATCCTGACTGGATGATTACGGCTGCGGATCACTCTCCCGCCATTCCTGTAATTCAATAAAGGATTGTTCGAGTTCGGCCAGCATGGCTTCGTCCGTTTCAAAAGCCGCACAGCGTTCCCGAAACACTTCCCGGACATCCAATTCTTCCAATTCCTGATCGAGGCTTGCCTCTAACACTCCCGCACGCCGGCGTAAAAGCCGCACCCGCAAAACCTCCACGCCAAGCTCGGCGCCTAACTCCCGCAAGGTCATATCAAATTGAGGGGGTACGCTTTCCGCTTCCACCAGGATTTCCACCCAGGGAGTCAACCCCGGTTCCCTGCGGGCGGCAAAGCGGCGAAGTTTCTCTTCAGCATCGTCCGGGGAAGCTTCAATGGTTTTTAGCCTGCGGAAAACAGGCAACGGGCGGAAGGTAACATCCTCCAGATGGGCTCCGGTATAAGTCAACTGATAAACGCCTTTATCATCCTTTGTTTCGCTAAAACTCAGGGGAATCAGAGAGCCGGAATAGCGTACGTGATTCAGCTGTCCAACCATTTGTGGCCGATGGATATGCCCCAGTGCTACATAACTGAAGATATCCGGAAAATCAGTAGCCGCAATATTTTCCGTATTCCCCAGGTAAATATTATCCTGCCGATCAGTAGCTTCCGCGCCCACCGCATAGCAGTGGCCGGT